>JAILFZ010000182.1 GCA_024697295.1 Treponema sp.
ACATCGGAAGATGAGCGGCCGCTTGCACGGTGGGAATAGTGGCGTTCCCTCGGCGGGAAGGCTGAATAATCGATTGGTGCAGATTTTTCCTGAAGGATTTGTCCTCCAAGAATTTTTGTCATTTTTGCAGCTTCTTCCTTGTCGATTGGCCCGATATTCTTTCTTGTTGCATCAAGAGTACCCGGCTCCCAGGACTGTTCTACTTTTCTCTGTGTAAAATCATTACTCATAAAACTGCCGCCTTTTATATGTAAACTTTATTAAACCCTAAGCAAATGGTCTCGGGCAAAACCTGCAAGTCCGCTGATTTTTATGTCCTGACCATCCTTTGTTTTGATAACACCCTCAAATTTTCCGTAGATGATATGCATTTCGATTTTGCTTATGATGAATTGCATATGTCTGTAATGGTCTGATTCGCTTTCAAAGGTCAAATCAACCATGTTTTCTGTATCCTGAATGATCCACTTTCCGTTAAGCCCGAACGGCTGTGTCATCTTGACCGGCGGAAGTGGAGTTGCCTGTCCGTCCACAACAAGCATGTTGCGGTTGATGAGTTCTTCATCGGCACCGGTATCAGCGAGGTTGGCGATAAAAAAAGCCACCTGTCTGCCGTCTGCTGTTCCTGCCGCATTTACAAACTGAGTTTTGGTCAGATAATCCATGTAGGAGCGGTTAATGAAAAACAGACTTGGACCTGATTCTGTTTCTACTGTGGTTCCCGGAGTCTTTTTTGTTTTTCCGATTGTCAGTGAGCCGCGGAGGCTCGGGGTTGAAAGGTAAGAGGCCGAACACCGCCGTTTTGACTTGAATGGAACACATTGTGTTACTTCGCACATTCTGGAGTCGGAGTAGTGTCCTGTAAGCGCTGCCTGCACTGAAGGGCGGACTGAGTCTCCCGCCAGATTGAATATCATTGAAATGCGGTCGCGTTTGTGGTCCCAGCTGATTCGAATATAGCGGCGTCGTCCAAAGCTTGCGCAGAATCCCTGTTCGAGATTGTGCGGAATAAAGCGCCGGCGCGGACCCATGATTGTTTTGTATGCGTATTTACGGCCGGTGTTTCTGTCCCAGAAAACAACCTCTGCAAGACCAAAAATTTTGCCGTCAAAAAACAGTACGTCTCCTGTGTATTGTCCAATGGTAAAGCAAAAGGAGAGCGTGCTTTTGATGCGGAAATTAGAAATAAATGCGGGAAGAGGCACCTTTCCAAAAGGTGAACGTAATCCGCGTATATCAAGTCTGCCTACCGGTCCGTCAAAGGTTCCAAAAACCGGCTTTCCGTTATTAATAAGAAGGGCAGGCACTTGCAGCATTTGCCTAGAGTACATTCTTTTATTATATAGGACGAGTTAATATCAGTCAAATTGAGAAAAAAGCGGTTTTTTAAATTTTTTCTTGTTAAATTAATTTAATAATAATAAAATTATAACAAGGGGCCGAAAGGCCTTTTCCGCAAGCTGCGGAACGGGGGATTATTATGTCTGTACACGTTTATTCACTTGGGGCCGCTGAAGAAGTAACAGGTTCTAAACATATATTTGAAGTCGACGGCCGCGCCTTTATGATAGACTGCGGGGCATTTCAGGGTAAGCGCGCTGTTGCAGACGAAAAGAACCGTAATTTTGAAATTCCGGTGGATAAGATTGAAACCGTAATTTTGACTCATGCGCATTATGACCACTGTGGACTTTTGCCGCTTCTTGCCAAAAAAGGTTACGACGGAAACATTTACGCAACTCCTGCAACCCGTGATCTGGCAGACCTTGTAATGATGGACAGTGCGCGCATCCAGGCACGCGATGCCGAGTATCTGCGCAAGCAGGCCCAGAAAAAAGGAGAAAAATTCAACTGGGAACCTCTTTTTACGGAAAAGGACTGTGTTAAGGCAGAAAATCAGATTGTAACACTGTCTTACAACCGCAAAATGTATATTGCCCCTGATGTTCAGCTCGAGTATTATGATGCGGGCCATATTCTTGGTTCAGCCTTTGCATATATTACGATTACAGGTCAGCGCGGAAAATCTGCTGCCAGTGCCGAAAAACAAAAAATCAACCTCTGGAATAAACTTTTTGGCTGGAAAAAATCTCTGGCAGAAAAGAAAGAAGGTGATGACAGACGGGTTCACAGTGACCGCCGTAAGGCAACCCCGGAAGAACAGGCAAAATATGACGGCCCTGAACGCCGCTCAGGACACGACCGCCGCGAAGGTCAGGATGAAATTCGAATCCTTTATACCGGAGACCTTGGCCGTACTACAAAACCGATTATCCGCGATCCGGCAACAAATGTTCCGGCGCCGGACTATATCTTCCTGGAAAGTACATACGGCAACAGGCGACACGAAGGCAACGAAATTGCCATGGAAGAACTGCGTAAGGTTGTACGCCGCGCAATCGACCGCAAGGGAAAGATCATAATTCCTTCTTTTGCAATCGAACGAACCCAGGAAATCGTTTACTACCTGCATCTTCTCGTAGACAAGAAAAAGATTCCGCCGATTCCGATTTACGTGGACAGTCCGATGGCAGTAAACGCAACAAGTATTTTCCAGGTTCATCCGGAATGCTACAGTCACGATATTCATGAAGCTTTCTTAAAGCACCACAAAAATCCGTTCGGATTCGGGCAGTTGAGTTTTGTAACCAGCGTTGATGAATCAAAA
>JAILFZ010000183.1 GCA_024697295.1 Treponema sp.
CCAACATTCCATGTAGCACAATAAGCTCCAAGGCGTTCAATAATGTACGCGCCCGACTGTGGAACAATCCGTACATTTGCGAGAATCAAAATCAGTACCACAAACAAAATTGCGATAATGATATAAGTCATACTGTTCATTTTTTTTCCTCCTTATAAACTCCGCGTTAGCGGCGTGCCATGGATGGCACGAATCGCAGTTTTGCCAACGGCAAAATCTGCATGTGATAAAAAGTACACGGATGCTCCTGTGCGCAAGCACAAAGTTTTATAATTTCCTATATGCAAACGACACGAAGTGGCGTATGTACTTTTTATCACGACTCCAGAATTATTTCGGTTGAATTATTTCGGTTGAATTATCAGCGTGTTTCCGTCAACTTTTACGACAGTGCAGACAGTTCCTTCCGCAATGTCGCCGTCATCTGCTGCCTTTACAGTCCAGATTACGCCGCCTGCCGCTTTTGCCTGTCCTTTTTCGAATTTAGAAACTGCTTTGGTTACAAGCACTTCCTGACCTTCGAGCGTGTTGACGTTGGTAACGTTTTTTCCGAGCTTTAACTTTTTCATCACGAACGGACGGGTAAAAACGATTAAAACGATGGTGAGTGCAAGAAAAATCAAAAGCTGCCATCTGAAAGCCATTCCTGTTTTGCACAGAAAAATCATCACAAAGGCGCTGAGCGCCGCCCAGATTGTAGTAAACGCAAAGGTTGTAAGAGCTTCGACGATAATGCAGATTACCATAACGGCAAGCCAGAACCATTGCAGATGTGAAATAATAAAATCAGTCATACCTCAAAATTATAGCACAGGTTTTAGCAAACTAAAAAAAAAGAAAACAAAAATTAAAAGGTAATATTTGGAATTTTTCAAAACCATCCCAAAATTTACCGGCCCTCAGCTGTTTGCATTTTTTTCTGTCAGCTTAAATTCTGTAAACTCTTTGTAAAATTCAAGCCAGTCATAAACTTTGTGAGTCAATTCAACAGTCTTTGTTTTTTTTGTTTTGATTTGTACAAACTGCATCCCGCTCCGGATCGCGCCTTCTCCGTCGGTGTCATTTCTGTCGCCGACAACGAGGATTTTATCAGGTGCAGTCTTCATATCGTCTGCAATCTTCAGAAACGGTCTTGTGACAGGTTTATAACAGCCAAAATCTGTTGAACAGTAACAGCCGGAAGGTTCTGCTATTTCTTCTTTGGTCAGGCCGATTGCCTCAAGACGTTCCTTAACATAAGGGTAATCAGAAAAAATTGCAAAAGGAATGTTGTTTTTATATAGAAAATTAAACAGTTCAGCGACTTTTGGGCGGGCATTATACTTTTTCTTGAGAACTTTTATCATTACAGGAAAGTAAACTTCTGTGTACCAGGAAAGGCAGTTTTTTGCCGGCTTTTTAGTTATCTTTTCCCAGCACTTTCCAAATTCAAGAATAAAGTTTTCCCTGGTTTGAAAATCCTTACCAATCATCATATTATTAATCTGACGGTCGGCACGCATAGTAAACATGTGCAGAGGATTTTCGAGCACCATGTTAAAACCGAGTTTTACCGTATCATAAAGAGTCCCGTCAAAATCGAAAATTACGCCTTTAACTTTTGAATAATCCATAGTCTTTTTTCCACGAGCACCGTCTATTTGACCAGAGCCTTAAACATTGCGTGCCGCTTTTCGTCCTGCATCAAAAGATTCATTTTGAACTGGCCTTCCCGGGCAAGTCCCCTCCTGATTGATTCAACTTTAAAATCTTCAAAGGCATTTTCTTTTAAAATGTGAACAACAGGGGCTTTTACGCGGAAACTGTCGCGTTTTGCCTCGTATTCAACGTTAATCTTTTTAAGTTTTTCATCCACATTTCCGGCAAAGTCATCTGCGCTTTCCTGTGAAAGGTTTGTATCGGCAAATTCGATGTAATAGTGGTAGCGGCTTTCGTTAACGTCAGCAAAACCAACGTAGAAGCGGGTCTTTATGCCTGTTTCTTTTTCTGCCTGCCGAACTGCTTCCATAAACTGGCGTTCGTGAATTTTTTCGCCTGTCATCGAGATAATTCCATTTACTTTCTGGATAAACTGAATTGTAGGAATTGTTCCGTAAAATCCTGTTACTTCGATCATGTCGTTCATGTTGTAGCGGTAAAGGCCTGCATATGTTGTGATGTAAATCAGATAGCGCCTGCCTTTTTTGAGTTCATGAATCTGAAGGAATTTAGGATTTGGGTTATCAATGTCATCGGCGTCTGTAAATTCAAAATAATGCATGTACGGAAAAAGAACCGTGTCGTTTCCGCCGTTCATTACGAGGCCCGAGCGGCATTCACTTGCAAAGTAACCGAATTCCTGGTGGCATGTATGTTCAGGATACCAGTCGCGGATTTTTTCTGTGTAAACGCGGGTGTTACCGCATTTCCAGGTTGTAATAAACTGAAAGTCAGGCCAGTAATGCTTTGGAAGAATACGGCCGTATTTTTGTTTGAGTGCAGCAAGTTCATCGGCGCGTGCAGGATTTGACCGGTATCTGGCGGCAAGAGACCGGCGGATGTTAGGTGCGATGCTGAATTTATCGCTCAAGGTTCCGTTACGGATATCGCTTATCATTTCATCTATGTATTCGTCGACGGTGCGCTGCAATTCTATTGCTGTACTTGGGTTTGCAGTGATGAATGAAGTAACGTTCTGTTCGATACCAGTACGCATAAGGGCATAGTTTCTGGCAGCATAGTCTTCAATATCAAAGATGTCCGGCGGTGCAGAATAAAGTTTTTTGATAAATCCGGGACAATCGCGCTGAGTCAGGCCCGAAACTGAACCGCATGGAGTTCCGTCAGGTGCGTAGCCTTCGACAGCCTTTCCTACCGTAGAAAAACAGATTCCCCAGAAAACTTTCGGACGCTGCCTCATAAACGAATACAGCCATAGCTTTGACATTGTTGAAAAGATGTTTGAATAATAAATTTCTGTGATTGGAATCCATTTTGGCGAACTTGTTGTACCGCTTGTTGTTGCGTACATAATCGGTTTGCCCGGAAAAAGCACGTTTTCTTCGCCGTGCTTGTGACGTTCAACAAACGGGCGCAAATCTTCATAATCCTGCGGCGGAACATTTTTCTGCCACAATTCATATAATTCCTTATCAGTTTTGGCTGCTAAAATCTGAGCAAAGTTGTGGGCCTTACCCCACTCGCTGTCTTTTGCATATTCAAGAATACCGCGCAGAGTTTTTTCTGTAGAGCGTGCACAATTTTTGGCGGCCTTTTTTAAGATTCTGTAATTTTTGCGGCCAACCCATGCCACGGCAATTGTTATAAGCCCTGCACCTTTTACTCTTTTCATGGTCAAATTTTATTCCTTTTAAAGTTTATAGGCAAGCAAGACTTTCTAAGTTCCATAAAACTGACCGGTTATATATGATTTTTTATAATTTACCGCCGTCCTCTTTCTACATTGAATAAATCGCCCCAAGTTTTTATAATGGTTCTATAAATTTCATTTTATCGAGGAAATTATGGTAATTTTAACTTTGAACTGCGGTTCATCTTCCGCAAAATATCAGGTTTATGACTGGGACAACAAAGACGTTCTCGCAACAGGTGTTGTTGAACGCGTTACCCAGGACGGTTCTGTAATTACGCACAAGCCAAAGGGAAAGGACAAGTTTGTTTTGGAAAGCCCTTGTCCAACACACAAAGAAGCTATCGAATTGATTTTGAACGCTATTACTGACAAAGATCACGGCGTTATTTCTGACATGAGCGTTATCGGCGCTGTAGGTCACCGCGTACTCCATGGCGGAGACAAGTTCACCAAGTCTGTAAAAGTTACTCCGGAAGTTCTCGACACATTCCGCTCAGTACAGGACCTCGGACCACTCCACAACCCTGCAAACATCATGGGTATCGAAGCTGCACAGAAAGTTCTTCCAAACGTTCCGCACGTTGCAGTTCTTGACACAGCCTGGCACCAGACAATGGATCCTGCACAGTTCCGCTATGCAATTCCAAAAGAATGGTACGAAAAATACGCAGCACGCCGCTACGGTTTCCACGGAACATCTTTCCTGTACACCGCAAAACGTGCATCAGTACTCCTGCACAAAGCTCCAAAAGATACAAATGTAATCATCGCTCACGTTGGTAACGGTGCTTCTATGTGTGCCGTTAAAAACGGAAAATGTTTTGATACATCAATGGGTATCACACCGCTCGAAGGTCTCGTTATGGGAACCCGCTCAGGCGATATGGACCCGGCACTTCCATTCTACATCATGCGCAAGACAGGCATGACTCCTGCAGAAATGGACACAGCAATGAACAAAAAATCAGGTCTTCTTGGTTTGACAGCAAAATCTGCTGACCGCCGCGACGTTGCAGAACTTGCAGAAAAAGGCGACAAAGACTGCCAGCTCGCAGTTGATATGGAATGCTACCGCCTCAAGAAGTACTTTGGTGCTTACATGGCAGCAATCGGCCCTGTAGACGCAATTGTTTACACAGCAGGTGTAGGCGAACACTCAGCACTCATCCGCGGAAAGGCCCTCGAAGGTCTTGAATGGATGGGCGTAAAAATCGACCCTGTAAAGAACAAGCTTGCCAACACAGGCAACGCAGAAACCTGTATTTCTGCAGACGACAGCAAGGTAAAAGTATTTGTAATTCCTACAGATGAAGAACTCGTAATGACAGAAGATGCATTTGCAATCATGAACGGAACTTACGATGTTCACACAAACTTTACTTACAGTTTCCAGGATCCATCTTACAAGAACAAGGCTCGCGAAGAAGGCCTCAAAAAAGACCTCGAAAAATGCCCTGACCTGGCAAAAATCATCGTAAGGCCGTAGTTACACAACTTATAAAAAAATGAGCCCTGTGTCACACAGGGCTCATTTTTTTTAATTCAACTTAGAGAACCGGGGCGAGCATATCGTCCGGGTTTTCTATAATGATATTGAGGTTTCCGTTGCGGGTCCTGAGTTCGTCGATAAAAACCTTGGTGTCAATATCTTTTTTAGGTTCAACCCAGTATGAAATTGTAAATAGCGTTCCCATATTGGAAGTCTTTACA
The DNA here is from genome assembly GCA_024697295.1 of Treponema sp. Classification (GTDB taxonomy): domain Bacteria; phylum Spirochaetota; class Spirochaetia; order Treponematales; family Treponemataceae; genus Treponema_D. Next base: position 5,063 of record JAILFZ010000183.1, read on the forward strand.
TTTTTAATTCCCCACTTTGTAAGATACTTCTCAAACAAATCTGTAAAAACATCCTTGTAATTCATATCTTCCGGAATTGTGATCTTTAGAATCTGCTTGTTGTTTACCTTCCAGTTACGGCTGATAAGGACAAAAATTACGCTGATTAAAACAATCATCACAAAACCGAGGAAATATTCACCAAGGCCAATCATAAGACCGGCTGCGGCAGCAAAAAATACATACAAAATGTCCTTTGAGTCGCCCGGTATGCTTCGGAAGCGGACAAGGGCAAAAACACCTGCAAGAGAAAGTGTCTTTTTTAAGTCTGTTGCGATAAATGGAATTATCACTGACATAATCACGGGAATCAAAATAATCGTAATCACAAAGTTTTTGGAAAACTTCTTTTCCTTATTGGCTGCGATGTAGCCGAGCGAAATCAAAATTCCGCCTGCAAGTCCCATCAGCATGCCGAACATGATTGTCAATGTTTCTTCTGTAATTGTAAATCCGTGTAAAATTTCCATAATCACTCCTTATTAAGTTTGCGTTAGCGGCGCTGCTTTCATGCAGCGGACAGCAGTTTTACCAACGGCAAAATCTGCATATTATATTTTCCCGAAAGTTTGCCTCCGGGAGCATTATTCAACGGGTACGCCCGCTGTATTTTTTATACTCTGTTCCGTATTTTGAGAACGAAGTTTTATATAACTTTCTTTCTGACAAAAATCTGACAAACCACAGAGGAAAGGCCTTAAACGCCTTTGCTTCCATAAGCCACTGTCCTTCCTGCAAAAGCTGGTCGCCGTAGGCCGGGCTGTCCAGCCTCAGGTCGGTCCGCCTGGCCTGAATGTTTGTATCGATAGTCAGGCGAAAATCCGAGTTGCCCTTTTCAAAAAAAGCCAGACGGTCATAGGAAATAAAAACCTTTGGCTTGAGCGGGTAAAAATGCATGATATAATCAATTTCCCGCATTACCTGGTAATTCATTTTGAGCGGCTTTCCGTTTGGTCCGACAGGATTTTGAGGAATCGTACCGTCTTCAAAGTAGCGGTACACATCGCGCAGAATAAAGTTTGTGCGGCGTTTGTTTACAACTCCGTCAAACTTCTTTTTGCTTTCCAGAAAAACCTTATCGTCAAGGCCCACCTGTCCGTAGCTTCTAAGGCGGATTTTTTCCTTAAAGACCGGTTTTTCGAGAGACTTGATAATAAGTTCGTCAGAGGGCGTGTCCAGATACAGGTTGCTTATCGGATAAGTTTTACCGTCCTTGTTGAACGGGTCGCTGTCCATATAATTGCCGATTACCGCAAGGAGAGCGTCCTTATCCTCTGTTGTGAGCATGTATTT
>JAILFZ010000005.1 GCA_024697295.1 Treponema sp.
TACAGAAGGCCTTGCAACAGCGGCTGACATGCTTGGAATCGGCGGTGTAGAAAACTCATACAAATTCCCTGTATTTACAGCTGACCTTCGTATCGGTGGTCTTATCCTTCCATTCGATGCTGATATCGCTGTAATGAAGACAGGTACGCTCACATATCCTGAAGCTATGACAGGTTCTGAAATGAGGGCAGAAATTACAACTATCGGCTTTGATGTACGCTATGCAGTTGTTGAAGGCGGACTTGTTTTGCCTAAAGTTTCTGTAGGCCTCGGATATTTCTATAACCAGGGTTCATTTGGAATTTCAAACGATGATGCAAAAGCAAGCATTGATTACAATATCCACACAATGTACCTTTCTGCACAGGTTTCAAAAGAATTTTCAATTCCTGTTGTTAGAATCGGCCTGACCCCGTTCCTCGGCGGACGCCTTTTTGTATCTGATGCTGACAACGACTGGTCTTGGAAAATCAAGGATTCGCTTATTCAGACAGGCCTTACTGCTTTAGGAAAAGATTATGAAGGCTCAGGAAATGTTTCAAAGAGCATCGATTACAATAACTTCCAGCCTCAGCTCTTTGCAGGTGTTGGATTCAACTTTGCTTTGATTCAGTTGACTGCAAGTGTAAGCATCGATCCTAAAACATTCAAGGAAGACAAAACCTGGAGCGGAGCACTCAGCCTGAGAATCCGCCACTAATTGAATCTTCAAAATATATTTCAACCTTCAAGTTAACAGCTTGAATTCAAATGACGGTGCCCTTCGGTGCCGTCTTTTTTTTACCTTGTATATTACTTAAAAGTGTGTCATAATTACACATATATGAAAAATAATTCAGCTAAAATTGTATTTGCCGGTGGTGGTACCGGCGGGCACATTTATCCGGGCCTTGCAATCGCGGACGAAATCCGTGTTTTATTTGCAAAAAATGATCAGTCAGTCCGCATATACTGGTTTGGAAATTCCAGCGGAATGGATAGAACAATCGTTCAAAAAAGTGCCAGTGCAGATAAATTTTACGGAATCCCGTCGGGCAAACTCAGACGCTATTTTTCTTTATTGAATTTTATTGATGTTTTTAAAATCATCGCAGGCTTTTTTGTTTCTTTTTTCTGGCTTCTTGTACTCAGACCAAAGGTAGTATTTTCCAAGGGGGGCTTTGTTTCTGTTACTCCCTGTGTTGCGGCCAGGCTTTTAGGAATTCCGGTCTTTACCCACGAATGTGACTTTACTCCGGGTCTTGCAACAAAAATAAACAGCCGCTTTGCCACAAAGATTTTAGTATCATACGAACAGACAATTCAATTCTTGCCGCAAAATCTGCGCTCAAAAGCCGTAGTTTCAGGAAACCCTGTCCGCCCGGTTTTTTACAGCGCAGACGGTGCAAAAGGAAAAGAATTTATTTATAACGGACGCAATGCCGACCGCTCAAAACCGATACTCTTAGTTCTCGGCGGAAGCCTGGGTGCCCATCAGCTCAATTCACTTGTTGTAGACAACCTCGATTGGCTCAGCAGTCATTTTAATGTTGTACACCAGTGCGGTGAGCGTGACAGGGATTTTGTTCCTCAGGCAACTGACTCATACTTTCCTTATCCTTTTATATACGACCAGATGAGCCAGGTTATCGCAGCCGCAGACGTAATTTTGTCACGGGCCGGTGCAAATTCAATCTGGGAATGCTCCGTGTGCGGAAAGCCTCTCGTTTTGATTCCATTGTGTGGCAGCGGAACAAGAGGCGACCAGGTAGACAATGCAAATTTCTTTAAGGAGAGCGGGGCAGCGGCAGTTCTGACCGGAGATCAGGCTAATTCAGAAAATCTCCGTAACGAACTTAGTAAACTTCTCGATCCTGACACAAGAGCTTTGATGAGTAAAAATTCAAGAAAATTATCTGATAAAAAACGGCCTGCACTTTTTATTGCAGAATTGATTTTTGAACAGGTAAATAAATAGAGGTTCGTATGCATTTAACTTTTATTGACGTTGTTTTTACAATCATTATTTTTGTTTTTGCAATTATGGCAACAACACACGGCTTTTTAAAAGAACTTTTTGGAAAGCTTGCAATTATTGCAGGTATTGTTGTGGCAGTCCTTTTCAGTTCAAAACTTTCTCCTCATCTGGAAAAGTTTATCAATAACCAGGCGGTTTGTATTGTACTTGCCTTTATCCTGCTCTTTATAGCGGCTTTTCTGCTTGTCAAAATCATCCAGACGCTGATTGGAAGTGTTATGGACGGCGATATCTTAAGGAGCCTGGACAGAGTTCTCGGATTTGTTCTTGGAGCACTTGAAGGTCTTTTTATCGTTTGTGCAATTTTGATTCTTGTCTGCGCTCAGCCATGGTTTGATTTGTCAGTCGTAACCGACGGAAGTTTTTATTACAAGGTCCTGGCTAAATTCATTCAGGGACCGGTCAATTACCTTAAAGGAATTTTTGTTTAATGTTTGATAATCTTTTGTACCAGAATGCAAGCATTCAGTTGATTTCTGATATCAAGAATAATTGTTTACCATCTTCAATTTTGCTTTCCGGACCTCAGTCAAGCGGTAAGTTAACCTGTGCTCTTGAACTTGCACGTATTTTATCCTGTACTCAGTCCGGCCCCAATCACGGCGACTGGCAGTGCACATGCCCGGCCTGTCTTCGCAATAAGAGCCTGGTAAACACAAACGTTTTACTTGCAGGTCCCCGCGACCTTTCCCTGGAAATCCTTGCCGCAAGCCGTGCCTTATTGTACGCAGGTGCAAACAACACCCGTCATCTTGATGCATGCAGGTATCTTTTTATCCGTGCAGTTCGTAAACTTACAATGAGGTTCTCCCAGGTGTTGTGGGAAGGCGACAATAAACTTTCAAAACTTGCTCCTCTGGTTGAATCCATCGAAGACCAGCTTGAATTGCTGGATCCCAAAAAGAGCGTTCCTGCAAATGAAGAACTCGAAAAAATTATCGAAAGCATACAGAAAAACGCGGATAAACTTGAATCCACATTTATGTACGATTCACTTCCAATCGACCAGATCAGGCGTGCTTCTTTCTGGGCTCACTTAAAAAGCAGCGACGGCAAAAAAGTTTTAATTATCGAAAACGCCGATAGAATGAACGAAAGCTGCCGGAACGCCCTTTTAAAAATTCTTGAAGAACCGCCGGCAGACGTAGTTTTTATATTGACAACAACCCGCCGCGGCGCCGTAATGCCTACAATTCTTTCCCGGGTAAGAACCTACAGCTTTACCCAGCGCACACAGGTTCAGGAAAGAGAAGTTCTGGACAGAGTTTTTCATGCTGACAGCGATAAACTTGACGGCGGAATCACAAATTATTTGAATAACTTTCTTCCTGTAAAGGCGGACTCAATTTTACAGGCGGCCAACAAATACTACAACGGAATAAAAAACGGGCATTTGATTCAAATAGATGCTGTCGTAAAAGAATGCGCAGATTTTGAACCGCGTCTATTATTCAAGTTGTTTTTGCAGTCTTTAATGCAGGTTTTCCGCACGGAAAATCCGGATTCGGCCCAAATTGAATATGAAGAGAAAAATGTTGAATGTATCAAAGACTGTTACAATAACGTTACGATTTACAATCAGACTCCGCTGTCAGCCCTCGAAAATCTTTACCGTGATTTAGCTTACAATAAAAAAATCTATCTTGGTTAATGGGGGAGTGAATGCAGAATTTTTCCAACCGTGTTTATGAAAAGCTTTCTAAACTTTCTGAAAACCAGATTGAACAGTTATTCAGTGAACTCCATACAGAAAACTCGGTTCTCCGTTCGATTTTTCAGTCCCTTTCAACAGGTCTTGTAACAGTTGACAAAAACTGCCGTATTCTAGAAATAAACAAGGCCGCAGAAAGACTTTTGTCCATCAATAATTATTCAAAGGATGATGAAGATTTAACATTGCCTGACTATGTTGAAGACGACGAAATCCTTCAGTTTTTTAAGGACTGTTTTGAAAAAAACAAAACAAACGTTTCTGACGAGTTTACGATTAAAACATCCGGCGGAA
>JAILFZ010000051.1 GCA_024697295.1 Treponema sp.
TTCATACAATTTGATGGGAAAAAGAAATTTTGAATACAAGCGTAGTGCTTCAATGCCGCTGAAGATTGCAAAAAATAATACCCGCCTGGTTGTATTGAACCGAGACGGGTCGATCAGCTGGTATAATCCTGATATGAACGGGGTTCTGGCCGACTGGTATTTGACAACCGACGGCCAGTGGTTTGAATTCTGATGTTGATGTTGAAAACTCCATTCGTGGAGTTTTCAACATCGACAGTAGCAGAGCTACTGTCAAACAATTAGTTTTAGGTGCACATCCTGTGCACTCCCGTTATAAAAGTTACATATCGATGCCGCAGCCACGCTTGAGTGCTTCTTTATACACTTCTTCATAGTGGCGGCAGCTGTTTTTCCATGTAAAATCCTGTTCCATGGCACGCTTTTGCATTGCCTTGATATCGTCTTTTCTGTTGTAGTAAGCCCACACGGCCCAGCCGACTGTATCGTAAACGGCTCCAGGTGTAAGGTTATCAAACATAAAGCCTGTTCCTTCTCCTGTTTCCTGGTTGTAGTTGATTACAGTGTCTGCAAGGCCACCGGTGCGGCGAACTATTGGAAGAGTACCATAAAGTTCTGAGTACATCTGGTTCAGGCCGCATGGCTCGTATCGGGACGGCATGAGGAAAAAGTCAGAGCCGCTTTCAATCAGGTGGCTTATCTTTTCGCTGTAGCCGATCATTGCCTTAAAGTTTGGAAGTTTTGCCTGGAGAGAATTGATTTCATCTTCTGCCCATTTATCCCCGCTTCCCAAAAGCACTACCTGAACATCCATTGAAGAACAGATGTTGTACAGGCTTCCGTAAGTCGGAGCAATTACTTCGGCAATCCCCTTCTGGCTTACAAGACGTCCTATCATACCGATAACCGGCACATCAGGGTTAAGTTCAAGCCCAAACTGTTTCTGAAGGGCTTTTTTACATTCAGCCTTGCCCTTCATGTCTTTACTTGAATATTTTGCAGGAATCAGAGTGTCTTTTGAAGGATTCCAAACATCAGTGTCTACACCGTTAACAATTCCGCGCACAACATCGCTTCTAACGCGTAAAAGTCCGTCAAGCCCAAATCCGCCTTCTGCGGTCTGGATTTCTTTTGCGTAAGTCGGAGAAACCGTTGTTACCATGTCAGCACTTGAAATTCCTGCCTGGAGGAAGTTGATTGCACCATTGTGCTCAAAACCTGCTCCGTAATAAAGGTTCCAGTCGATGCCAAGGTCAGGGAACTTTTCTTTTCCGTAAACTCCCTGGTACCCCATATTGTGAATTGTAAATACGGATGCTGTCTTTGAAAAAGCCGGCTGTGAACGGCAGATATGCTTTACGAGAACCGGTGCAAGGCCTGCAGACCAGTCGTGCGCGTGTACAATGTCAGGAAACCAGCCGAGTTTGTTACAAACCTGAAGGGCTCCGTGACACAAAAGTGAAAACCGGTACGGATTGTCGTAAAAATCCGGTTCAACTTTGGTGCCGTAAACACCATCGCGTCCAAAACACTGTTCGTGGTCAAGAAAGTAAACATTCACCTTTGGAAAGCCCGGAAGTGTTGTTGTATACACGGCTGTCCATTCCTGGCCCACTCCAACAGGAACGCCGAGCGGCCCCTCGAGCTTTGTGAGTTTTTTTCTGTCAATTTTGTAATAACGGGGCATTACGATACGAACATCATGTCCCATCTTGCTCAGGCTGCCTGCAAGGGCACTTACTGCATCGGCAAGACCGCCGGTTTTGGCAAAAGGAACTGCTTCTGCACTTACCATTAGAATTTTCATAACTTTCCTCCGTATTGTAATTGAACCTATTTTGCGGCCTCAATAAAGGCTTCCTGACTGTTTACAATGGATTTTTCGTCAACACAGTATGCGAGCCGAACCCATCCCGGTCCGCCAAAACCTTTTCCAGGTGCACAGAGAATGTGGAATTTTTTAAGGTGGTCAGAAAATGCCATATCGTCCCCGTTAAATTTTGCAGGAACTTTTACAAAAAGATAGAATGCACCTTCAGGTCTGTAATATTCGATTCCGGCTTTGTCCAAAACACCCATCAAAAGGTTGCGCCTTTTTTCATAGGAAGAAAAATCAACTTCCGCATCCCAGCTTTTCTGAACTACCTTCTGGAAAAATGCAGGAGCGTTTACATAGCCGAGAACACGAAGACTGAATATTGAACCGCCAATCAGGTTCTTTGCGTCTTCTGCCTTAGGGTTTACAGCGATATAACCGATGCGTTCGCCCGGAAGGCTAAGATTTTTTGCAAATGAAGAAACCACGATTGACGAATCGTATTTGTCAAATGCCGATGGGACTGTTTTTCCGTCGTAAGTGATTGCGCGGTACGGCTCATCCAGAATTAAATATGGAGTTCTGCCGGATTTTGCGGCATGCTCCTTTAAGCATTCTGCAAGCGCAATTATGTCAGCTTCTGTATAAACCTTTCCAGTCGGATTATTCGGTGAATTAATCAAAACTGCGGCAGTCTTTTCATTCAGGGCATTTTTGATTGATTCAACATCAAGGGAAAAATCGTCCTTTGTACTTACTTCCTGAAGGATTCCACCGTAATTTCTTACATAGTTGCGGTATTCGGAAAAGAATGGTTTTGGAACGATTACATTGTCTCCAGGATTAAGAATTGTTTTTAATACACAGTTCAATGCACTTGCAGCCCCTGCCGTAATTACAACATCGTTTAATTCAAGCTGAACACCCTGCTCAAGCGAAACTTTTTTTGCCATTGCAGCGCGCGTTTCAGGATAACCTGCGTTAGGCATATAACCGTGGCGGCCGTGTGTGGTGTCAGCGGCAACTTCTTTTACTGCGTCCACTACTTTCTGCGGCGGGTCAAGGTCTGGGTTTCCAAGGCTAAAATCATAAACTTTATCAGCACCGTAGATTTTTTTCATCTCGATGCCTTCTTCAAACATTTTTCGGATGACAGAGGCATCTTTATTGCTTATCAATTCTTGAATAACTGGATTTATCATAATGTAACCATTTTATCACAAATTTGATTATTTAATACAGTACAATTTTATAAAGCGCCTGTAGTTGAGAGTTTTTTAGTTAAACACTATAATTTACGGAGGTATGAAAATGAATAAAAAACTTATACTTGCTGTATGTTTAATCTGTGCAGCAGCTTCTTCAATTTTCGCAGATGTATTCAATTCAAAATTAAAAGCTTCAGAACGCGAAAAACTTCAGAAAGGCGAAGTTTTAATCAGAAACATTGATACAGTAAAAAACGTTTGTATCAATCAGAGTACTCAGACAAAACGCGTACTTTCGACAATGAAAGACCTCGGACCAAATTACTGCGCCGAAATCATCCAGGTAATTCCTTACCAGGGAAACGAAAACATCCGTGACAGAATCAATGCAATTCTCCTGAATATCAAAGACTATGTTGGAATTCCCTATTACTCTGAACGCACAAAAAAATGGTACGAATTGTATTCTTCGGCCGAAATCACAAATGCGAGGGTAAACGGCAACGAAACAATCATCGACTGTATTCTTGAAATGTCACTTTTCGGAAAATTCAAGTCGCTTATTACAATCGAAGAAACTCCGGACTTTTACTTTTACTCGCTTAAAAACATGGAAAACCTTATTTACCACCACAAATTTACAGCGGTAAAAAAAGGCAACATGGTTTCATGCATCACAGTTTTCAGAGACGGAGACAACTGGATTTTATACGGAATCGGCGGTGTTGACGCGCTTAAACTCTGGTTTATCGAAGACCGCGTAGAAACTTCATTCATCAACCGTATCAAAACTTTCTGCAACTTTATTTTTACAAAACTCGAAGATGGACAGTAATTCAAAAGAAAATAAAAATTCAACAGTTTCCGGAGAAGAAATCTATACAGTCACTGCCGAAAAAATGGTCTTCGGCGGGGACTGCATGGCAAAAATCAACGGCAAAAACGTTTTTTTTCCGTATGCAGTTCCGGGCGAAAAACTCGAAATTCAAATTACAAAAAACCTGCGCGATTATAACCTTGCAAAAATCGTAAAAATCATCGAACCGTCCCCTGACCGGGTAGAACCTTTCTGTCCTCTTTACACTCAGTGCGGCGGCTGTAACATGCAGCACATCAAAATCGAAAAACAGCGTGAATTGCGCTCCCAGATGCTTAAAGAATGCTTTGAACGCGCTGGAGTGAGCTGTCCTGAGATAGTTGTCATTTCTGGAAAGGAACGCGCCTACAGAAGCCGTGTGCAGCTTACAGACGGTTCCTTTAACAGGCGCGATTCAAATTCAACGGTTGAATTAACAAACTGTCCGGTCGCAACTGACTCAATCAACAAATATCTTGAACAGACCTCTCAGTTTACACGCCCCCGGGGCAGAGTTCATTTTTTTGGCGACGAACGCCTTGTTGAATCCAACGGACCGTTCCCAAAACTTGCAATCGCCGACGAAGCAAAAAATGATTTGTGGAAGCAGAAACTCACAGGAAAAAAATCAAAGGTAAAAAACAAGGTAAGGCAGAGATTTGCCGGAACCACAAGTTTTGGACAGAACCTTTGCAAAATAAACCTCCTCAACAGGCACACGGTTCAATTTGACGTAAAGGGATTTTTTCAGTCAAACATTGAAGTCCTGGAAAAAACCATCGAACAGATTGTGACAAATATCGGCGGCAACAACGTGCTCGATATGTACAGCGGCTGCGGAACACTTTCTGTATTTTTGGCTGATTTATTCAAAAAAACAGTCATGGTAGAACACAACCGCGATGCCCTCGTTAATGCGGAACTCAACTTACAGGGAAAGTTACACGAAACATACGGCGTAAGCGGTGCAAAATTTGTTGAACAGAATGCAGGTCAGATTTTAAAACACGACGGTCCTTTTGACGCAGTTGTAATAGACCCGCCCCGCTCCGGCATGGAAAAAGAAGTTTGCCAGTGGCTGTGTGACAATAAAACTCCGATTTTAAAAAGTCTTTCATGCGATCCTGCCACTCACGCGCGCGACGCTGCAAAATTAATCAAGTCTGGCTACACGCTTACAAAGCTCTTTCTGCTCGACTTTTACCCGCAGACTTCGCACATCGAAAGCCTTGCTTTTTTTGAAAGTTAAAACCGATAATAAAAGTAATGAAAATAAAAAAGTTTTGTTTTACAGTTATATTTTTTTCGATTTTTTCACTGTACGCCCAAAATCCGCTCAGAACCTGCGACTTAACAAGCCAGAAGCCGTCATGGCAGGCTGTTATCGGCGGACAGGCAATCGCTCCTGTTGCAGAAACCTCCTACGGCTTTGCAGTTGTATCTGACGGACGCCTCGTCTGCACCTGTACATCAGGCGGAACTGTAATGTGGCAGAAAGACACAAAGGCACGCCCGACCGGTAAAATCCAGGCATGGGGCGACTTTTTGTATTACATTACAAATAATTCCGAGTTGAACTTAATGAACCCGAGCGGCTCAGTTGTGTGGAAAACCGACACAAAATTCAAAATTACACAAAAACCTGTAATCGGCTGGGACGGACGCGTGTTTATCCAGGGCAAAAACAATGTAGCCTGTTACGGCTACGGCGGAAGGCTCAAATGGAATCTTGAACTTTCTGACTGCGACTGCCTTCCGCTTCAGACCTTTCCCGACGGAAGCCTTCTTGTTTTTTTTAACAAGACTTATCAGGGAAAGAGCACAGGCTTAAGAATCAGCCCATTTGGCAAAGAGCTGGAAACCATCACTTTTGCAGGCACAATCGTAACGGCATCCCAGTGCGGCCAGGGAGTTTTAATGACATTTACCGACGGAAGCGCGGGGCTTTGCACAGTCCAGAACGATACTGCAATTTCAAAATGGGTTGTAAAAGACAGCCGCTCCTCTGCCCCGTTCAAAACAATTATAGCCGGAAAAGAAAATTCTGGCCTGGTAAAAAATGATTCAACCGGAACCAGAGCGCTGATTATCCGGAATGATTCTGGAAAAGAAGTAAATTATTTTTTAATCAGCAGAATTGAATTAGAAACCGTCCAGGCAACCAAGTCCACCGAAAACGGCTTTTTTATCTGTGACACAAATAACGCCGAGGAATTTGATGCCGACGGCACAATCAACTGGCAGGCAAAACTTCCTTCCAAAAAATCCTGGAGCTACATCACCTACACCAATACAAACCAGATTTTAATCTGTATGAATAACTGGGTTTTAAACGCATTTGTGATGAACCAGAGCGTAAAGTCAGATTCAAAAACAAAAATTGAATCTAAATCCTACGTCAAAGCGTCAAACCTGAACCAGCGGATTGACGGAGTTACCTACACCACAACCCCTCAGGAACGCATCGACGAAATTCTTCTTGCCTTTACAAGGGGCTCCTGTGCAGAAAAAGAAGAACTTATGCTCAGCCAGCTCAAGGAACAGACAGAAAATTACATTCTTGAACTCAGTAATAATTCAAGTTTTTCACACGGCAAATCAACTTTTTATTCTGCAAACCCGATTTACACCCAGACAGTTTTTAAGGCAGTTGAACAGAGCCAGAGCGACATTTTTGCATCCGACCTTGCAGATTTACTTTTACTTGAATCCGACACCCTGATGCTTAACACCTTGATTATGACCGCACAAAACCTTGCCTACGACAAAGAAGGCCGCATTCTTGGCGCACTGGAAGCAATCGCCAATCAAAAAAACACGGCAAATGACACAAAAAAGGCGGTTTTAATCTGCGACGCTACATATTCAATCGTACAGTTTATGGGTCGTCCTGCACTTTACCGCCAGGGCAAGAACATACTGTCGCATTTTCTCTATCCGCAGTATGATAAATCCATCAGGGATTATGCTGCACAGACCCTGAAAAACATTATTAAATTGGAACTGTAATTTTTTAAATACCTGTGCTATAATATTATATTGTCATAAAGTTATCCGGAGGATATATGAAAATAAAAAATGTTCTTTCCGCCATTCTTGTTGCCGGCGTTTTTGCTGCTTCAG
>JAILFZ010000025.1 GCA_024697295.1 Treponema sp.
AGTTTTACGGAAGATGTTTCGTTAAAGGCGCATACATCGTCAAGAAGACCTTTTGCAAAGCGTACCATTCTTTCCGCTCCGTCGTTTTTGCCATTCTGGGTAAGGCCTGCTGCGGCCATGTAAGCGTCACCGATTGTCTTGATTTTTTCGATTCCTTCGCGCTGTGCGCGTTCATCAAACAGCGTGAACATTTTGTTGAGCATCGTAACTACTTCTTCTGCGCTCATTTTTCCACTTATCTTTGTAAATCCGACAATGTCCGTAAAAAGAACCGTTACGTTAGGATATTCTTTAGCCAGAGTTCTGTCAGGATGAGCCGAAAGTTCATCTGCAATTTCTTTTGGAAGAATATTCAAAAGAAGTTTTTCGGAGCGGTTTTTTTCTTCTTCAAGTTCTTTTGTCCGTTCCTTTACGGTGTTTTCAAGCTTTTTGTTTTCTTCTTCTACGCGGATGAGTTTGCCTTCAAAAATCATGAGCGTCGTAGAAATGATGAATGCTACAAAGATTAATGCAAGGAAGGCGTCAAAAAAGAAATTTGTGAGGGGCTTTAAAACGCTTGAATAAGTAAATTGGATTTTTTGAGAGAGAGGCTCGTAGTCATGCGGTGTGTACATGATGCAGCCAAAACCGAGAGTCTTTAGCGGCGTTATTGTGTAAAAATCTTCTCCGTGAACGTTTTCTTTGTCGCCTGCATGCGGCTTAATGACGTTCAATGTGTCGGTGGAAAGCGTAAATATGCCGTTCCATGGACCTGGATCTACCGAACAGCCCTCCGGAACAGAAATAGAAAAATTCCAGTCGGTGATGACTGTGCTTTTCATATTGTTAAAAATTACGCCGTCGTATTGTGCGCCGGTTCTGTCCGGATCAGCTTCGTCAACCCAATGTTTTTCTGCGTTGCGTGCAAAAGTTATGCATACATTTTTTGTGTAATCGTTATTTGAATAAGGCTTTTCGATTGTAAAAGTCTTTTCTGGAAGCGACAGCCCCTTGATTGAAACAATCAGGATAACTAAAAGAATTCCTCCAAGGATTATAGAGAGCGTCTGATAGATATGACTTCTGTTGATTCGCTTCTGGTTTTTTGAAACGTAAGTTATTGTCTTATAGACAGGACTTAAAACGGAAGAATCTCTTTTATCTGAATAAAATTCAAGTTCCATCAGTTTTATCGAAGAAAAGAAAAGATGAATGGCACCAAGTCCAAGAGAAATGTTTATCCACGGCAATCCATAATTGACAAGAATCAGGATTACGCCGACTACTGGAAAAATAAAATAAAGCAGAAGGGAAATGAATACATTCTTTGCAAGCGCTTTTCTGTTCTGGATGAACATAGTGAGCGTGATGAGCCCCGGTAAAAAACCAAGGACAACACTCAAAGGATAAAAAGTGCTTCTGTGGTAAATGTTGTTCTGATCAAAATAATAAAAAAGATTTGTGAACTGACTGATTACAGTAAGAATGATTCCCAAAAGACATAAAAAAAGGACAAAAAAAAGCTGTGCAGGAATTCTATCGTTTTTAACGGAAGATTTTGGGGTTAAAAGAATTTTAAAACTCAATCGGGACTGTTTGATGAATTCGCAGACGTAAAAGCAGAAGAAAAATGCGGCTGATGAATTGCAGGCGAATACAAAAAAATTACTGATGCGCACCATGTACCAGCCGGTTACGGTCGTGTTTCCGCGATAAATGTAGGCCAGCGCATCAAACAGAAGGAGAAAGCCTGTAAAAAATTCAATAAAAATGAGCGAGTGCCTGTTGTTCTGTTTTAACTTAAAACCAGAACACAGAAAAATACCCGTCTGAATGCAAAAAAAAGCGAGAAAAAGGAGGGTACAAATGCTGATAACTCTTGTAAAATCCGTCATGTATAGTTTCCTGATTGATTGTTTAGGTAATTTTTAGCAGGCATAATTATAGCATTTAAAAGGAAAATTTAAAGATAAAATGTTCTGATGATTTATCAGGAATCTGCCTTGTCTTTTATGGCAGTTCAATCGTCTGACGCAGCACTTTATAGGCCTCCGTCAGATCATCCTCAGACCAGGCCGCGTTTGCAGGACTAGTACTCGGAAGACAGACTCCGCTGATTCCAAACTTACTTTCGTATAGAGGTGCGCACTGCTTTTGCCAGAGGGAAAAAGCTGTCTTTCCCGTGCAGAAGACCCGACGGATGCAGCTTTCCCTGAAAATCCCTGTAAAATCGTTGGGAACTGCATTTGTAATAGAAGAATCCGCCGCTCCCATAATGTCGCATTGAGAAAGCACATCCCAAATTGCAATCTTGTGGCGAAGAAGCAGATTCCGCCGCTCAAAAATGGCTGAGGCTAAATCAACTTCACAAGAAAGTCCGCCAGCAGGAAGTCCCTTGTTTGTAAAAGAAAGCTCTTCCCCAAAAACTCTGGCCAGCACCCGCCAGAATCGGTTTTGACCGTGCATGTAATAAAAGCCCGCTGTACGGCTGGCGGGAGAAGGCATTGTCCCAAGAATCAAGATACGGCTCTCAGAGTTCCAGACGGGTTCAATCGGATGTGCGACGGTAATCATAGTGGTATTGTATCATGAGAGGGAGAGGAAAGCATCTTTTGAACCTTGTCTAAAATCGTAATGTCTGCCGGCAGCCAGTTTACACTCCTTAAATTATCCACCGTAAGCCAGACGGCGTTTTCATGTTCCAGAAGTTTAAGCTTACCGCTAATGACAAAGCACTTATAGCACCTCATGGAAAGATGGAAATCAGGGTAGTCGTACTCGATGGTATCGATGTAATCGCCGACTCTGATTTCTGTGGCAAGCTCTTCTTGAATTTCGCGTGCAAGGGCGGCTTCGGGACTTTCTCCTTCTTCGACTTTACCTCCGGGAAATTCCCACCAGTCTTTGTATTCGCCGTAACCGCGCTGTGTAGCAAAAATTTCTATATTATTCTGTGAGTTTGTGCGAAAAATTAATGCAGCAACTACCTTTATGGTTTTCATTTTGATTTCTCCTGAATATCATTACCAAGCATATCAGTTCTTGTCGTAAAAACCAAATACATTTCTTCTGGCAGCCGGTTTTCCGGTACTCATACAAACTTTTTTACAAATATAACATCCTTTTATAAATTTTCTTTGCCAAAAATGAAGAAACAGAGCCCTATATATAGTGACACCAAAAAGGCGCTTTAACGTTTTTTTCAGAATTTTAGCAAAATGCTTGCTTTTTTATATTTTTTGATTTAAGGTAATTTTATGATAAAAAAGTGTTATTTAATTCTATTGGTTCCGCTTCTGCTGGTCCTCTTTTCCTGCTCGCAGGGGCTTAAAAAAGAGTATTCGCTTTTAAAAAAGTCCGGGCTTCCTCAGGACGAGCTTGTATCTGCTATCAGTGACTTTGATAAAGCGCATTACAGATTTTTTGATTCCAAACTGGATCTCGGGGTGCTGGCGCTTGTTCAACTGGATTACGAAAAGGCCTTCAGTTACTTTAACAGGGCTCTGGCTCTCCTTGATTCGGGGGAGAAGTGTTCTAAGGCTCAGCGTGCGCTTTTGTATTCATCTTTGAGCACTGTATATATCAGCAGAAAAGATATTAATAAAGCGCAGGATTTTGCTAAAAAAGCCTGGGAGTGCGGGCGCGACGGTAAGGTTTACGGCTTTTTGTACGGGCGGATTTTGTATTCAATCGGTAACAACGAACTTGCACTCGAAATTTTTGACAAAACTTATAAAAAGTATCCGCAAAATCTTGATAAGGATAGCCGTCGCACTTATATGTATCTTCTAGCGGATATGGCTCTTTATGAGCGCTGCATTGAACTTATTCAATTGAATGCAGGGCAGGGGGATTATTATGAAAACTTTGGTACCTTTGCATCTGAGATTTTTGAACGCACAGGCGATATTGAACAGGCCGTCTATTATTCATATTTTGAATTTTTATTCCGTAAAAATAAACAGAAATTAACCGATGATGAATTCCTGAAAAATCTTGATTTACTTGATGCGGCCCTTCAAAAAGAAGGCGTTACAAAAGGAAAGGCCTCCATCAGGCAAATCCGCGCCTTTTTATCAAAAAATAATGAACTTGTCCCGTGCGGCGAAAATTTTGTTTCAAAATACATATACTACCAGCATAAAATTCAATTAAACGATTTGAGCCTTGATGATTACAAAGCCTTTGACGAGCTTGAACCATATTTTTGCAAGCTTGTTGAATTCTACCAGACCCTTCTCGCGCAAAGCGACAAATTCCTGACTACAAATAATCCTGCCGTAAAAAATATGTTAAAAGACAAAATCAAACAGCTTGGGGGTAAATATGAATAAAATTTTACTTTCCTGCTCGCTTGTTCTGGGTCTCTGTTTTACGGCGTGTTCTGATAAAGATTCCAGCCGCTCTGATTTTGTAGAAGCCGAAAAATATTTTGCCGTAAAGGATTTTGAAAGTGCACTTGTGTTTGCGCAGAATTCGTATAAAAAAGATTCGTCTTTTATCAATGCAAAAATTCTTGAAGGTAAAATTTATTTTTTTGAAGGTAATTACGAGCAGTCCTACAAATTATTTTCAAAATTGCATAAAAAGGTGGAGCGCTCCCAGGATGCACTTTTGTATCTTATCCGCACCTGCATTGAACTTGATAAACTTGACGAAGCAGAGAATCTTATCAAAGACGGTCTTAAATTCAACAGCACTGACTGGCAGCTGTATTATCTTTACTCGGTTCTCGAAGGAAAGCGCGGCAACCAGGACAAACGGCTTGCATTCTGCAGAAAATGCCGTACTGTTTTGACCGCTTCCGAAAAGCTGTATGTGGAGCTTGCAGAAATTTATCTGACACTTGGTTTAAAAAACAACGCAGTTTCGTATCTTGAACAGGCAAAACTTGTTTCCCAGGAGCCTGCTTTAATCGACTCTTTGATTGAACAGATTAAAACTGGAGGTGCACTTTGAAATGTTCTTTGATTGTGGACTTTCTGGTTTTGAGCAGCTGCATGCTTTTTGCTTCCTGCGGTTTTTTGTCATTCAAAACTTATGAACTTGATGTGCTTCCCCAGGAAGGCGGCAGATATTTTTGCGGCACAAGCGTGGACTTTGTTTTTTCCGAAAGTGTTGAGCATTACTACGCTCAAAAAGCAGTAAAATTTATGTGCTGCGGGCAGAGTGCAGAGGCGGGCTTTGCGTGGAAGGGCGACACTCTTTGTGTGACTCCTGAAGACGGCTGGATTTACGGGTATGATTACTCTGTAAGCCTTGAAGGCCAGATGCATCTGAAAAACGGTTCAACCTTTGTGGTTTATGAGCGTACAAGTTTTATTTACGGCGACAAGAATAAAGTTTTTTCTGCAAAAGGTCCGGATAATCTTGAAGAGGCTTCTCTTGATTATTCTTTTAAAATTGAATTCAACCGGCCGGTTCAAAAGCAGGTTTTTAGAAAGTATTTTTCTTTTGACGGCTCAGAAGACTTTGTGATTCAGGAAAGTGACGACCTAAAATCCTATACGGTTAAGCCTCTTGAATCGTGGCTGGTTAACAAGCAGTATTTTTGGAAACTCAACACTTTTGTAAGCGACGATAATTATATTCTTGACTCTGTACTCGGCGGAAACTTTAAAACGATTACCGATACACAATCTCCGGAACTTGTTCGAGTATGTCCTGTTTCTTCTGATAAGAGTGTCTGGTATAACCCAGACACTCTCCAGACTTTGATGAGCGGAAAAAAGTTTATTGGTCTTGAGTTTTCAAAACCGATGGATTTTTCGAGTGTAAAAAACGCCTTTTCGATTACGCCTCAGGTAAACGGCAGTCTTGAAGCGGCAGATGATGAAGGCTGTAAGTTTATTTATTCAGTTAAAGAGCCTTATCTTGCACAGGTTGAATACACAGTTCTAATCAAGGATGGTGCCAGGGATACTCACGGCCTGTATTTGGGCGAAGGGCAGAGGTTCACTTTTACATGCCCGGACGAGTATCTGAAAGTTACAGGCGTAAAAATTAACGGCAGTGCGGTGGATTTTGACAGGGATATTTTTACGCTAAAAGTGACTGAAGATGGTGTGGAAGAAATAAACCTGAACTTTTTGATTTCTTTTTCTGAAAAAATTGAAGAGCAAAATTTAAAGACTGCATTTGATAAAACAACAGTTAAGCTTGTTTTTCCGTACAGTGCGCTTACCCCTGTTACTACGCACTGCCACTGGAATTCTGAGCGGACAGAGTTGTTTTTTACCTGTACAAATTTCAGTGCGGCAACTGATTCGGAATCTGTTGTCTATCAGTTAAAAATTGCAGGCGGTAGCGGCGGAATTTATGCCGGGGAAAATTGTTATATGGAGGACAGCGTATGCGTAAACTTTGTTCTTCAATGATAATGCTTGCAGTGCTTTTTCTCACCTCGTGCGCAGAAAAACTTTTTGATGAATTTGATATTAAAAATTCCGGATACGATGAGGACTGCGTTTTTGTGGAATTTAACCTTGAGGCCGATAAAAATTCAATTAAAAA
>JAILFZ010000026.1 GCA_024697295.1 Treponema sp.
ATTTTTTCGTTATTGACAAGTACGCGGAGTTCGCGGCCTGCCTGAATTGCGTATGCCTTTTCGACACCGGTAAACTTCTCTGCAATCTCTTCGAGGTTTTCAAGACGTTTAACGTAGTTGTCTACAGTTTCTTTACGTGCACCAGGGCGTGCAGCGGAAATAGCATCGGCAATCTGAACGATAATAGCTTCGAGAGTTTCTGTTTCGCAATCTCCGTGGTGTGCGGCAATTGCATTGATAACTCTAGGATCTTCGCCCATTTTACGTGCCATTTCTGCACCAACTTCTGCGTGGTTCTGGTCACTGTCGTTTTCAGCTCCCTTACCAATATCGTGAAGAAGTGCTGCACGTTTGGAAAGTTCTTTATTTGCTCCGATTTCGGCAGCAATAAGGCTTGCGATTTCTGCAACTTCTTTAGAGTGAACCAGAACGTTCTGACCGTAACTTGTGCGGTAGTAAAGGCGTCCAAGTGCTCTTACACCGTCCTGACTCATATTGTGGATTCCGAGTTCAAAGAGAACACGTTCACCTTCTTCGTAAATACGCTGCTGAATTTCTCTTGTAACCTTCTGAACGATTTCTTCGATACGTGCCGGATGAATACGGCCGTCTGTAACAAGGCGTTCAAGAGACTGCTTTGCGATTTCTTTTCGAACCGGGTCAAAACAGCTGATAACTACAGCTTCCGGAGTATCATCAATGATGATATCAACACCGGTAAGAGTTTCGAGGGTACGGATATTGCGGCCTTCACGACCGATGATGCGTCCCTTCATTTCGTCGCTTGGAAGCGAAACTGTAGCAACTGTTACATCGCTTGTTGTTTCTGTAGCCAGACGCTGAATAGTAGTAACAAGAATTTCCTGCGCTTTCTTTTCTGCGGTAAGCTGAGCTTCCTGCTCAATTTTGTTCAACAGTGCCTG
Organism: Treponema sp.; assembly: GCA_024697295.1. Taxonomy (GTDB): domain Bacteria; phylum Spirochaetota; class Spirochaetia; order Treponematales; family Treponemataceae; genus Treponema_D. Next base: position 924 of record JAILFZ010000026.1, read on the forward strand.
TGCGTCATGACGGGCATCGTTTTCAAGATTTTTGATGATAAGATTTTTTGCTTCCTGAGCTGACAAGCCGGAAATGCGTTCAAGTTCGCGACGATAAGTCTCTTCCTGAACTGCAAGCTGCTGTTCGCGTTTGGCCATAGCCTGTTCGCGTTCAACAAACTCCTGTTCCTTTTTGTCCATCTCTGCATTGCGTTTATCAACAATTTCTTCTTTTTTTGTAATTCGGGCTTCGTAAACTTGAATTTCTTTACGACGGTCCCGGTTTTCCCGTTCCTGTTGATTTCGTTCACGAATGAGTTGATCTTTTGCTTCCAGCAAATATTCTTTTTTCTGGGCTTCTGCTTCTTTTAATGCGTCCTGTTTAACACGTTCAGCTTTCTGCTCTGCCGAAGATAATTGAAATATGGCAAATAGCCAGCGAATAATCCATCCAAGAACTATACCAGCAACGGGAAGAATTACGAACCAGACAGGTTTCATAAAAACATCTCCTTGCATCTATTTTAAGATTGGATTTTGTAAGCCGGATAAGCCACCAACAAATCCGACGCAAAAACCGCCCCCAAAATATCAACTTATATAATACAGCAAGAAGTATGTAATGTCAAACAAAGATTTATAATGTAGAGAAATAGATAAGTTTTAAAAGTCGATTGAACTGAGGTATCTCTGCTGAAAATCCGGTACGGCCGCAAGATTTATCTGGATACTGTGTTTTGCAAGATCAACCACTTTCTGGCGCAGAGCCTTTGAAAAAAGCAGGGCCGACGCACCGGCAAGAGCCGCGTTTCCAAGATTGACACAGCGGTTTTCGAGCGCTTTTGGAATCAAACCGATAGCGCATGCGTCAGAAACATTGATATGTGAACCGAATCCGCCTGCCAGACAGAATACAGGAACCGACGGAGCGCGTTCGAGCATGTATGCAAGGCCGGTTTTTACGGCTGATTTTGCAAGCTGCATGTTTCTTATATCCTGCTGGGAAAGATACACTGCCGGCGTCAGTTGAATACAGATTGAACCGTCCCCGAGTTTTGAAACAGAGCGCTGAAATACGCCGTTTTTATCGATGAATTTATTCTTGAGAAGCGTTGCACCGGCGCTGATGAGACCGGAACCGCAGATTCCGCGGGCATTTTTTTCGCCGATAACGTGACATACGAGGTCGCCGTTGTATTCAATTTTATCGATTGCACCTTCTACGGAAGGCATTCCGCAGCTGATGTTGGCAGCTTCAAAAGCCGGGCCTGCTGCAGCCGAAGTACACAAAATTCTTGCAGGCTTACCTTCCTGCTGGGGAACATAGAGTACGATTTCTGTATTTGTACCGATATCGGCAAGGAGCAGAGGCGCCTTCAGAGGGGCTTCCCAGGTGTGTGACTGGGAAAGTGCTGATGTCGGAGCAGGAAATCCGGCCGAAAGCATGGCGCATACCGTATCGGCTCCGATAAAGGCTCCGATACAAGGCGGAAAGTAAACCGGAGTTGACTCTTCAACAACGCTTGATCCATAAAGATTTATCATATCGGCAGTCGGAGAGTCCAGAGGCTGACAAACTGAACTTACACTTCCGCTTCTAACCTTGTGCCATTCTGTAGTAAAGCCAAAAAGAGAAGCAGGATTAAAAGGAGCGGCCGCAAGACCGTCTACAGGAACTGCGCAGACAAAACTGAGCATTGTTGTGTTTCCGGTAATTACGATGCGGCTGATGTTCAGCCGGGTTCCGCGCACAGCCTTGCCTGCAGCAAGAGCGAGGGCCTTTGTAAACATTTTTTCGAGCTGGGCAACAATTGAATAATGCAGGGCCGACGGGCCTGATTCAACAACCTGTGCGGAACCGGTCAAAGGAGGACGGGTCGCATACGAAATACGGCGGATAATATCATACCCATATTTTACCTGGTTGTTTTTTTCTGCGACGGTTGCGATGCATTTACGGGTAGACAAAGACCAGACTGAGACTGCAACAGTTGTCGTTCCAACATCTACGGCAAGTCCTACGTCTGCAAGAGACTTTTGTTCTTCGTAATCATCCGGGATTTGAGGCATCACACCTTCAGTTTGAATCTGCATGTTTTTACCAAAAATTATTAAGTTATTCTAATAGAATACTATGCTTTTATCGAATCCGCAACGAGATTTTTCAAAAATCTCCATTTTTAGTCGAGTCTTATTTTCAGTTTGATTTGAATTATATTGTCACTTGAGGAACCGCGCGGCATGTGGCGCCATGCAGCTCCGACCTGAGGAGCAAAGCCGAGCCTTCCATGACCAAAGTCGTAGGCAAGGCCAAATGCAAAACCGTTGCCCCACTTTGTACTTGTAACGTCTTCGTCAGTTCCCAGATCCACAAAATCGGTACGGCGTCCAAGACAGTAATCAACCGAGCACAAAAGCCCTGCGAGTCCCGGATAAAAATCGAATCCGACTTCCGCTGCATAATCCCAGAGATAAATATGATTTGATCCCTTCCAGCGCGCGTCAAAAACAGAATCCACACCTGCGCTCAAAATGACCTGGGGAGCAAGAGTGATTCCATAATCAGCATTTGCGCAGATAATGACCTGGCTTGATTCATCAAAACTTCTGATAGTGTTCTTGAGTGTTTTGCTTCCGTAAAAAATAAAGCCGGACCCCAGTCCAAATTCAACAGAAGTAGAAGCAAAGGCAGATGTAAACATAAAAACCGAAACTAATACACAAAAAATCTTCTTCATGTTTCTATTATCGGCAGAACGGCTGCCATTTACATAAAAAATGATTTATCCTATAATCAAAAACATCCGGGGTGCCTGCTGCAAGGACAAACGCGCCTTCTCACGGCTGAGATTACACCCGATGACATTCGTATGAATGCCAAAACCTGATCCGGATAATGCCGGCGGAGGAAGATATGTCAAAACGTATTCATATTTTCATTTTAGTTGTTTTATCAATTTTTATCGTATCTGGCTGTACAAAAAAACAGTCTGCCAACACAAACTCTTCAAACGAAGTAACCGTATTCACTTACGACAGTTTCTGCGGTGAATGGGGTCCTGGAGCTGAACTTACAAAGCTTGCAAAGGAAAAAACAGGACTTACAGTTAAGTTCGTTGACTGCGGTGACGGCGTTCAGCTTTTGAGTTCTTTGATTCTCGACAAAGAAAAAAAAGTTTGTGACGTTGCAATCGGTCTGGACAACAACCTTGTTCAGAAAGCGCTCGACGAAGGTCTTTTCCAGAAATACAAGCCTCAGGACGCTTCAAAAGTAATTCCTTCAAATCTTATCAAAGCCCTGGACAGTGACTGGCGCCTGACTCCGTTTGATTACAGTCACTTTGCCTTCATCTACGATACTGAATCAAAAATCAAGGAACCGACATGTCTTGAAGACCTTAAAGATCCAATATACGAAAAACGCATCATTCTCATGGACCCGAGAACTTCTACACCGGGCCTCGGTTTCTTTAACTGGACTGTTGCAGTTTACGGCGACAAGACAGAAGACTACTGGAAGGCACTCAAGCCAAACATTCTTACTATGGCTCCGGGCTGGAGTGCAGGCTACGGTTTGTTTACTTCTGGAGAAGCTCCGCTTGTTATCAGCTACACAACAAGTCCGGCTTCTCATGTTGAATATGAAAATTCGTTCCGTTACAAGGCCCTTGAATTTACAGACGGACACCCGATGCAGGTAGAAGGAGCCGGAATTACCAGCAACACGCAAAACCTTGAAAATGCGCAGAAATTCATGGACTTCTTAATCTCAGAAGATGCACAGTTTATTTTGTCATTGACTCAGTGGATGTATCCTGCAAACAAAAATACAAAACTTCCTGAATGCTACAAAAAAGCAGCAATCGTTCCACAGAAGACTTTGTTTACAAACGCAGAAGCAGCAGAGAAACAGCTTGATTCGATTATGAATCTCCTTAAATAACATAAGCACGGAGGGCTGTCTTTTATGACAGCCTGTGTTTTTTATGTTGAATGTAATAATTTTTACAATATTTCAGACAATTTTCTCTACGCTCGCAGCCGCTTTAATCGGTCTCGCATCGGCTTACTTTGCAGCAAAAAAAGATTTTATCGGACGGCGCTTCCTGCTTTCTTTTTCTGCCGTACCTTTGTGTCTTCCGTCGCTGATTGTAGCTTTGGGCTATGTTTCATTTTTTGGAATGAACGGCCGTTTAAACCAGTTTTTGATGGCTTTGTTGAACTCAGAACGAGCGCCTTTGACCTTTCTGTACTCAGCCGCCGGAATTATCATTGCACAGGGCTTTTACAATTATCCTCTCGTAATGAAAATCGTAAGCGAAGCCTGGGAACACTTAACTCAGGACCAGGAAGAAGCGGCCAGGCTTCTGGGCGCCGGTGAATTCAAGATTTTTTATTCAATAACGCTCGTAAGACTTGTTCCGGCACTTATTTCGGCCTGCCTTCCGATTTTTTTGTTCTGTTTTTTCAGTTTTACAATGATTTTGATTTTTGCGGGAGTCGGCTACAGCACCCTCGAAGTTGAATTATTTAAAATCGTCCGCGGAACACTTAATTTTAAAGACGGCTTTTTAATCGCCGGAACCGAAACCTTTGTCGCACTTTTTATCGTCTTTTTATACAGCAAACTCGAAAAGAAAACATCCGCCCTCAAAGGAATTTCTTTTAACAAAGACAGATTAAAACGAACTAAAATCCGTGGCACAAAAGAATGCTTTCTCTTTACCGTCCTCATTTTAATCATCACGATATTTTTTATCGCACCGCTCGCAGGAATCGCAATCAACGCATTTACTTCAAAGGCGACAAAAAGCATGAGCCTGAGCACAATTTTATTCCTATTCAAATCCAGGCGCTTTGTAAGTTCAATCGGATGGACCTTTGTTACTGCAGGCAGTACAGGCATTTTGTGTTCAATCACGGGCTTTTTGTACGCTTCTTTTCTGCGTCTTTCCGACAAAAATCAAAAAAGAACAATTCTCCAGGTAATTCCGCTCGTTCCGATGGCAATTTCTTCCATCATGACAGGCTTCTTTATAAAACTCGTAATCCAGCAGGGCAGCTGGTTCATTCTGACAATTGCCCAGACCATTTTGATGTGGCCGGTCGCATTCAGGCAGATTTATGCGGCAATGCAGAAAATTCCTCAGCCGGTCATCGACGCCTCGCTTTTGCTGAGCCGCGGAAAGTTTGACACTCTGACCCGCGTAATGCTGCCTTCAATCAGACATGCAGTTGCAAGCGGTGCATTGTGCTGTTTTGCAATGAGCGCCGGAGACTCGACACTTCCACTGGTTTTATCAATTCCTGAATTTGATACTTTAGCTTTATACACTTACCGGCTTGCAGGACGCTACCGTTTTAACGAAGCATGTGCGGCGGGATTGATTCTGGCAGTTTTGTGCGCAGTTGTTTTTTCTTTAAGCAAAAAGAAAGGGGATAAAAATGTTTTTTAACGCAAAAAATTTGTACAAAAAAATGAGCACCGTTACCGTTGATGTGAGTTTATCCGCAGAAGAAGGAACTATGACTGCAATCGTCGGCCCCTCGGGAAGCGGCAAAACAACAGTTTTACGCATGATTGCCGGACTCGAAAAATCAGATTCAAAAGATGAATCAAGCCCTTTTTCCATCACAATCGGCGGCAGGGACGTTACAAAACTTCCGGTAAGCCGTCGTCAGATCGGTATGGTTTTTCAGAACGGAGCTCTTTTTAACCACCTTTCTGTAGAAGACAATGTAGCCTACGGCCTTGTCTGTCACGGCATAAAGAAATGCGAAGCGCGCAAAGCAGTTACGGACTTGCTGGACAAAATGAATCTCAAGGATTTTGGAAAGCGCTCCGTCGAAACACTTTCCGGCGGCGAAGCCCAGCGCGTAAGCCTTGCACGCACACTCGCAATAAAGCCAAAGATAGTTTTATTTGACGAGCCGCTGTCGGCAGTAGATGCCCCGCTCAGAAAAAAACTCGGCGAAGAAATAAGGGCGATTCAAAAATCAGAAAAGTTTACTGGAATTTTTGTAACCCACGACATCAACGAAGCAAAGACAATCAGCGATTCAATCGTGCTTATAAAAGACGGAAAGATTTTGTGGCAGGGAGCATCAAAAGACTTTGACGAATCCCTGATGAAGTTATTTTAGTTCAAAGATAGAGTTTTTTATTTTAAGAACAAAGCACCGACAGCACCAAAAACACCGCAGCTTGCAAGCGTCATAATTACCGCAGCCATCAATACTCCGGCAAGAACAGAAAACACAGTCTGTTTTGCGTTCATGTCAAGAAGGCTTGCTGCGAGGGTTCCGGTCCAGGCCCCTGTTCCGGGGAGCGGTATGCCGACAAAAAGCATAAGAGCCACAAACAATCCGCGTCCGGCTGATTCCTGGAGTTTTTGTCCGCCGCGCTTACCCTTTGTCAAAAAGAAAGTACAGATTTTTCCGATGAACCTTTTGTCCTGTCCCCACTCAAGAAACTTGCGGGCAAAAAGGTAGATGAAAGGAACCGGAAGCATATTTCCTGCCATCGAAACTGCGTTGATAAGAATAATGTATTTGAGGCTCAGTCCTGCCTCTCCGGAAAAACCGGCCGCAGTGAGCATTCCGACTCCGACTGGAATCGCGCCCCTTAATTCAATAAGAGGAACCATAGAAATCAAAAAAACAATAAGTAAAATTTTGAACATAACTATTCCTTGTTCAGAGAGTGAACCTGCTCTGATTTACGGAGTTTTGTCAGATGATAAACCTGAACTAAAACCAGCACAACATTGAGCAGGATATTTGCGTAACTTTGAATTAAAACGCCGTAAATTACATACAAAAGAGCGCCAATCCCATCAAGAATGCGGATAATCTTAATATCCTTAAACAAAAAGGCGCTTATTACAAAAAGGCTTGCAACGATTCCTAAAATTTCGATTAACATGGGCAAACTATATCACATCTTTTATTCTTAGTCATGTCACACAAAAATTCTATATGCAGTAACCTTTTTATGATAAATTTGTTATACTAAAGATAAACCTGAACAGGTCAATATTTCAAAACAGAGGATTTTATGATTGAAGTAAACAATCTTTCCCGATTATTCGGGACTTTTAAGGCTGTTGACGATATCAGCTTTTCCATTCCAACAGGCCAAATTGTTGGTCTCTTAGGACCAAACGGTGCCGGAAAATCTACAACAATGCGTATGATTACCGGATTCTTAAAGCCAACAGGCGGTTCAATTAAAATCGACGGACTGGACATTGAAAAGGATTCCGTTGAGTGCAAGCGCAAAATCGGTTACATGCCGGAAAGCGCTCCTCTTTACAGTGAGATGATTGTAGAAGATTATCTCAAATACGTTGCACAGATGCAGGGCAAAGATCCTGAAGAAAAAGCACAGAAGCTTTGCGAAGAATGCGGACTTAAAGAAGTAATGCACAAAAACATTTCTGACTTGAGCCGTGGTTACAGACAGCGCGTAGGCCTTGCCCACGCCCTGATGAACGACCCTGAAATTTTAATTCTTGATGAACCTACAAGCGGTCTCGACCCAAACCAGATTGGCGATGTAAGGGCCCTTATCAAAGAAATCGGCAAAACCCGGACTGTAATCGTTTCTACCCACATCCTCGGCGAAGTAGAAATGATTTGTGACCGCGTAATTATCATCTCCGGCGGCAAACTTGTAGCAGACAGCCCGACAAACCAGCTCCGCGAACGCTACGGCAACTCTGCAAGCGTTTACGTTCAGGCAGGAGGCTGCTCGTACGAACAGCTCAGCGACTGTCTTTCAAAAATTGACGGTGCTTCTTCGGTCACAAAAGACGAAGGCGAAAGCGTAACGGATTCAACAAGTGCCTGCGCTCTCGTTTCCGTTAAAGGTGAAAGCGAAATCCGGCCTCAAATCAGCAGGTCGATTATTCAAAACGGCTGGAACCTTTACGAACTTGCAATCAAGCGCAACAGTCTGGAAGACATCTTCCACATCCTGACGGAGGAAAACTAATATGAAAACTCAAAATCCATCTTTTGTTATCGCAAAACGAGAACTTAAATCATATTTTTCAAGTCCTATCGCTTACATCGTAACAGGGCTCTTTACAGCAGCTTCAGGAATCCTCTTTTTTAACACATTCTTCCTGGCAAACCGCGCAGAACTCAGAAACTTCTTTTCGCTTCTGCCAATAACACTTTCGTTCTTTATTCCTGCACTCACAATGCGCATGTTTGCAGAAGAAAAACGCTCATCATCGCTCGAAACTTTGATGACCTTACCTGTTACAGCCTTTGACGTAACCCTCGGAAAGTATATTGCGGCCTTTATAAGCGGCGCAATTTTACTTTTGCCATCCCTGTTCTATGTAATTACCTGTTACATTTTTGGAAGTCCTGACCTTGGGCCTCTCGCTGGCGGTTACCTCGGCTCACTCTTTTTGATTGCCTCATTCAGTGCAATCGGTCTTTACGCTTCAAGCAAAACTAAAAATCAGATTATTGCCTTCTTTGTAGCATTTGCAATCTGTATTATTTTGACTTTGCTCAGCCAGCTCGCAGTCTTCCTGCCTGCTGTCTTTGTAAGACCTGTAACCTATCTTTCTTCGTTGAGCCACTTTGATTCAATCTCGCGCGGAATTATCGATACACGCGACCTTGTTTACTTTGTTTCCCTTGCAGGTCTTTTCTTTGTACTTACAGTACGCTCTCTCGAAAAAAACGGAGCATCGCAGAAAAATACCGTAAGTTTTGTTGAATACCTCAAAAGCCCGGAAAGCGACACACTTCTATTTGTAATTCTTCTCCTTCTTGCAAATCTCGTTTTGTCAAACGCTTATGCAAGATTCGACCTGACGGGACCAAAATCATATTCCCTTTCAAAATCAAGCGAACAGACTGTTAAAACCCTTGAACAGCCGCTTTCAATCAAAGTGTTTATGACAAAAAATCTTCCGTCTCCATACAACACAATCGACCAGTACATCCGCGACATTCTTGTTGAATACAAAGGCGCGGCAAATTCAAACTTCAGCTGCGAATTTTTTGACATGGACAAGGAAGAAAATCAGAGGATTGCACACGGCTACGGAATCAGCCAGGTCCAAATCCAGGAACTTAAAAACAACGAAGTCGGTTTTAAGCAGGTCTGGATGGGAATCGCAGTTTCTTACGCAGACCGCACAGAAATCATCGACGGGCTCAGCTCGGCAGACGGTCTTGAATACACACTGACCACAACAATCAATAAGATGATTTCTACAACATCTGCACTTTCAGGCCTTAAGGGTAAAGTGAACCTTACACTCTACGCAACCAAAAAACTTGCCGACTTTAACATCGCAGGATTTAAAAATCTTGAATCTACAGTTTCTGACGCATGCAAGGCAGTAAACAAAGACAATATGAACCGTATTGAATTTAATTCAATCGACCCGGAACCGGAACAGATTCCTGAACTTGTCCAGAAATATGGAATTCAATCCCTCAACTGGAATGACCCTAAAACAGGCAAGGGCATCGGTGCACTCGGACTTGTCCTTGAATACGGTGACTCGTTCCGCCTGATTCCACTCCAGATGACACGCACTTTCTTTGGCCAGAACGTAATTGCAGGAACAGACAAACTGGAAGATGAACTTACAGAAAACCTCAAGAGCCTTGTTTCTAAACCTGCGGTAATCGGTTACATCACAGGCCATGAAGAACTCGACCTGCAGGATTCAAAACAGGGAGCCGGAATCCTCAATTCCTTGATTTCTGACCGATATGAATTCAAATCAATCAACCTTGCAGAAACAGATATTCCGTCAGGGCTCAAGAGTATCGTAATCTGCGGTCCTAAAACAAAATACTCAGATGAAGAACTCTACAAAATCGACCAGTTTGTTATGCTCGGCGGAAACCTCATCGTATTTGCCGACAGCTTTAACGAAAAACTTCCTCAGGGCCAGGCAATGTACTACCAGGCTCCGACCTACGACCCGATTGACAGCGGTTTATCAAAACTCCTCGATAAATACGGAATCAAAATCGGACAGGACTACGTAATGGACGAAAACTGTTATGTAAACAAGGACCAGCGTTCAGGTTCAACACCGCTCTACTTTGCACCACTTTTGCAGAAAACAAATATGGACAGAAAAAATCCGGTTACAAAGAACCTCGGTTACGTAATCATGCTCCAGAACAGTTCAATCGATGTTAAAGGAGTTGACGGTATCGAAGGTGCAAAAGCAACTGTTCTTGCAAAATCTTCTCCACAGTCATGGCTCATGCAGTCAAACATTACAACAATTCCACAGTTGATCCGTAAGCCTGGAGACAAATCGCTGATGAAAAGCGAAAACCTTGCAGTTGTTGTAGAAGGCAAATTTGAAAGCGCATTCGACAAAAACCCGGCACAAAAAGACGGTTCGGCAGGTGCATTCAGTTTTACAGACCACCACGCAAAGGCAATCCAGAATGCAAAGATTTTTGTTATCGGTTCAAGCAAAATCACAACCGGACAAGTAATGGATGAAAGCGGAAAACAGCCGGTCGCAATGTTTGTCCGCAACGTCATCGACTACATGAACGGCGAAGAAGATTTGTGTGCAATGCGTACAAAGGGTCTGAGCATCAACACCTTGAAGGCCAAGTCCGGTATTACGGTTAACATTGCCAAGTACTTTAATGAATTTGGACTTATCGTTCTTGTAGCACTTGCAGGTCTGATTGCATTTGTAAAAATCAAGGCTAAACAGCACATGATCAGAAACAAATACAATCCGGACGACGCACGCGAAATTAAAAACTAGCAGGAGGAGAATGATATGAAAAACAGAAAAACTATTTTATTGACGGCAATTGGTGTTCTTGCAGCAATTTATGCCCTGCAGACAGTGCTTTCTTCGCGCTCACCTGTAAAACTCTTAAAACTCAAGGAAAAGCCGGATGTAATTCTCATCGAAAAAGAAGGCAAACAGATAAAACTCACTATGGAAGGCGGTTTGTGGTACCTGGGTGACGACAAAAAGCCGGCCGACGACAACAAGGCAGCAGAACTTGTAGAGGCAGTTACAAGCATCAAGGTGCTTGCTTCTGTAAGCCATTCTTCATCCGATGCCGAATTGAACCGCTACGGACTTTCTGACGGTCAGACAATCAAAGTTAGCGCAAACAAGGGAGAAAAACCCCTCCGCTCTATTGTAATCGGAAAAAACGCCTCGAGTGAAAGCCAGACCTTTATCCAGCTCGACGGTTCTTCAGAGACAGTTCTTGCAGGCGGAAGCATCCGTTCTGTCTTTACAGTTGATGAAGAAAGTTTAAAACTAAAGGTTCAGGAAAACGCACCTGACGGAGCAAGCGCTGATCTTTCTGCAGGACAGACACCGGCAGAAGCACAGTCAAAAGAAGGAGCCGCAAACCTCTAAACTAACACAGTCAGTTTTTTAGGAAGACACTCATAATGAATGCGTACAGGACTTCCTAAAAGTTCACCGTCGGTGTGGCACACTGTCGGATCCTCACTAAAGATATCAAGGGTTTTACAGTTTCTGATGTAAAACCCTTTTTTATCTGCATGCTTTGCCAGAAGCAAAAACGGAAAGAGTAAGAAAGTGCGCCACTTTGGAATACCGTAAGCAATGCAGACAGAAAGCTGTCCGTCGTCACCTTTTGCAAGCGGAGTCATCGGAACGCCGCCGCCTTCCCACGGAAAGTTCATTGTGGCAATAAAAATCATTTTGGAAAATTCTTTTAAAGGTTCGCCGTCAAAACTCAGTTTAACGCGGTAAGTATTCATCCTGAACAGGGTAACAACAGTTAAAAGGCCGTAACTCATTTTGCTCAAGTGAAGTTTATTCATTACAACTTTGATTTTTGAAGTGTTGATTGAAGTGCCGACGATTGCGTCCATACCGTAGCCGGAACTTATGCCAAAAAACCTTCGTTTAGAAAGAGCTTCAACGCATCCAAGGTCGATTGCCTTATCCCCTGCTGAATTTAAAATCATGTCGAGGGCCTTGGCCGGATTGTGGCGGGGAATATTTAAGCCACGGCTAAAGTCGTTTCCGCTTCCGGTCGGAACAAGGCCAAATTTAATTCGCTCAAAACTGATTACTCCGTTGAGCACTTCGTTGACAGTTCCATCCCCGCCTACGACAACAAGGCGGATATCGTTGTCCTCTTGTTCGGAAATCTGGCGGGCAAGTTCAGTGGCATGTCCGGCGTATTCAGGGATGAAAAATTTATACTGGATATTTTTGCTGTCGAGGATTTGTTTTACAACCTGCCAGCAGTTTACTGCTTTTCCGGAGCCACCGTGCTCGTTTACGATAAAATAGTACATAGATTTCTCCACTCACTACGTTCGGACCGTAATGACCGGACAGCATCTCCATCCGGCCAAAATAACAGGAACGGCAGACTCCGTCTGCATAAGCTACAGTTTAAGAAGTTCCTTGTACTTGCGTGCAAGGCGCTCTGATTTTTTAGCTGCAAGCCCGCAGTAGTTTGACGGGTGTTCAAAGAAGTTTGCAGGATCAGCGACACCGAGTTTTTCGAGCTGTGCTGTAATTTTGGCATATGCTTCTGTGTGGGTTTTAAGAACTTCAAAGAATGTTTTGCCGGTCTGCTCTGCTTCGAGGGTGATTTTGCGGATAACTTCGTGTCCGTCGTTAACACCAGCTTCTCCAAGGAGAATGTATGCAGGTTCAGCAAGAACGCCGCCCTTAACCTTACCGCCTGCGTTTTCGAGGTTTTTAGCCATATTGTCGCGGTCAGCCTGGAGGCCTTTGACAACGCTGTTCATGCGGGCAACTGCCATTGTAAAGCCGCTTACGTAGTCAGAGATAAAGCGCTGTGAAGCGGAGTTTGTCAAATCACGCTGATGCTCAGAAATCTGGTCCATGTAGAAAGTGATTACGCGCGGGCACATTGCCTTCCACAAAGATTTAACGTGCTCGCTGTTCCACGGGTTGCGCTTCTGAGGCATTGTTGAAGAACCCACCTGAGTGCTTGCAAAGTATTCAAACACTTCACCGATTTCTGAGCGCTGAAGGTTACGAAGGTCATCGGCAAGGTTTGCAATAATACCGAATGCAACATTCATCTCAAGCAAAAGGCGGAGAACGTGTTCTGGTTCAACAAGCTGGTTGGAATATTCTGATGGTTTAAGTCCAAGATATTCTGTGTAGATGCGTTCAAGTTCTTCAGGATCTTTTACAATCATTGAAGGACCGTTGTATGAACCTACAGGACCTGCAAGTTTGCCAACGAGCTGGTTTGAAAGTTCTTCGATTCTGATGATTGATTTTCCAAGACGGCTTACAAATTCAGCAATGCTCCAGCCAAAAGTGATTGGAACTGCGTGCTGGCCGTGTGTTCGTCCAACCTGAGGAGTAGCGCACTCGCGTTCAGCAATGTCACAGAGATATTTTTCAAGTTTTTTAAGTTCCGGAAGCACAACATTCTGAGTAACATCGCGCATACGGCAGCTGAGTGCTGTATCAAGAATATCAACAGAAGTAGCACCAAGGTGAATAAGCGGACCGATTTCGGCATCAACCTTGGTTTTCATTACGTTTACAAGGGCACGGATATTGTGCTTTGTTTTTTCTTCTTCTTTGTAAACTTCTTCAGGATCAATATTTTCTGCTACCTGATCAAGCTCTTTTGCAATTGCATCTGTAAGCTGACCGCGGAGCTTCAAATGAGCCTTAACAAGAGCAGCTTCACATTTAGCGCAGGAACGGATAGAAGCTTCTTCTGAAATATACTTAGAAAGGCCGGCAAATGCATCGGCTTCCGACAAAGAGTATCTGTGATCGATACAAGAAAGGTTTTCAAAAATGTTTCGTGTT
>JAILFZ010000164.1 GCA_024697295.1 Treponema sp.
CGGTGGTGCAAAGGTTTCTTCAAAGATTGCCGTTCTGGAATCTTTGCTCAAAAACGCAAGCGCACTCGTAATCGGCGGCGGTATGGCTTACACATTCCTCAAGGCACAGGGCTACAAAGTTGGTAAATCTCTTGTTGAAGACGACTTTATCGATACAGCAAAAAAACTGCTCGCCGATGCAAAAGCAAAGAACGTAAAAATCGTTCTCCCGGTTGACCACGTTGGAGCTGCTGAATTTAGTGCAGATGCTGCTCCGGTAGCAATCAACGGAACAGATATTCCTGATGATTTGATGGCAATGGATGTTGGTCCAAAAACAATCGAACTCTACAAAGAAGTTCTTTCTACAGCAAAATCAGTTGTATGGAACGGACCGGTCGGAGTATTTGAATTTGATGCATTTGCAAAAGGAACTGCAACAGTTGCCCAGCTTGTAGCAGAAGCAACAGGCCGCGGAGCAATGACAGTAGTAGGCGGCGGTGACTCAGTGGCAGCCGTAAACAAATTCAACCTTGCAGACAAAATGAGCCACGTATCAACAGGTGGCGGTGCTTCACTCGAATTCCTTGAAGGAAAAACACTTCCTGGAATCAGTATTCTTGCAACTAAATAACTGCTGGAAACACAGGTTTTCGCTTTGCGAAAACCTGTGTGCTGCTTTGAATTGGAGGATTTTATGCGCACTACTTATGTTGCCGGCAACTGGAAAATGAATATGGATAAACAGAGTGCTGTTGCCCTTGTTGAACAGCTTGTCAGGGATTTGAGAGGCTGTAAAAACAAGGTGATGGTTGCTCCGCCTTTCGTTTATCTTGATGCTGTCGCACAGGTGGTTAAAGGTTCAAATGTCATTCTCGGTGCTCAGAATATGGCAGCAACTGACAACGGTGCCCACACAGGCGAAGTGTCTGCTTCCATGCTTAAAGACATTGGAGTTCAGACTGTAATTCTTGGTCACTCAGAGCGCCGTTATGAATTTGGTGAATGTGACGAATTAATCAATATGAAGGTTCTGCGCGCTCTTGCTGCGGGACTCGATGTAATTATCTGTATAGGTGAACTGCTTGCCCAGAGGGAAGTGGGACGTGCAGAAAAAGTCTGCGAACGTCAGTTGAATTCAGCGCTGATGGGTGTTCCAAAGGAACAGCTGGAACGTGTAACTATTGCCTACGAACCTGTCTGGGCTATCGGTACCGGTAAAACTGCAACTCCTGACGACGCTCAGCAGATTCATTCCTATGCGCGTAAGGTTATTGCAAAAATGTATGACCAGGATGCTGCGGACAAAATCATAATTCAATACGGCGGTTCAATGAACGTCAAAAATTACAGGGAGCTTCTGGCCCAGCCTGATGTTGACGGCGGTTTGATTGGCGGCGCTTCATTAAAGGCCGAAACCTTTGTCCCAATCTGTAACGGCTAATTGACCTTTGAGGCCTTTTTCCTGTAAAATACTAGAACTATAAATAATTTCTAAGGCCGCATTTTTGGCGCCTTTCTGGAGAATATAAAATGAAAGTTGTTCTTTTGGTAGCATTTATTATTATCTGTGTACTTCTCGTACTCCTCGTTCTCGTTCAGGACGAAGACAACAGTGGCATGGGTGGTCTTTTGAGCGGCGGTAACTCTGCTGCATTCGGTTCACACCAGGCATCTGTACTGACTAAAGCTACTGTAGTATTAGCAATTCTTTTCTTTGTTGTAACTCTTTGTCTTGCAAAAGTTCTTCCTACTAAAAATGCTGTTTCAGAAGCAGAAGTTCTCAACGCTGCTCAGGAACAGGGTAAAGTTGTTGAAGAAACTGTAGAAGAAGCTCAGGAAGAAGCTAAGTCTTCTGACTGGTGGAAAGAAAACGCTGAAACAAAAGCTGAATAATTAAATTAATATATGGTTCTTGATCAGGTATTTTTAGAAGAAACAATTATTGTTGAACTTGAAAGTTCTGAGAAAGACGAACTCTTTGAAGAAATGGTGGAAGCCGCTCATTCTGTTCATCCGGAATTTGACCGTGCCGAAGCCGTTTTTGCTTTAAATGAGCGTGAGTCTAAAATGACAACAGGAATTATGCATTCTGTCGCAATTCCGCACGCTCAGGTTAAGTCTGTAAAAGGTACCGTTGGTGTTATCGGAATAAGTCACCGCGGTATCGATTATGACTCTCTGGACAAAGCTCCCGTTTATCTTGTCTTTATGATGCTTGCCGGAGAAAATCAGACTGAAAAACACGTCCAAATTCTAAAATCCCTGGCTTTAATTCTGCAAAAAGAAGGGATTGTAGACGCCTTTTTGTCTTGCAAAACAAAGCACGATGTTTATAATTTACTTGTACACTCTGAAGAAGATGTATAATAACTTTTCTGGGAGGAGTCTATGACTGACGGCGAATCAAAGATAATCGATCATCTGATTCAAATTGAATCTCTTGCGGCCGGTGTCGTTCAAAAAGCTGACCAGGAGGCAGGGGAGATTATCACTGCCGCCAAAACAAAGGCCGAATCCCAGTACATCGAGCGTTACAATAAAAAAACAGAAAACCTTTCACGCCAATTTGCCGGCGACTGCAATAAAATCCAGGCTGACGCCGATGAACAAATCAAAAAGTATAAAGATTCAATCAATTCTACTGTTGTAAATAAAAAAACATTTGATACCCAGGTAAAATCCATTCTGAAGGAGTTTGCTAAGGTTTAAATGGATAATTCCAGCGCGCGTGATTACATATATTCAAAAGTCTGCGGACTTCTTTCCAAGGTCTATACGGGTTCAAACTCCCAAAAAATTCTCTCTGTAAAAACTCTCGCAGAACTCTACGGTCTTCTCTTTGCAAAGGAAGTGCCTGTTGTGCCCGAATCGATTCTTGCCGGCATGATTGAAACTGAGGCCGAAAAGCGCTTTTTAGGCGAATTTGTTGAACTTCTCGACAGTTTTCAAAAACCTGACAGGATTCTTGTTGAACTTCTGCGTTTTTACGATTACGAAAATCTCAAGGAAATTGCGGGCGCACTCTGTATGCATGAAGAAGAGAAACCGCTTCTTGCGGACATCGGTCATTATTCAATGCTAAACTATTCAAAATGGCCTGATATTGCATCTGTTACAGAAAATTCCTGCCTGTCATGGTATAATAGAATACCGGAGATTGGCGAACAGCAGAGCCTTGACAGCCGTCTGGACAGCCAGTATTTGAATTCAATCTGGACGTGTGCTAAAAAAATCGGTGGAACTGTAGGGGAGAGTGTTGTAAAACTCTTTGAAAAAGAATTTATCTTTGACAATATAATCTGGGCAATGCGCCTCAGGGTTTATTATAAAATGAGTGAGGAAGAAATCCGGGAGCATCTTTTTTTTGATGATAAATCTAAGGGTTCAAAAGATGTGCTTGCGGGGCCTGCGCTCAAAATGCTTGCCAGAGATTTTTCAAATTATGAAGAATGGAAAGGCTGGAAGTATGTAAAAATGTTGAATCCAAACACGGACGGCGTCCTTTGGGAAGTCGATCCGCGCTGGGTAGAAAATGCTCTTAAAAACGAACTTTCCAAAAAACTGTTTTCGATTTTTCATCAGCATTCTTTTACCGTTGTTGAATTGATATGCTATTTTAAAATAAAACAGGACGAACTTGATCTTATCCGCTGTGTAACTGAGAGTTTGCGCCTGGACGGCTCTGCCCGATAATGAGCGGAACAGGAGGAATTAATGGCCAGAACTGCACCTATGCGCCTTGTTGAACTTATGGTGCTAAAAGAAGATATCGATACTGTAATTGAATTTCTTGGCAAAAACGGAAATTTTCAATTCCAGCAGAAATTTGATACCTCAAACTCTTCCCAAAATCCACCGGCAGAAATTTTTGCAAAATTAAAGGATGCAAGAAGTTTCTTGAATATCGCCGACATAGATTCGTCTTATTTAAAAGGACAGACAAGGGCTTCTGAAAGTGACACAAAAGATGCGGAGGACTTTCTCGCACTTGTTGACGACCTTAAAAAGCGCGAAATGCAGGCCAAGGATGAGCTCAACCGCATCTGCGAAACTGAAAAAGAAACCCGTTCGTTTGAAAATTTAAAAATTCCATATAACGAGATTGACCACCTTTCATTTTTAACAATCCGCATCGGTAAAATTGATCCTGCTGTATTTGACGACCTTGTATTCAGTGCAGGCGGAAGGGCTGTAATTATTGCCCTCGGTCAGGACAAGTCTCACATCATGGCGGCTACTTCCAAGAAAGGACGCTTTTCCCTTGATACGACCCTCAAGGATTTTGGCTTTGTTTCGCTGGATATCCCTGAAGATTTTAAGGGCGTTCCTGATGATGTCCTTGAAGGGCTTGTTAAAGAAAGAGAGCGCTGCCAGAAGGCTTTTGACCGCCTTGAAGAAGAAAAACATAATCTTGCCCGCACACACATTCAGCTTTTACAGCATTTGCTTGGTTCCTTCTGTCTTTCGGCTCAGATCAAGGCAATGGAAAACAGTCTTGAGTCAACAGAACTTGTTTACCGCCTGACAGGCTGGATTCCGGAAAACTCCTGCCATCAGATGATGACCGATGTTGACCGCATTTCTGAAGGTCGTGTTGCAATCAGAGTTTTTAACCCGGACGAAGTTCCTTCGGTTCGTAACGGCCGCGAAAAGGTTCCTGTAAAACTTCATCACGGAAAGATTGTCGGTGCATTTGAGAGAATGATTTTCAGCTACGGAAGTCCGACTTACGGTTCGATTGATCCGACTCCGTTTGTAGCATTTTTCTTTACCCTGCTTTTTGGAATTATGTTTGGTGATGCAGGTCAGGGCCTTGTCTTCCTGCTCGCTGGAATCCTGATGCAGTTTAACCTTATAAAAGTTGGCGGCTGGAACAAGTTTGCCCCGATTTTTATGTGCATCGGATGTTCAAGTATGATTATGGGTGTCCTGACGGGCGAGTTCTTTGCCACTGAAGGTCTTCTGGACGGATTTAGCATGTGGATTACCGGACTCTTTGGACAGAGCCGCTCTCCGATTCTCGAAATGAAGTTCTGGGACTCGGACAACGCAATAGGAATCATCTTTGGTATTTTTGGCTTTACAATGGCTGTCGGTTTTGTAATCAACTCTATCGGCCTAATCATTAACTTTGTAAACAACATTAACAGAAAAAAAACTGGCAGTGCCTTCTTTGGCAAAACAGGCTTGAGCGGTGCCCTCTTTTTCTGGTATGTGGTTTTCTTTGCGGTTTCGATTGCATTCCTCCATCATGAGCCTTGCCTCAGAGACTGGATTATCATCGGCGTTACAATGTTCTTTGCTGCCTTCGGCGAGCCTTTTGAACGCCTGTTTGACGGTGAGAGACCCGTGCTCGAAAACGGACTTGGTTCATGCCTGATCGGCGGCGCCGTTGAATTGATTGAAGTAATTTCTACATACCTGTCTAATTCAATCAGTTTTGTGCGTGTCGGTGCCTTTGCACTTGCTCATGCTGTTCTTGGCTTTATCATCGCAAAAATGACCTCTATTGCGCCGGACGCCGCAAAGGTTTTAATCCTGATTGTCGGTAACGCAATTGTTGTCGTACTTGAAGGAATGATTGTTGCGATTCAGGTAATACGCTTGCAGTATTATGAATTTTTCTCTAAATTCTTTAACGAAACGGGACGCGAATTTGTTCCTTTCGCTTTTGAATATAAATAAACTAAAAAACATTAAGAGGTGATTTTTTATGAATAAAAAAATTATTTTTGCTTTGTTGTCATTGCTCGTATTTGGCCTTGCTTCCCTCAGTGCACAGGAAGCTCCTGCTGCTCCTGCAACAGAAACTGCTGTTGAACAGGCTGCTCCACAGGAATCAAATGTTTCTGGCATTAAATACATTGCCGCAGGTCTTGCCGTTGGTATCGCCTGTCTTGCCGGTGGTCTTGCCGTTGGTAAAATCGGTGCCGCTGCCATGGGTGCAATGAGCGAAAATGCAGAACTTTCAGGTAAGGCTCTTCCTTTCGTAGGTCTTGCTGAAGGTATTTGCTTGTGGGGATTTTTGGTTGCACTTTTAATCATAATCCTCTAGGTTAGTTTTGGAATTCGATGGAATATTTTGTAATTGCCAGCCGTGAACTGGTCTTGGCCTTCAGGCTTGTTGGTGTTGAAGGTGCAGTGGCTGTAAACAGAAAGGAAGCTCTCCAGGTCTTTAACCGCATTACCGGAAGGGACAGCGCGGACAGTGAAGGGGGCGTGCTGCACAGCGTGCTACCTCTGGACAGCAAACCCAAGGTTTTGATTTTGTCCGAAGATGTTTCTGTCATGATTGAAGATGAAGTTCTTGCCTGGCAAAAGGCTGCAAAATATCCGCTCATTGTAGAAATTCCGCCGTTGAGCGGGCATCTGGAAGGCAAAAAAACTTTGACGGATGCCATCAGGGAAGCGGTTGGAATTTCAGTTTAGGCAGTAAGTATGGAAGAGTTACGTTCAACAGATGTTTTAGACAGAGAAATAGAAATTGACGCAAAAAAGAAGGCCGATAAGATTTTGGAGCGTGCCCGTGAGGAAGAAGAAAAAATTCTTTCTGAAGTAGACTCCCGCGTTGAAGAGTCCTATAAGCATGCAAAAGCTGAGTATGAATCAAGAATTTTGCAGCGGCAGAAAAATGCGGAAGCCTACATTCCGCTCGAAAAAGAAAGATTTTTAGTATCATATTACGACCAGAAAGTTAACACTGCATTGAACAGTTTTTTTAATTCAATGACTCAAGAAGAATTTGATGCTCTTCTGGCTTCAAGGCTTTTGCAGTACCGGACTGCGATTGCTGACAAAAAGTTGAATGTACGTTTTTTTGGAATTGAAGAAAAGTCTGCAAAAAAAATAATGGGCGATTTTGCAAAAAATGTTCTAAAGTTCGACAAAATTGAATTCAACCAGTCGCGCGAAGAAGCCTGTGCAGGTAATGAAAAACATGCGGGGCTTCTGATTTGTGACCAGGAAAATACATTTACGGTTCGGCTTACAATGGATGAGATTTTCAGACAGATAAAAGATAAATTTTCGTATGAACTTGCTGCATCTCTTTTTGACGGGAGGCTGCCAAAATGATAACAGGTAAAATCACCCGCATCTCGGGACCGATTGTTTACGCAGAAGGTCTTGAAGGTGCAGGTTTGTATGATGTTGTTGATGTTGGTTCAAAACGCCTTATTGGAGAAATTATCCGTCAGAACAAGGGCACTGCAACAATCCAGGTATATGAAGACGATACAGGAATGAAGGTGGGCGAGAGTGTTGTTTCAAACGAACGTCCTCTTTCGCTGCGTCTGGGACCTGGCCTTGTCGGAACAATTTACGACGGAATCCAGCGTCCGCTCAAATCAATGTTTGAGTCTTCCGGTGCTTTTTTACATCCGGGCGACAGAACAGAAAGCCTTGATATTCAAAAAAAGTGGGAATTCAAAGCGTCGGATTCAATTAAAGAAGGATGCAGTATTGAAAACGGAATCGTTCTTGGAACCGTTCAGGAAACACAGTCTGTTCTTCATAAAATTATTGTGCCGCCTTACATCAAGGGCACTACATTAAAAACTTTCAGGGGCTCAGGCTCTTACACCGTTGACGACGTAATCGGAACAACCGAGCTAGGTGAGGAATTAAAACTTTCTCATTACTGGCCGCTCCGTAATCCCCGTCCTTTTGCCAAAAAACTTGAAGTAAGCCAGCCTCTCGTAACGGGACAGCGCGTAATCGACGTGTTCTTTCCGCTGAGTAAGGGCGGAACTGCAGCGATTCCAGGCGGATTTGGTACCGGAAAAACAATGACTCAGCACGCAATTGCAAAATGGTGCGACGCTGACATTATCGTATACATCGGATGCGGTGAGCGCGGAAACGAAATGACTGATGTTTTGACAGAGTTTCCTGCCCTGATCGACCCGCGTACCGGACGCTCCCTGATGGAACGTACAATTTTGATTGCAAATACTTCAAACATGCCTGTTGCAGCGCGCGAAGTAAGTTTGTATTCGGGAATTACACTTGCAGAATATTATCGTGATATGGGGCTCCATGTTGCGGTAATGGCAGATTCAACCTCACGCTGGGCCGAAGCCCTCCGCGAATTGAGCGGACGTATGGAAGAAATGCCTGCAGAAGAAGGTTTTCCGGCATATTTGCCGACACGACTTGCAGAGTTCTATGAACGCGCAGGCCGCGTAAACACATTGAGCGGTCAGGAAGGAAGCGTTTCCGTAATCGGTGCGGTTAGTCCTCCGGGCGGTGACTTTTCTGAACCTGTAACACAGCATACCAAACGCTTTATCCGCTGTTTCTGGGCACTTGACCGCGAACTAGCAAATTCGCGTCATTATCCTGCAATCGGCTGGATAGAAAGTTACTCCGAATATGCTGAAGAAGTTAAGCAGTGGTGGGACAACTTTGACCCGCGCTGGGCAGAGGTACGCCTTTCGGCACTTGAACTTCTTAAAAAAGAACAGAAACTTCAGGCAATTGTAAAACTGATTGGTCCTGATTCCCTTCCTGATACAGAGAGACTTGTTCTTGTTGTTTCGGAAATGATTAAAAACGGATTTTTGCAGCAGAACGCATTTGATAAGATTGACGTTTATTCTGTTCCGGAAAAGCAGATTCAGATTCTTCTGCTGATTATGCAGTTTTATCAAAGAGCGCTGGCCCTCATTAAAAACGGAGCAACTCTTTCAAAAGTGCTCGCTCTGAGCGTGCGCGAAGATATCGTAAGATTAAAGCTTACAGTTCCAAACGACAACCTGGAGCTGATTAAAGAAACAGAAAACAAATTTGATGAGCAAATGGGTGCTCTGGAGCGTATGTATGAAAGGCATTGAGTACCGGGGACTTAATTCTGTTGACGGACCGATTGTAGTAGTCCGTGCTGCAGATAATATTTTTTATAATGAAATCGTCTATGTCCGCGATAAGCAGGGTCAGAAAAGAACAGGCCGCATAATCGACTTGAATAAAGAAGCCGCCGTTGTTCAGATTTTTGGTTCAACTACCGGACTGGACTTAAACGACAGCTCTGTTGAATTTCTGGAAGAGCCTCTTGAACTGAGGGTAGGAGACGGGCTTCTCGGTCGAATTTTTAACGGTCTTGGAAACAGCGCAGACGGGCTTCCTCCGATTGTGTCGAGCGAAAAAATCGACGTAAACGGAATGCCAATCAATCCTTTTGCCCGCGTTTATCCGAAAGACTTTATTCAGACCGGAATTTCATCCATCGACGGAATGAACACTTTGATTCGCGGCCAGAAGCTTCCGATTTTTAGCGGAAACGGTTTGAGCCATAACCGCCTCGCGGCTCAGATTATCCGTCAGGCAAAACTTAAAAACAGCGATGAGCAGTTTGTAATGGTATTTGCCGGAATGGGTATCAAATACGACCAGGCTCAGTTCTTTATAAATTCATTTGAAGAATCCGGAGTTTTGAGCAAGGTAGTTATGTTCCTTTCTCTTGCCGATTCTCCGTCTATTGAACGTATCATCACTCCACGCTGTGCACTCACTGCCGCTGAATATCTTGCATTCAATAAGGGAATGCACGTTCTGGTTGTAATGACCGATATGACAAACTACTGCGAAGCCCTGCGGGAAATTTCTGCAACACGCGGTGAAGTTCCGGGGCGTAAAGGTTATCCGGGCTATCTGTATTCGGACCTTGCTGAATTGTATGAACGAGCCGGAAAAATCAAGGGATCAACCGGTTCAATTACACAGATCCCGATTTTGACAATGCCAAATGATGATATCAGCCACCCGATTCCGGACCTTACAGGTTATATCACGGAAGGTCAGATTGTACTTGACCGCGAGTTGAGCCAGAAAGGCGTTTATCCTCCTGTAAGCGTTCTTCCAAGTTTGAGCCGTCTGATGAAGGACGGTATCGGCGAAGGAATGACACGAGAAGACCACAGCGCTCTTGCAAGCCAGCTTTTTGCTTCTTATTCAAAAGTAAAATCAATACGCGGGCTTGCCGCAATCATCGGCGAAGAAGAACTTTCTGACGAAGACAAAAATTACCTCAAGTTTGGTCAGGCGATGGAAGAAAAGTTTTTTGCTCAGGGCGAACACGAAGATCGTACAATTGAACAGACTCTGGACATGGGCTGGTCTCTTCTTTCAATGCTTCCTCGCAATGACCTTTACAGAATCAAGAGCGAATTAATCGACAAATATTTGCCAAAGGCAGAACTGGATGGCTAAGCTAAACATTGCGCCGACAAAATCAAATCTTCTCTCAATTAAAGAACAGCTTTCGGTTGCCCAGAACGGCTATGAACTTCTGGAACAGAAACGCGAAATTCTTGTGATGGAGTTGATGCGCATTGTTGAACAGGTCAAACTTTTGGAAAAGCAGATTGATTCCACTGTTGAACAGGCATATCCTGCCCTCAAAAATATGTTGAAAATCGTCGGCGGTGACCGTGTTGAACGAATCGGTCACTCCGTAAAATACGACTTTCATATAAAAGAAACCCGAGTAAGCACCGGCGGAATGAACTTTGACTCAATTGAAGTTGAACTTCCAAAGCAGCAGCTTTTTTATTCCTACCTTGGAAGTTTTGCTGACAGTGATAAGGTTATGGTTGAATTTTTTAAACTGCTTTCCCTGCTGACCCAGATGGCGAGCATTAGGACAATTGCCTGGAGACTTGCCAATGAGGTTAAGAAAACTCAGCGCCGTGTTAATGCGCTTGATAAACTTGTAATTCCGCAAAACCGCGAAACCAAAACTTATATTGAAGGTGTTCTGGAAGAGCGGGAAAGAGAAAACACCTTTGTCTTAAAGGCATTAAAAAAGCGAAAGTAAAAAAAATGAACAGTCTGTTTAAAAAAGTTATAGTTGCCGTTAACGGCTCAGATCAATCCGTACACGCCTCAATGTATTCAATTTTGATGGCAAAACAGCTCGGCTGTGAATTAAAGGCAGTTTACGTTGTAGACACTGCCACCATCAGACAGCTTACTCTTTCAAAATTTCTTATCAGTGATGAATCAGCTAATTACGAAAAATCCCTCGAAGCAGAAGGCAAAAAACTTCTGGAAAGCGTGGTTCAGCTTTCAAAACAAAAAGGTGTAAAAATCCAGACGGAACTCCGTAAAGGTGCAGTCTGGTCGGAACTTATTACCTGTGCCGAAGAATTTAAGGCTGACCTTATCGTGCTTGGCGGCAAGGAACACGACAGAGTTTCGGTAGGAAGCGTCATAAAAAAAGACCATATTTCTGCCACAAACTTTGGTATTGTCGGTTACGCAGGCTGCAACGTTCTTATTGTCCGCGAAAAAGATATCGAAAAGCGCTTTAAGATTGAGTAAAACGGCTCTTTCCGCTATAATTTTACTACTTTGGAAGATTGTTATAAAATTCTCGGCGTAGCTCCCGGTGCTTCTGCTTCCGAGATTAGACGGGCCTATCGGTTAAAAGCAAAACAATTACATCCGGACACAACCGGAACCCAGGATACCACAGAAGAATTCCGTAACCTGGTAAAAGCTTACGAAATTTTGTCCGATGTAAAACAACGCTCCCTTTTTGACGAATCATTTTTTTACAGAAGCCGTCACAAGGCATATCGCTCCACAGAATCCTTTGACTATCGTAAATGGCTTTTGGCTCGCTCAGATGAAGAAAGCCGCGCAAAACTCATATTCTTTGATTTGCTGCACCACCGCGAAGACGATGCAGTCCGTGAATTCAAAGAGATGTGTATGAATCACGCAAATTTTAAGTTAAGCAACTGGTTTACCCGCGAAGACTTTATGGACTACGGTTTTATCCTTGCCGAAGAACTTGTCTTGCGCGATGAGTATTATGACGCTTTTGTTTTACTTGAACAAATCATCTGCATGGAACGGACATTCGAATACTTCAGGCTGTTCTTTCCGGAAGTAATGGATCTTGCCCGCACTATTTTAAAGTACAGGCTTGATGAAAAAATTGATGATGAACTTGCACTGGACGCCTGGGAACGGGCTCTTGAATTAGGTTTTGGAAACAGGGACGACGCGTTTTTTTTACAAAAAATGGCAGGCGCTTATCGGCGTATGGGAGATGAGCGCACTGCACGCATTTGCGAAGAAGAGGCCGTCCGCTTAGCATAGAGGTGATATTATGATTCGCTTAAAGAACGAAAAAGAAATTGAGGGCATCAGACAGTCATGCCATGCGCTTGCTGATCTGTTTAGAGATGTTATTCCTCAGGTGCATCCTGGAATGAGTACAAAAGATGTTGATGATCTTGTAGTTAAGTTCATTAAAAAAATCGGAGGAAAACCTGCATGGTATGCAGAAGACTTTCCGGGCGCTGCATGTATCAGTATCAACAACGAAGTAATTCATGGAATTCCATCAAAAAAGAGAATTATAAAAGACGGGGACCTTGTAAGTCTTGATATCGGAATTGATCTGGACGGTTATATTTCTGACTCGTGCCATACAGTTCAGGTTGGTAATGTAAAACCAGAGTGGCGTAAACTGGTTCAGGTTACCCGCGAGAGCCTTGCTGCCGGAATTGCGGCCTGTGTTGCCGGCAACCGAATCCGTGACATTTCAAATGCTGTAAATGACATTGCTTACGGAAAGCACGGTTACGGCGTTGTTTATGATTACTGCGGACACGGAGTTGGACTTGATGTTCACGAAGACCCGTCTATTCCAAACTGCCCGCAGGGCGGACCAAACCCAAGAATTCAGCCTGGAATGGTACTGGCAATTGAACCTATGATTAATCTTGGTACAGCTGACGTAACCCTTGCAAAAGACGGCTGGACTGTTTTGACTGCCGACGGAAAAACAAGCTGTCACGAAGAGCACACTGTTGCAGTATTTGCCGATCACACAGAAATCCTTACTTTGTGTGACGATGTAGTCTGCTAGTTTTTTTTGTAACCTTTTATCGCCTTTTTGATTATATTATCAGAAAGGCGATTTTTTATTGGAGGCTTAATAAAAATGAAAAATGTTAAAAATATGACAGCAAAAATCCTTTCCGGCGCAGCCGCAGCAGTTCTTGCTTTTTCTATAGTAAGTTTTTCCTGCAGCAAAACAAAGGTAGAAGGAACAGCAGACACTGTTTTTGCCGATACAACTCCGGCAGTAAAAATTCCTTCTGAATCATTGAAGATTGTTGAAGCACTTCAGAATTCATTCAATTATATTTCTGACGGAGTGCTTCCTTCAGTCGTAGAAATCGATGTAACAGAAAAGACAACCGTTACTCAGACAAATCCGTTTGAAGAACTGCCGTTCTGGTTCTTTGGATATCCTAACCAGGGAGACGATAACAAAAAAGAACGCAAACGTGAATACAGCCAGAAGGGGCTTGGTTCGGGCGTAATTGTACGACGTACGGGAGACACTGTTTACGTTTTGACAAATAACCACGTTGCAGGCAAGGCGACAGAAATTACAGTCAACCTGAATGACGGACAGACTTTTAACGCAAAACTTGTGGGCGCAGATGAACGCCAGGATATCGCTCTTGTTTCTTTTACAGCAGATAAAGATTCAAATATTGTAGTTGCAACACTCGGCGACAGCGACAAGGTAAAAGTAGGGGACATCGTTCTTGCAATGGGCGCACCGCTAGGATACAAACAGTCTGTTACACAGGGAATTGTCAGTGCACTCGGACGCAGCGGCGACCAGATCGGAAACATGAACGACTTTATCCAGACAGATGCCGCAATCAACCAGGGAAACAGCGGCGGACCGCTCGTAAACATCTACGGCGAAATTATCGGAATCAACACCTGGATTGCTTCTAACTCCGGTGGAAGCCAGGGACTTGGATTTTCTCTTCCGATTAATTCACTTAAAAAATACATTGACGACTTTATTTCCGACGGAAAAATTACCTACGGCTGGCTTGGTGTAAGTCTTGTAGATGTAAATGATGAATTTAAAAAGGATCTTGATGTTAAGGGCAAAAACGGTGCCTTTGCAAGTCAGGTATTCATTGATTCTCCGGCCCTTAAGGGCGGAATGCAGGCCGGTGACTTTATTATTGAA
>JAILFZ010000045.1 GCA_024697295.1 Treponema sp.
GACGGTCTTGCAGGAACCAAACAGATTTTACGCAACAAAGATAATTCAATTGTAAATGTTTTTGACGGCAGCGCAGAAGTTGTAAGTCTTGAACGTGCAGCCCGCTTAATCGAAGAAGAGCGCGAACTGGACGAAAGCGAATACATGGACAAAATCGACGAGGGCCGCACCGGACGCAGATTTATATGCGAAGTTCTTGGCGGCCCGGATGCCAGACACAGAAATTTACCCCTGCCACCAATTGCAGACAGGCTTGAAACCCTTCCGGAAGTAAAACTCTGCGGGATCGAAAAAATCCTTGACCGCGGCTTAAAATTCATGTCCACGGGCGAAATCCGGCGAACCCTCCTTTGCCGCGCCCTTTTATCAAAGAAAAAACTTTTGATTTTGAGCGATCCTTTTGCGGGTCTGGACATTCAGAGCCGCACGATTCTTCTCGACTTTTTTAAAACAATTGTGCGCCACCACGCAAACGGTCCCACAGGAACTTCTGTAATCATGGCAATGGAACGCTATCACGAAATTCCGGACACAATTACGAACGTTCTTGAATTCAAAAATAAGGAAGTTTCATTCTGCGGAACAAAGGCTGATTACGAAAAACTACTTGCCGAACGCAGCAAAAAAGAAGCCACAGAAAAAGAAGCAAAACGCCTGGCATTTATAAATGATTTAAAGACGATTCAAATTGAATACGCAAAAACCACAGGCACAGACCTTGCTCCAGGCACAGAGAAAGACGGTGAAGGCAATTTGATTCAAATGACAGACGTAAATGTCGGATGGGACGACCATCAGGTTTTGCGTCACTTTAACTGGACAGTAAACCCGCAGGAACACTGGCTCATCCGAGGACCGAACGGTTCGGGCAAAACAACCCTCCTGGAACTGATTACCGGCGACAACCATCAGGTTTTCTGCAACGATGTAAGGCTCTTCGGGCGCCGCCGCGGAACAGGCGAATCGATCTGGGACATCAAAAAAAATCTTGGAATCGTAAGCTACCGCCTTCATGTTGAATACAGAATGGTCGGAGGAACAGATCTGGAAAGCGTAATAATTTCCGGCTTTCATGATTCAATCGGATTGTATGAGCAGAAAAGTGACGTTGAACGTTCCCTTGCCCGCAAATGGCTTGAACTGGGCGGATTTTTGGACCGTGCCGGCGACAACTTCAGTTCTTTGAGTTACGGCGAACAGCGCGCAATTTTAATTTTGCGTGCGGCCGTCAAGCAGCCAAAGATTCTGATTCTTGATGAACCATGCCACGGTCTGGACGAAAATTACCGGGCAAACATTCTGAGCCTTCTCGAAACAGTTGCTTCAACCGGAACTACAACCCTTCTCCACGTAACACACGACCCGACCGAACAGATTGCCGCCGAAAAACACATTCTCGAGCTTCTCCCGGGACAGGACCCGATGTACAGGGTAATTGAAGAATACGTCGAGTCAAGGCACGCATACGCTTAAAGCCTTGACTTCGCCGTTTTTAGGGTTTGTAATAAACCCTAAATAAGTGACCTGCCGGTGCGGACGCCTGGTTACAGCGCATTGTGAAAAGGGCAAAAAAAATCCCGCCACGCTGAGTGACGGGATTGCCAAATTTTCAGTTCCTTGCGGAATAATTAACTAAATTAGAATATTGCGCGGAAAAGGCTTCCGATCGGATCCAGATCCAAGAGCAATACATCGAACAGGAAGTATACGCCAAAACCTACTGCTGTAATCAAAACGAGTGAAAGTACTCCGAGGATTGCCTGTACTACTACTGGAAGTTTATCAAATTTAGATGTGCTGTCTTTTTCTACTGATGCCATAATGTCCCCCAAAAAAGGTATTTCTTACAATACAATTATTGTAAACTGTCGGGCCGATACCGTCAAGTGAACAAAACAGTTCTTTTCTTGTACTCTTTAAAATAATCCCCTTTTAGTGATAAAATCCGTTATTCACACCGTGTTAAGTCCGCGCATTTTCCGGGCAGCCGGTGTTCTGGAGGAACTTTATGCTTTTTACCCCTGTTGAAATTCAGGAAACAGTAAATATGTTTTTGCGCCACAAACTTGATGTGCGCTGCATCACAATGGGAATTTCTCTTTTAGACTGTGCAGACGGGGATTCAAAAAAATCCTGCCAAAAAATCTACGACAAAATAATGAAAAAGGCAGGCAACCTCGTAAAAGTCGGCCAGGATATCGAAAAAGAACTTGGAGTTCCTATCATCAACAAACGCGTTTCCGTAACTCCGATTTCTCTCGTTGCCGCAGCAAGCAATGCAAAATCTTATGTTGAATACTGCAAAACCCTCGATAAATGTGCCAGAGAACTTGGAATTAACTTTATCGGAGGCTTCAGTGCTCTCGTCCAGAAAGGAATTACACCTGCTGACCGGATTTTAATCGATTCAATCCCGGAAGCCCTTGCAACCACTGATTTTGTCTGCTCGAGCGTGAATGTGGGTTCAACAAAAAGCGGAATCAACATGGACGCCGTAAAACTCATGGGCGAAACCATCAAAAAAACTGCCGAAGCAAGCAAAAACTGCGCTGTTAACGGCTGTTCCAAACTCGTCGTATTCTGCAACGCCCCGGAAGACAACCCGTTCATGGCAGGCGCCTTCCACGGACCGGGCGAAGCTGACGCAGTCATCAACGTCGGTGTTTCGGGACCGGGCGTAATTCTTGCCGCCGCACGCGACTACAAGGGCCGCCCGATTAACGAACTTGCCGAAGGCATCAAAAAAATGGCATTCAAGATTACCCGTCTCGGTCAGCTCGTCGGAACAGAAGCCGCAAACCGTCTTGGAGTTGGTTTTGGTATTCTTGACCTGTCTCTTGCACCTACTCCGGCCGTTGGAGACAGCGTTGCACGCATTCTCGAAGAAATCGGTCTTGAAAGCGCAGGCTGTCCCGGCACAACTGCAGCACTTGCCATGCTTACTGACATGGTTAAAAAAGGTGGCGTAATGGCAAGCACTTCTGTCGGAGGTTTGTCGGGAGCCTTTATTCCTGTAAGCGAAGACGAGGGAATGATCAATGCGGTTAAACAGGGTTCAATCTGCCTCGAAAAGCTCGAAGCAATGACAACAGTCTGCTCTGTCGGACTCGACATGATTGCGATTCCGGGGGATACGAGCGCTACGACAATTTCAGGAATTATGGCTGATGAATTTGCAATCGGCATGGTCAACAATAAAACTACGGCGGTAAGGCTTATTCCATCTCCTGGCAAAAAGGCAGGCGACTGGATTGAATTTGGAGGTCTTTTGGGCGGCTGTCCTGTAATGCCTGTAAGCAAATTCAGCTGTGCAGACTTTATCAACCGCGGCGGAAGAATTCCTGCTCCAATACACAGCTTCCGAAACTAAATGGATTCAACCAAAAGCAGTTTGCTCAACAATTTTTATAAAACTCTCTTTTCGATTGCGATTCCAATCATTTTACAAAATCTTTTGCAGACCTTTGTAAACATGGTCGATACCATCATGGTCGGACAGCTCGGCGCTGTTTCGATTGCAGCCGTCGGACTTGGAAACCAGATTTTCTTTATGCTGAATATGGTCATATTTGGAATTACTTCAGGTTGTTCGGTTTTTATTTCGCAGTTTTGGGGCGCACAGGACTTAAAGCAGATCAGAAAAACCTTCGGAATCATGCTCACGGTCTGTCTGGCAGCTTCTCTTGCCTTTATGGCAGGCGGACTTTTTGTTCCTCAAAAATTACTCGGTCTTTATTCAACTGACCAGGCGGTAATTGCCGAAGGAAGCCGTTACCTTAAGGTTGCGGCCCTGTGCTATCCTGTTTTTGCCATTGCAACCTCGTGCCAGATGGCTTTCAGAAGCACTGAGCACGTTATTTTGCCGATGGTAACGACAGCAGTTTCTTTTGTGTTGAATATCACATTAAACGCCCTGCTCATTTTTGGCTGTGAACCTCTTGGAATTCCTGCCTTAGGAGTTGTCGGAGCCGCAATCGCAACTGTCGTATCGCGTCTTGCAGAATTTTTTATCACACTAATTGTCGGAATTTTAAATAAATACGAAGTATTTGGACCTTTTGCCCAGATGTTTTGTTTTGAAAAAGCCTTTATAAAAAAACTCGTAGTTGTTGCAATTCCTGTTCTTTTAAGCGAAAGCTGCTGGGGACTGGGCATCACGACACAAAATTCAATTTTTGCCCACTCAGGAACCGATTCTTTTGCCGCATACAGCATCATGAACACAGTAAGCCAGCTGACCTGGGTGTTTTTTATTGGAATGGGGAGCGCTTCATCAGTAATTCTGGGCAAAAAAATTGGTGCCGGCGAAGAAGAAGCGGCCCGCGCATACGCCGCACGCTTTGCATGGTTTTTTCCTTTGATGGGCGGTGTAATCGGTTTATTTTTGTTCCCGATTTCGAGAGTCCTGCCTTTTATTTTTAATGTTTCGCCTCAAATTATAAAAATCGCGCAGACAATGCTTTATGTTTTGATGGCAGTTTATCCGTTCAGGGCGTTCAACATGCTGATTATTGTAGGAGTCTGCCGTTCAGGCGGAGACACGCTTTACGGTTCAATAATCGATAACGGCTGGATGTGGTTTCTGGCGATTCCGCTGGGTATTGCGGCAACCTTTTTGTGGCACTGTCCGGCCTGGCTCATCATGCTCTGCCTCGAAAGCGAACAGTTTTTTAAGACAATCTGCGGCATTGCCCGAATCAAAAGCGGAAAGTGGCTTCATAACGTTACAAAAAAATAAGGCTGCCCGATAAACAGACAGCCTTATTTCTATCTAATATAAAGAATTAGTAGTTTGTGGCTTCAACCTGGAAGAAGCTCTGCGGATGAGCACAAACAGGACATACTGCCGGTGCTTTTTTACCTACAACGATGTGTCCGCAGTTAGCACACTGCCAGATGCAATCTCCGTCCTTGCTGAATACAAGTTCTTTTTCAACATTGTCGAGCAATTTGCGGTATCGTTCTTCGTGGTGCTTTTCGATTGCGCCAACCATTTCAAAGAGTTTTGCAATGCGGGCAAAACCTTCTTCTTTAGCGGTTTTTGCAAATCCGTCATACATGTCAGTCCACTCGTAGTTTTCGCCTTCTGCTGCCGCCTTGAGGTTTTCTGCTGTTGAAGAAATTTCTCCGCCATTCAAAAGTTTGAACCAGATTTTTGCGTGTTCTTTTTCATTTCTTGCTGTTTCTTCAAAAATATCAGCTATCTGTTCGTAGCCTTCTTTTCGAGCCTTGCTTGCAAAGTATGTGTACTTGTTGCGAGCCTGTGATTCACCTGCAAATGCGGTCTGCAGATTTTTTTCGGTCTGTGTTCCTTTGATATCTTCCATGACGGTGATCTCCTTATAAACTCCGCGTTAGCGGGCGTGCAGGAGGCACGATAACGCAGTTTTGCCAACGGTAAAACTGCCGGTGATAAAAAATACAGGGAAGTATTTTTTATCACGCCTCCTTTTAAATATGTACCTTACTATAAATATACTGTTGAATTCGCCTAAAAACAAGATAAAAAAGTGTTGAAATTCGGTCAAAGTGCCGATAATCTTAAAGAATAAGTATTTTCATATGCTACGAGGGAAAATCTATGAAAACTATCGGTATTAAACTTGCAGACGGCTCTTTCTACCCAATCTTGGAAGAAGGCACAGCTAAAACTTATCAGCTTGACCTGACCACTGTAAAAGACGGTCAGACTAAGGTTCAAATCGATTTGTACCGCTCCGCAACAGGAACTATGGAAGACGCAGAGTACGTTGATACTCTCGAAGTTTCAAATCTTGTTCCGCATCCGAACGGAGAAGTTGAATTGCACCTTTCTGTAGGTCTGAATGAAAACAACGAGCTCGACGCAAAAGTTGTTGACGAAGAAACAGGAAAACAGAGCGAAACAAATGTTGTTCTCGTTTCACGTACTCTCGCAGAACGCAGCGAACCGACAAACTTTGAACTTTCAGATACCAGCGACGATGCTGTTCAGGAAGACGGCCTTTCCCTCGAAGATGTTCCTGAAATAACAGATGCTGCCGCAGAAAGCACCGGAGAGGCTTCTTCAGAAGACGCTTTTACAGACGTAAGTTCTGAATTCACTTTTGATGACTTTGAAGATGATACTGCAAACGGCATCTCAGAAGAAAAAGATACAAACGGTGTTGTAACAGAAACCGTTGACGAAGTTCCATTCAGTTTTGACAGCGAAATCTTAGACGAAGCACAAAATGAAGAAGAAGCAAACGACGTCCTCACAGGCGGCTCTGATGCAGAACGCTCTATGCAGGACTTTGAGGAACCTGCTGCAGATTTTGCTGCCGGCTCCGCTGCTGAAGAAACTGTAGAAGAAACCGTTACAGATGACTTCTCACTTCCCGAAGAAACTGTAGAAGAAACCGTTACAGATGACTTCTCACTTCCTGAAGACACTGTTACAGACGTTGCCGCAGAAGATGTTACCGCCGCTGACACAGACGAATCACTTCCTGATATCGCCAACGCAGATATGTTCGACAACGATTCGTTTACGACAGATGCTCCTGATGCAACAGACGATATCGCAGCAGAAACGGTTGCAGACCCAACTGATTCTGAGGATCTCGCAAGAACATTCGATACTTCAGCTCTCGACGAACCTGTTTCAAACGAAGACTTTACTCTTCCGGACTTTGACCAGCCGGTAGTTTCAGATTCAACAGAAACTGACAATTCGGAAACAGAAACCGAAGGCCTCACAGGATACTTTGATGACCCTGCATTCAGCGAAGACCCTGTATTTACAGAACGCGACCTGACAACAGATACAGATGTTGATTTTGGCGACACAACAAGCACAGTTTCAAATTCAACATCATCTTCTCCGGCAATGGATTTTTCTGATTTGTACGACAAAGAAACCCTCGAAGGTGACAGTTCAAATTATGAAGAGGAAGAAGAACACAAAACTCATATTCCGATGATAATCTGCATCATCTGTGCCATTATCTGTGTTATCGCAACAATCCTCGTATTGTTCATCGTTCCTTCAAAATACAATTTGATTAAATCCCGCAACACACGCACAGACACAACAGCCGAAGCAACAGTTCAGGAAACTGCAGTTGAAGAAGTTGAACCAATGGAAAATATTGAAGTAATCGAAGTTGCAGAAGCTCCTGCAGCCGAAGAGGATAAAGTAGTAGTTGCCCCGGAACCGGAAGTTGTAGTTCCAGCCCCTGCTCCAAAAAAGGAAAAGAAGGCCGATGTTAAATACCGCATCCGCTGGGGCGACACACTCTGGGATATCGCAGACGCTTACTATAAAAATCCATGGCGCTACCCTAAAATTGCAAAATATAATAAGATTAAAAATCCGGATCTTATTATTTCTGGAACAGATATTCTGATTCCATTTGAGTAAAAAATTGAAATTAGTTAATGATAAAGGCCACCGGATAATCGCGGTGGCTTTTTTGTTTGCTGCGTTGTTTGCTTCATGTTCAAAATCAAAAGCGCAGACTCTCAAAAAACAATACAAAAACGACACCTCATACTTTATGGCTCTTTCCGCCCTTGATAAAGGCAACCAGAAGAGCGCCATCACCTTTTTTAAGCAGAGCCGCGCAAAATCCAATCCAAAAATTGCACGCATGAGCGCAATTGAACTTACAAAAATCGGCAACGTAATTGAACGCACCAAGGCCTGCGATTACATCTGCAAAAACTACGACGATGCCGAAGCAATATATGCAGCCTGTCAGGTATTTTTTGAGCAGGGCGAATTCTCACGCATAATTTCGATAACAGACAGATTTAAATACACCGGCCTTACAGACGAGCTGGCCGAACTGCGCTTTTTGAGCATGATTAAAAAAGATGACAGCCGGCTCCAGGACGACATTTTTGAATGGATTATCTGTAAACCGTACGGCAAAACCCAGAACAAAATCTGGAACGCCTTTGTTGAATTCAAAGGGAATGCGGGGGACGAACCAAAAATTCAACTTTTAATTTTCAGAAACCTCGTTTACAAAAAAAATTACATTGCAGCCTGCGAAGAAAGTTCAAAAATAAAAGAATTATACTCTGTCCTGGACCGCCCGCCTGATTACCAGATAATTTCTGACCTTGGAAAGGCACGCCTCTACGGAACCGAAGACTTTAAGGCCGACGCCCGAAGTTTTGAGGCCCTTGCCCGCAGTCTCGACGGACAAAATGCCTTCTGTGCATATTTTTACGCCGCCCGACTTTACGACAGGGCCGGCCGCTACCAGGACCTGACTCAGAATAACTTTAAAAAGGCGCTCGATGTAATCGAAGAAGGAGATAAATTCGACAACTGCCTGTGGTATTTATTGAATATGCAGCTCCGCACTTCGACCGATGACATTATTCAAACGCTCAAAAAGTACGCAAGCCGGATTTCAAACCCGTCTTACTTTGACGACTTTTTTGACAACCTTTCGGTTCTGCTTTTGTCGCACGCAAAATGGCAGGATTTTTACGATGTATGGAAAATAATCGACAGCTGTGCTTCCGAAGAAACCGCATGTAAGTTTGCCTATTTATCCGGCCGAATTCTTGAAGAAGGCTACGGCGACACCCAGGGACAGCCAAAAACTAAAGAAGCCGTTGCAGCCTTTACACGCGTCATGAGCGGAAACTGCGACATTTATTATAAAGTATGTGCCCTCGAACGCATGAACATCGTGGATAAAACCTACGTTACAGACATACTGCTTTCTGGCGGCGCTTCTACAGCCGGCGAGATTGACAAAAACGCATGCACCCTGCTTTCAGGCTACGCCGCATTCGGCTTTCCACAAAAAATTTACAGTCAGTGGCTTTCTGACAGAAAGGTTTTGGACCTGGAAAGCTGTATCCAGGCCAGCAAATTTCTCAATCAGTGCGGCGCATTCAGCAACGATTACAGGGTTCAGTCCCTGAGAATCGCAAACCGCACCAGAAATTCATGGTCGGGTAAAATTCCTTACGAACTTCTTGAATTAACATACCCGCGCTTTTATTACCAGTTTATAGAAGAAGCTTGCAGGGCAAACAACCTCCAGGAACAGATTTTGTACGCACTTATCCGGAGCGAAAGCTTTTTTGACGCTTCAATTTCGAGCAAGGCAGGAGCCCAGGGGCTAACCCAGCTCATGAACGGGACTGCCAGCGATGAAGCACGCAAACTAAAACTGGGCGACGATTACGATGTTCTTGACCCAAAGACAAACATCAATATGGGCTCACATTATCTTGCTTCTTTAATCAATCGCACACCTGACAACTCAGTTTTGCTCGCCATGCTTGCCTACAACGCTGGACTCACAAATGTACGCAAGTGGAAAAATGCAAATTCACTTCCGATGGATTTTTATATAGAAACTCTTCCTTTCCCGGAAACACGCGGATACGGACGAAAAATGGTCGGAGCCGCCGCAATGTATGGATTTTTGTATTACGACATTACACCGGCCCAGACAGTGCGCGAGTTACTTTATTTAAGATGAATTTGCCTATAATACTCCAAATCACTATAATTGGCGTATCATGACAAATCCTATCGCCCAACATATTCCTTCAGTTTTGCATTTTATGACATTGCGCGGCACAGAGTTTATTCTTCTTGCCGGAATTATTATGTTTTTTGGCTCAATTGGTGGCCGTATCTTCCAGAAATTAAAAATTCCACAGGTTGTAGGTTACATCGTAACCGGAATTATACTCGGTGTTTCGGGACTGATGATTTTTGGCAAACAGACAATCGAAGCCCTCAACCCTATCAGCACTCTCTCCCTTTCCTTGATCGGCTTTCTCGTAGGTGCCGAATTAAAAATTGACGTAATCAAAAAATACGGCAGGCAGTTTGTCGGCATCCTTCTCGGCGAATCAATCACACCGTTCTTTGTAGTTGGAATTCTGACCGCTGCTGCAACTTATCTTTTTACAAAAGACATTAAGACTGCCCTTTCAACCGGATTGATTTTAGGTGCAATTTGTGCCGCAACAGCTCCGGCGGCAACAACCGATGTCCTTAAAGAATACAGAACAAAGGGCCCGCTTACCACAACAATTCTCGGAATCGTTGCAATGGACGATGCAGTTGCACTTATTTTGTACGCAATCGCTTCAACAATCGCATCTCCGCTTTTGACCGGAAAAACAGTTGCCTTTTTGCCGCAGCTCGGTTTGATAGCCTACGACATTCTGGGTTCAATTGTACTCGGTCTTGCCTTCGGCTGGCTGTTGAATCTTTTAATTAAAGACCTGATGGACAACGAAGGCCGGGTTTTAGGTTTTTCTCTTGCAGTTCTTCTGTTGTGCAGCGGAATCTGCGGACTTCTCGGACTGGACCATATTCTTTGTGCAATGTCTGCTGGATTTTTTATGGCAAATTTTGCAAAACCAAAGACACGCCCTATGTTCAAGTTTGTTGAACGCTTTACACCGCCGATTTACGTTCTTTTCTTTGTAACAGTCGGTGCAAAACTTGACGTGTGGATTGTAACTCCATTTATCGGTATTCTCGCGCTGCTTTATGTCAGCGGACGTACAATCGGAAAAACCATTGGTTCAAGACTCGGTGCAAAAATGACAAAGGCACCTTCGACAGTTTACAAATATCTTCCTTTCTGTCTTTTGAGCCAGGCAGGAGTTGCAATCGGTTTGAGTATTGCAGCCGCAAATGACTTTCCTGACACAATCGGACCGCAGATTATTCTGATTATTACCGCAACGACCTTTATAGTTCAGCTTCTGGGACCAATCTTCGTCAAATACGGAGTTCAGCAGGCAGGTGAAGTCGGACTTGATTTTACGGTCGAAGACATTATGAAAAAGTCCCTGGTCAAAGACGTTATGGTAAACGGCGAGCCTGTCTGTTCAAAAGAATCCCACGCAATTGTCGGCGAAATGGACAGTCTGGGCGACATAATCCAGTCATTCAGCGAGCACGAAAACATGAACTACGAAGTTAAGTCTTCAGATTCACAGCTTCTCGGCATGATTTCTCTCGAACACTTGAAGGAAGTTATGCAGCTCGGCGACTTTGCAGAAGGTATTCCTGCGATGGACATTATGGAAAAGCCGGCCGCAACCTGTCATCCAAACCTTACATTGCCGGAAGCATACAAACTTTTTGCCGACCACGACACAGAAGTAATCTGTATTGTCGATGAACAGGGCATTCCGATGGGTGTACTTGAAAAGTACACGGTCGACCATTATCTTCACACAAAAATTGTTGAACTCGAACATAAACTCGATAATATCGGCTGATACGGATTTTGCTCTAGCCGATACAAAGATTTTTTTGTATCTTTAAAAGGTAACTTTGCCTTTAATTAGGCTTTGAGGAGGCATGATAAAAATATGGCAGATTCAACATTGGAAGCAACAGTAAAAGAAGCTCTTGATATGTTCCGTCCGCAGCTTCAGGCAGACGGTGGCGATATGGAATACCTCGGAATCGATGAACAGAACAGAGTTCACCTTAAATTGACAGGTGCCTGTGGTTCATGTCCGATGGCTACTATGACACTCAAAATGGGTGTTGAGCGCTATCTCAAAGATGCCTGCCCGGAAATTTCAGAAGTAATCCAGGACGCTTAATTCAGGATTGAGATACATTTTTTTAGGGTTTTTCTTGTTTTATGCCAATTTTGCCTGTAAAATATAAATATATATTCTTCAGGTAGATTAACATGAGCAGGATTGAACTAAAATATGTGTATCTCAATCAATCTCTAGAAATAGTCGACGCCAACCGGGAATTCTACGTTTACTTTAACAAACCCGGTACTACTATAAAACGGCTCGACGACTTCGTATGCCCGTGCAATCAAAAATCCCTCGTAAAATACATCACCGCTAAAAAGCGCAGAAGCAAGTACAGGATTTTCAGATTCAAGAAGAATCTGTCAGAATCCAAGTTGAATATTGTAATTCCGTACGAATCCAGATTCAACAATATGGATACTTTCTGTCTCAAAATCATCGACCTTGATAATATTCTTGAATTTATACGCCAGTCAAACTTTGACGATCTTGAATTAAGTTATGCCCTGAGTATTACGGACGACTGTATCTTCTCGTTCCAGCAGGCAACAAATATGTTCAAGATTACACAGTTTTACAGGAATAAACGAACGATTCTGTTTGCCCAGGACATCGACGAATGGCACGAAGATGTCATCAGAGAACAGCTTGTTCCGGAATCCCAGCAGAAAAAGCTCTTTGACTTTGTAGAAATGATCAAGTCCTGCCCGAGGGAGATGAATGTCGATTTTATCTCCGCCCTCAGAACTCTTAATCCGAACGTTACAGAAGCCTTGAGCTTCAGCGGAATCCGCTTTATCGACGGCACCGAAATCTGCATAGTCGGACGGATTATGCCTGCAACCCACATGAGCCAGGCAAAACTTTCAAAAGAGATTATTGAAGAACTCCAGATTGACCCGCTTACAAAGGTCCTGAATAAAAAAACAATTACCTCTTACGCAAATAACCTCCTCGGAGAGTCGCGCGAAGAAGACATTGCCCTTTGTATTATGGATCTTGACCACTTTAAGCCGGTCAATGACAACTATGGACATATGGCCGGAGACAAGGTTCTCGAAAAAACCGGTCAAATTCTCCAGGAAATTGTAGGCGACCAGGGGGTTGTCGGACGCTACGGCGGTGACGAATTTTTGATTCTCCAGCGCAATATGAAGTCAGAAATCATTTTGCGTGGATTTTTGCATTCAATTATGGTCAAAATCGCCGATGCATTTGCCGGCAAATTTGATAATATCAACATCACCTGTTCAATTGGCTGTGCGGTTTATCCGCACAACGGACAAAATTACGACGAGCTGTTCCAGAAGGCAGACTTTTGTCTGTACCGTGCCAAGGACAAGGGCCGTAACCGCTACGTATTTTACCGCGAGGACCTGCACGCAGATCTCTACAAAAAGGCAATTGAAGCCAAGAAGGGCGTAAACTACGAAGACCGCGAAGTCAAAGAACTCAAGTTTATGTCAGACTTTTTGCTGGACTTAAACGTTGCTCCAAAACGTGCAATTACGCAGATTCTTGAACATATGAAGGAAACTTACAACCTTCACGATATAGAAATTTACATGGGTCCGGAACTTGAATGCGTTTACTCGCTTGGAATTAATAAAGAAAATGCCCCGGATGTTTCTTATGTTAAAACGCCGGGCTTTAAATTCGTTCTGGACAATAAATATTCTCTTCGAATCAACTTTTTGGAAAACATTTCTCCAAAAGCACAGGACTTTAAACAAGCCCTTGAAGAACGCGGAATAAAATCTACGGTTCAATGTATTTTAGGTACACCAGACAATATTACAGGATTAATTACTTTTAACAGAAGGCGGGAGTCTTCCCAATGGGCCGAATATGAGGTAAACTGCGTTACAATGTTTGCTTCATGTTTTAACCTTTTGGATGAAAAAGTCAAAAAGGCTTTTACAAAGCAATAAAAAATCCCACACATTGTTTGGAGACAGGATGAAAGTCGAAAAAAATAAAATGGTCAAAATTCATTACACCTTAAAAGATGAAAAGGGTAATGTAATTGATTCTTCTCTTGATAAAGAAGCTCTTGAATATCTGCACGGTGTCGGAATGTTGATTCCTGGAATGGAAACAGCACTCGAAGGCCGCGAAAAAGGCGAAAAATTCAGCGCTGTAATTGAACCAAAAGACGGTTATGGTGAATTCAATCCTGACTGGGTAACAGAAGTTCCACGCGACAGATTTGACGGCGTAACAGACATTCAGGTAGGCCAGAAGTTTACGGCAGATACACCTACAGGCCCAATCATGGTTACCGTTACAAAAGTTGAAGATGACAAAATCACAATCGACAGCAACCACGAACTTGCAGGCAAAACACTTTACTTTGATGTAGAAGTTGTAGATGTACGCGACGCAACACCACAGGAAACCGAACCATACGAAAGTTCAGGATGCAGCGGCAGCTGTTCAAGCTGTGGCGGAAGTTGTTCAAGCTGCGGTGGAAGCTGCGGTGAACTCAGCGAAGACGATCTTTAATACGTCAGCATCTGATTCAATTTGAACAGAAAAACTTATACACCAAGAGCCTGGAGAATGAACTCCAGGTTCTTTTTTTTGGAAATCGGCTTCATGTCCACAGAGATTGTGCAGATATTTTTGTACAGGCGCGTTCTTTCGAGGTAGAATTCGTGGAAGATCCTTCGGACATCGGCTTCATTTTTAGGTTTTTTTCTGGAAATATATGCCGGAAGGTTCTGCATGGTTCCATCCGGAAGATATTGGATTTCACGGACGATGCGGTCGGCTGCAGTGCGTTCAAATGCGTTCAAAAACACCAGAGTTGAATTCAGGGATTTTAAAAGTTCAATTGCCTTATCGTTATCGCAAATTCCACCGCCAGTCGCAACAATTGCCTTTACGGTTGAATATGACGGGCTTACCTGTTTTTGGAGAATCGATTTTAATTCAACACAGGCATCGTATTCTGACTGCATAAAAGCCTGCTTTCCACCCGAAAGATAAATCTGTCGCGGACTCTGGCCTGAAACCTGTTTGATTAGTTCATCAGTGTCGTAAAAAGGACATTCATACTTTTTTGCAAGGAGCTTGGCCTGAGTTGATTTACCGCAATGTTTGATTCCCATAAGAACAATTATTTGAGAAAGCATAGATTTATTATAACAAAAAATGTATTCTTTATAAATGAATATTTACGCTCTTTTTGCCCTGAGTTTTGTTCCGCTTCTGGCAGTTTTTGTATTATTTATGATATTTGTTCCGGGACTAAAACTGCGCCACGCTTTGTGGGCCTGCATTCTTGGATTGATTACAGTTGCCCCGGCTTCATTTATTCAATATTGCGTATTGAACTTACCGATTTTTTATACTGGAACCGTTATCAGCCTTCTGGTCACCGCCGTCATTTTTAACGGCCTTATCGAAGAAACCGTCAAAATGCTTTTTATGGCCCTCGAGCCGCAAAAAAAGACAATTCTCCCGGCATTTTTTGCCTGCTGCCTTTTATGCGGTTTAACCCTAGGCAGCTTTGAATCCGTAATCTACATGGTGCACCGGATCCAGGACACCGCCTACCCTCTTACCAGCAAAGAAATTTACACGTTGATAGCCAGCAGGATGTTTACCTCTGTTTTAATCCACACCTTCTGTGCCGGCCTGAGCGGCCTGTATTTGTGGGGATTCCGCCACAACAGCATTCACATCATGCCATTTATCTGGGCCGTTTTACTCCATGGCGTTTACAATTTTTTTGCAGGTTTTAAGAGCGGTTTTTACTGGTTTGCCATCATCGCAATAGTTTTTGCCGCCCTCGAGTGCCGAATTTGGTACAAATTCTATAATTTACCAGATACAGGTGTTGACCTAAAAACCAAAATACACTAAACTTATCCAACACGACGCGGGGTAGAGCAGTTGGCAGCTCGTCGGGCTCATAACCCGGAGGCCGTTGGTTCAAGTCCAACCCCCGCTA
>JAILFZ010000013.1 GCA_024697295.1 Treponema sp.
GGCTCTCTGTTCGGGCTTTCGCTTGCGATTGCTGCAAACCTTTTAAAATTCCGGCTGAGTGCAGTTTTGATAATTATTGCCATGACGGTAAGCTTTTTGCCGTTCAGTTACAGAATTATGACAAGCACCCTCATGCAGCTGCGCACAACCCTTGATGACGGGGCGCGCTCTCTTGGTGCCGGAAGGCTTTATCTTTTGCGGACAGTTCTTCTTCCGATGGCAAAAGGCGGAGTTCTTTCGTCTTTTATGTATGTTTTTGCGCGCGGGGTTGGAACTTTGAGTTCCGTGATTTTTCTGGTATCATTTAATACGCCGCTCGCCTCAGTTTGTATTTTGAATCTTGCAGAGCAGGGGGACTGGGGCAAATCTGCCTGCCTGGCAC
Source organism: Treponema sp. (assembly GCA_024697295.1). Classification (GTDB taxonomy): domain Bacteria; phylum Spirochaetota; class Spirochaetia; order Treponematales; family Treponemataceae; genus Treponema_D. The sequence continues at coordinate 383 of JAILFZ010000013.1, forward strand.
TTGTACTGACCCTTATAAGTTTTGGTATAATGGCTGCAGGCCGGATTATTTCAAACCGAATGACCAATAGTGAATGGAGTGCTCAATAATGAACGGGGATTCTTTGCTTTCAATTAAAAATGTCTCATTTTCGTTCGGAAAAACTCCGGTTGTAAGCGGCTTTAGTCTCGAAGTTCAAAAGGGCAGTTTTACGACACTTTTGGGGCCATCCGGCTGTGGAAAGACAACTCTGCTCCGTCTTATTTCGGGCTTTATTGAACCGGACAGCGGTTCGATTTTAATCAACGGAATCGACCAGCACGGAATCGAAGTGGACAAGCGCGGGATAGGAATGGTTTTTCAGGACTATGCGCTCTTTCCGCATTTTACTGTAGAAAAAAATCTCCTTTACGGATTGAATTTAAAATTTCCCGGTAAAGAAAACGCCGCCAGGAACATGGCAAAAATTCATAAAACCGCGCGCGTCCTCGGAATCGCAGGTCTTCTGGACAGATATCCGCATCAGTTAAGCGGAGGCCAGCAGCAGCGTGTTGCACTCGGCCGCGCCCTCGTCCTTGAACCTCAGCTTTTGCTTATGGATGAACCGCTTTCTTCGCTCGATGCAAAACTGCGTCTTCAGGTTCGCGAGGAATTAAAGGAAATTCAGTCAACAATCGGAATTACAACTGTTTATGTAACTCACGACCAGGAAGAAGCGCTTTCTCTTTCAGACAATATTGCAGTTATAAATCACGGAAAACTGTTGCAGAGCGGCGCTCCAAAAGACATTTATTATCATCCGCTCAATGAGTTTGTAGCGGACTTTGTCGGACGCGCAAACTTTATAAATAAGACGGCTTTAAGCGGGGAGCGCGCAAAGGTTCCTGACAGAATCGTTGTCCGCCCGGAATGGTTTGCACCAGGTTCCGGCGATACCCTTTGTGTTACGGGTTCTGTGCTGTCGGCTGCTTTTTTAGGACAGATTACGCGTTACAGGGTGCGCCTCGATGACGGTTCGAGCGATGTTGTTGTAGCCGATATTCCGGGCCGTGCTCTGGCAGAGGATTATAAACCCGGCGATAAAATTACATTGAAGATTGAGAGGTTCATCTGCCTGTGAAAAAATACGGTCTTTTATTTGCCTTAGTTTTTGCGCTTTCAACTGTTTGTGCCGAGCCTTCCCTTGAGCCTTCAATCAGCCTGTCCTTTACGCCTGTCAGCGAGTTGAATTCAACCAGGATAATAGAAGCCGCCCTTGAATATTCACTTTGTCCGATTTCTTCTGAGCGCGGACGGAACTGCCTAAAAAAATACAAATCCCTTGAATCAGACTGTGCAGACCTTAAAAGGCTTCCTCAGGCCGAGCGTGCCGAAGCGCTGCTTGGCTTTTTGTACAAAAATCTTTTAGTTCAATACTCTTCAAACGTTTATCTGATTGACCAGACTCTCCAGAGCGGCCGTTATAACTGCGTAACAAGTGCAATCATTTATCTTGCACTCGCTAAGTCAGTCGGGCTGGACGTACGTGGAGTTGAGACTACGATTCACGCGTATTGCAATGTTTACGTTGACGGAAAGTGCGTCATGGTTGAATGTACCAACCCTTACGGCTATAACCCGGGCGTAAAAAAAGAAACGTCCCGAACCCAGAACAGCCGGACTTACACCTATGTAACCAAAAAACATTACAGCGGAAGCCGCGAAGACTCAGATCTGGCTTTTGCAACTTTGACCGGAAAAAACCTGGTAAGCGATTTGAACGAAACGGACCAGTATGAAAAGGCAGTTCCGCTTGCAGTGTCTCGCTTTTTGCTCCTGCAGGCCGTTAATGATGGGGAAACCGGCGGGGCGCGTGCTGATCTGGATACGGTCTGCACAAATTATTCGATTACAGAAAACAGAAAATTGAATCATCTTGCTTCCGCTGAATATATGGAAAAGGTTGCAGCAAAATTCGGGTGGAGTGACAGCCTGAGAAAAACTTATTCTAACGGCATATACAATCAGGTAAACACATTATTGAACAAAAACCGCCCTGACGAAGCCCAGACTCTTTTTCAGCAAAAACGGGCGGATATGCTGCCTTCTGTGGCAAAAAACTGCGAGGCAAACATATTCCGCAGCCGTGAAGTCAACTATCACAACAGGATTGCAACCCTGTTCAACAACGGTGACTGGGAAGGTGCATTAAAAGTTGCAGAAGAGGGTGTAAGGGAACTTCCTTCAAGCAAGACTTTGCAAAATGATTTGCGCCGCTTAAAAAAGTAAAGACTCCGCATTTGATTGAATTTGTGCCTCCAGCTCCTGAAGCGGGCACTCCAGAATTTGGGCCATATCAGCGTACACTTTTTTTATCAGACCCACATCGCTCCGCGTTCCGCCAAGCCAGATTTCGCTTTCGGGATTATCTGTTTCTGCAAGGAGTCTGTCTTTTGGAGTCATTTTCAGAAGCTTCTGTAAAAAAGGACTTCTGACAGTCTGGACTCCAAAACTTGCCCGGTAACCGCGTTCCATAAACTTTTTAAAAATCTCTTCCGGTCCGTCATACCAGTGAATTACTATCTTTGCATCCGGATAATCACTTAAAATATCAAGAACATCCTGCTCTGCACCCTTTGTGTGAATAACGCACACTTTTTTATTGATGTTGCAGTGCCCTAAAATGTGCCGGAATACTTTTATCTGTTTATCCTGGGGCGAGTCTTTTGCCCATTCGTAATCAAGCCCGATTTCGCCGATGAGGGCGGATTGTTCAAGAAACGGGTCGAGTTCCGGAAGTTTGTCGGCCCAGTTCTGTGAACAGGCCGGATGGATGCCAAATGTCGGGATAATTTTTGCGCCACCTTCGGCTGAGATGATTTCTGCAATCCTGAGATTTTGTTTGTACGAATCTATGTCCATCGACGCGGCAATTATTGTTCCGTCAAAATTGCGAAGCTGTTCGTAAAGTGCAGTTTTATCGGTATAAGCGTCCAGATGCGTGTGAAAGTCAATCAGCATGGTTTAATTATACCACAAAATCCTTATAGCGCTATAACACAAATTTAGGTCAAAAAAATGCTAAAACTGGAAAAATTGTGTTAAATTTGTTACAGGGAGCGGGAGAAATATTTTTTAAGTTAATAAACCTGATTCTTTGCCGATAAAGACAGAGAGTAAAAGGTGTTTATACATGACACGTGTGGCTTACGGAGGGTTTTATGAACTATAAGAAAATAACTACTTATCTTTGCAGTCTAGTTATATTCTCCCTGATTTGTATTTCTGCGGTTTTTACCGCATGTAAGGAAAATATCGGTCTCGGTCAGTCAGTAGATACCGAGTCTCCGACCATTAAGATTGATTATC
>JAILFZ010000024.1 GCA_024697295.1 Treponema sp.
GAGTCAAACTGGTAAAAGTCAACTTCGCCGGTCTGATAGTGTGCAAGCATGTCTGCAAGGTAAACAAGTCCCGTAATCTTCTTTGTGTCTTCATGAACCAGGTCAGGTTCGTGGTGGTGACGGATTACAGAAACGATAACTTCCGGAAAGTTCCATTTTTCTGCAATTAGGGCTCCAACTTCACCATGGTTAACGCCTGCGATGAGTTTTTCAAAAATATTTGCTGGAATACCTTTTTTAGCACAGATTCCCTTGATTTTATCAATAAAGTCCGGGTGAGCGGTTTCAAATACGAGTTTACCCATATCATGCAGAAGCCCGCAAACATAAGAGTCTTCTACAATTGAACGCTCAGAAGTACAGAAATTGCGTGCGAGGTTGTATGAATAGAATGCAACCTGATAAGCGTGTGTCCACAGGTCTTTCTTTTCGGTTCCCCCCATTGCCTTGAGGCTGTTGATTGAGCCAACTGAAATGAGCATGTTTTTGATGCCGCGGATACCGACGAGTTTTACTGCATCTGCGATACTGCGGCAAGGACTTGCAAGGGCAAAGGTTGCTGAGTTTACAAGTTTGAGCAAATCGGTTGTAAGGGAAACATCGCTGGAAATATACATTGCGATTTCGCTCATTTTTGAATTAGGATCGTTGAGAAGGCGGTTAACCTTCATGATGCTGTCTGGAAACTGCGGAAGTTCATCGATGATCTTTACAAATTCGTGGCTTACAACGCTCAAATCTTTCTGAGTTTTTTCGTTGAGCGGAAGAATGATACGGGTGATTGTTTCTCCGCCTTCGCACAAAATCTGGAAGTTTTCTTCGGTAAGACCGATTTTTTCCAGCATAAGAATCATGATAATCAAACCAAGACCGGCACCTTCAGTGTCATCCAGAACCTGTGTGAGGGCCTGGTCAACTGAAGTGTACTGCTGTGCACGGCTCAGTTTGTCGTGCATACGTTTGTATTCTTCTACCGTAAGTTCTGAGTTGTTGCGGACTTCGATTTTGATTTTATTGTTGCGTGACTGAAGAATGAGCTTTACGTAAAGTCCGGCGGCTTTCTGCAGTTTAAGGTAATACTTGATATTGTTGAGGGTTTCGCTCTTAAAGTCCTGCATACCTTTTTCGTACTGTTCAGGCTTTGTGATATCAAGATTTTTTTCCTTGAAGAAAACGCGTTTTGTATTAGCCTTTTTAGAGTTTGTTACGAGTTCGTTGAGACAGTAAGTCAGATATTCAATCATCTGAGTTTGATTCAATTCTTCCAGAAAAGCGGCAAGGACAGAATCCATATAAATTTCCATTTCGTGTGGAAGTGTGTATGTCGTAATCGACAGAGGAATTCCGGCTCTGATAGCCATTTTTACTTTAGAAAGGTCTAACTTTACTTTTTTTGCTGAGGCCATACTTTATAGATTATATCACAATTTTATATTAAAATGTAACTATGTTTGATAATTTTCTATCTCAACTACTGATTATTTCTTTACTTTTCTTTTCATGTATTCGAATTTTTACAGTTAAAACAGCTAAAATCGACTCTTTTGTAGTCTTTGCCCCTCTTGCGCTCCTGATAAGCATATTGAATATATTCACTTTTGGGCTTTCTTTGATTAATCTCACAGTCCTTGCACTTGCGCTGTTAATCTTTTTTACAAACGTACGCTCGCTTCTTAGAATTTCTGCAAAACTCGTTGTAGATACATATTCTCCGCTGTTTTTGATTTTTACTTTTTTTGAACTTGCACTCCTGATTGCCGCAGGAATTTTTATCTTTTTGTTCCGTCCGGTCAAAGTGAATGCGGACAAATTTGATTCAACAAAGCAGACTCTGCGATATACAGGAAACTGCAGTACAGGCTTTTCTCAGATTTTGCCGGGTACCTTTAACCTAAAAACAACTGCATGGATTAACCTTTATAAAGTAAAGCAGAATGAGAATTCAACCGGCCAGGTTAAGCCGGTTATTTTAATCAATGTAGGACCAAAAGCAGCCGCCGTTGACTACGAACCTTTTATTTACTTCCTTTCACAAAAAGGTTACGACGTGCTCGCCGGGGAATTCTATTCAAATGACGCAGCCCTCGCACCGGCATTCTGGAATTTAAAAATTTTAAGAAAATTCTACTCGCTCAATATAAACAAAGACGCCGCCCAAAACGAAAAACAGATTAAAATTCAAACCGGAAAGGCGCTTTCTGACATTGCAGTTTCACTCTACGGCAAAGACAGAAAATTCTTTATCGTAAGCGACGGAATGGATTTTGACAGCGTTTATGAAGTTTCCGCCTGCACGGACGGACAGACACTGGGATTTTTCTCCCTCAACAGCATATCAGAATACAAAAGCAGCCCTTTGGGCTTTGTTGAACAGACAAACATCCTCCTTGCAAAATCGCTCAAACTCTCACGCGACAAAACCTTCTTTATCCCGCGTTATGCAGCCGGCAAATGCATGGAACAGCTCAGGGCAATAACAGATTCGCTGGATGCAATGGAAAAAACTGCTGACTAGACTATAACCTTTTAATTATTTATAATTGTAAAACTATGACAGCAGATACAATGACAGTTGAATTTAAACAGAAGCCGCTCGCGGCCAGCAAACTGCTTCCATTAATTTTAATGGTCCTGGTTATTATTGCGGACCAGATAACAAAATATCTTATTGTTAAAAATATTCCTCTTGGCAGTATAGGCGAAACTTTATTTGGCGATTTTTTAAGAATCATCCACGTATGCAACCCTGGAATCGCATTCAGCATCGGACAGGGCTGGTCGCTCATGACACGCGCATTCCTGTTCCGCGCAATTCCGCTCGTTGTAATCATCATCGTTATGATTGTTTATTTTAAAAATGATGAATTTACAGCCTTGCAGCGCTGGGCAATTTCCGGCATTGCAGGCGGCGGAATCGGAAACTTAATCGACAGATTTTTCAGACTTGAAGGCGTTGTAGACTTTATCGATGTTAAATTCTACGGACTTTTTGGAATGGAACGCTGGCCAACCTTTAACGTTGCCGACAGCGCAGTCGTAGTTTGCGGCATTCTTCTTGTAGCTTCATTTATTTTTACAATCAAAGACTTAAAGAAAGACGAATAGGCAGGGACGCAATGACAATTTCTGAACGTACAACTTACTTTAACATAATCGTCGGTATATTCAACATTGTTCTTGGGCTTGCAATTGAATTTGGACTGATTGCCTTGTGCTATCTAGCCCTTGCAAGGATGCCGGACGCAGCAGACAGTATTCCGGTATCGATTTTGCTTCCGTTTGTGCTTTTAATCGGACTTGTACTTGCGATGGTTATTTCGGTTAAGTGCATTACCTGGGCAATCAAAAAGTTTAACCTTCAGGATAAACTTGATCAGAAAGCAGTTAAACGCTACATAAAAGACAACCTTTAATTTTTTACAAAAAAAAGAACGTTCTATCGAACGTTCTTTTTTTTGCCTTAAAGCTTATGCCTGAAGTGCTGTAACGGCTACTGTTGCAACGATGTCGTCTACGTTACATCCGCGGCTCAAATCGTTGAGAGGTTTTGCAAAGCCCTGGCATACAGGACCGATTGCCATCCAGCCACCCATTCTCTGGCAAATTTTGTAACCGATGTTACCTGCGTTGATGTTAGGGAAGATGAATGTATTTGCATGACCTGCAACTTTGCTTCCAGGAGCTTTGAGTTCACCAACTTCAGGAGCTACAGCGGCATCAAACTGGAATTCTCCGTCGAGTGCGAGTTCCGGAGCCTTTTCTTTTGCAAGAGCGGTTGCTTCCTGAACTTTACCAACTGTGTTAAGACCTTTTGCATCGTTTCCTGAACCCTTTGTAGAGAATGAAAGCATTGCAACACGTGGTTCGATACCTGCGATTTTTTTAGCTGTATCAGCAGAAGCAATTGCGATGTCAGAGAGTTCTTCTGCACTTGGTTCAATGTTGATGGCACAGTCACCAAATACTGCAACTCCTTCTGGAACGTATTTGTTTCCGCCTTCTGGAGCAACCATGATAAAGCATGAAGAAACAGTCTTGAATCCAGGAGCTGTTTTGATTACCTGGAGACCAGGGCGCAATGTGTTGGCAGTTGAGTGGCATGCACCTGATACGAATCCGTCAGCGTCACCTGCTTTAAGAATCAATGCACCGTACATTGTATAGTCTTTAAAAATTGCAGCCTTTGCAGCGGCAACATCAGCATATTCTGGAGCACCCGTTTTTTTGTTGATTTTTCCTTCGCGTGCCTTGAAAAGAAGTTCAGCGTATTTGTCTGCGTTAGGATCTGAAGTCGGGTCAACAATTTTAACACCACTAAGATCTACACCAGGAACCAGTTTTTCACATTCGTCCTTCTTTCCCAGGAGGATGATTTTTGCAATTCCATCTTTTACGATTTTTGAAGCTGCTTCTACAACGCGTTTATCTTCGCCTTCGCACAAAACGATTGTTTTGTTTGCAGCCTTTGCTTTGTTCAATAATTCATCAACAAATGCCATTTATCTGTCCTTATAAAATAAAAAATAAGCGGCCCAAAACGAACCGCTTTTACAATATCACTTTTAGGATTTTTTTTCTACCATTACGCAGTCTGCGCATAAAGGCATCAATAACCGTCACTCATGCTGCGGTTGATATCCCGCTGGTAGAGTTCCTGGTAAACAAGGCTTCGCTTTTTAAGTTCTTCCTTGCGCTGCTGGTTGAATGGAATAAAGCGCCAGAAAATGGCCCTCAATTCCTTGTCCATTCGCTGAACCCCGTCAACTTCCTTGGTCATCCACAACACATAGTCGCTGATAAAGTATGACTTTAAGTCGCCCTTGAGTTTCTGATTTTCAATCCACTGATAATACTGTCCGGTAAGTCCTTCTTCCATCCAGTAATAACTGGCCTTTTCCTTGGCAACCTGCCATCTCAAATCGGCAACAGCCATCAAAAGCGAAATTTTAAGGTCTCTAGGATACATAGGAACTACTATACGTCCTCGGCTCGTAATGCGGTTGTAGCGGTCAAACGGTTCCCAGCAGAATCCAAAGTCACCGTAGGTCGGTACAAGAAGAACATAAGGTACGATACGGTGAGGTGTATTTTTATGAATACGGCAGAATGCGCCCGGATCCATTTCTTCAATCCATGACATTATGCTGATTACGTTTTCGCGGAAACCAGTTCCTTTAGGAATACAGTGATAGAATTCGCGGGTAAAAACCGGAAACTGGTTACCCTGGCGTCCGACAGTCATTTTTGCCATCTGGCGCACTGTGTTGAATTCTGTATCGATGTCCCCCTTGCTTACTTCGATTGCTTCGGGAGCGTTCTGCATTTTTGCAGAAAGCGACTCGCTTACGGCCTTTGCTTCTTCAAATTCCTTGAGGTAGCCGGACAATTCCTTGTCGTTTTTCTGCAGGGCGCGGAGTTTTTCGTTGATTTCTGTAAAGAGTTTTTTCTGCATGTCTGAATACGGCATGCGGTATGGTTCAAGACCAATCATCGGAGCGTGGTCGCAAAGGCTTTCTATGCGGTTTTTAAGTTCCTGCTCAAGCATTGTGCGTTCGCTTTCTTTTGCGTTAACAAAACTTTCGGTACTCTGAAGTTTACCGTCGTTTTTGTTTTTGAGCTGCATAAGGTGCTGCTGTTCGGCACTTGCGTCCCCGTTACCGGTTTTTCTTACGCGGACTTCATCAGTTGCAGAAAGAGTGAGACGGCCCGAAGCGATTTCCTTAAACCACTCGTCCATGTAATAAACAGGTTCGCCGGTGTTGTTTTCTACGATTGCTTTTGAAAAAGTCTGTTTTTGTTCAGGAGTAAAAAGAGACGGAAGAACGACACCAAAACGGAGCATCATTCTCTTTGATTTTGGAATCGAAAAGTCTGCCATTTTTGGCGCCATCGAGTGAACAAGTTCCCAGTAAGCCATTACCAGCTGCTGACGGTAAACAGTACGGTCTTTAGGGTCGGTACATGTCAAATACTTGGAAAGAACCTGGTGTACGCGCTGGCTTGCCTGACCTTCGCCTGTAAGACAGGTTTTATAATAGGCAGGGTCGTCAAAGAATTTATGGCCTTCGTCTTCAAAGAATTTTTCGATCGGCTTAAAATGAGTAACACTAAGGTCTACTTTATTTGCTGTCGATTTATCTTCTTTTGGCTTTTCTTCTTCAAAATTACTTTCGCCGTCAAAACTCTCAACCGGTATTGAATCCGGGGAATTTTGCATTGTCGGTCTTGTTGAACTTGCACTTTCGTTTATTAAAGCGAGAATCGATTCATCAAGTTCCTGATCTTCCATTATTTTACTCCCTAGTCCTTTTATTATAACATGATATGACGGGATTTCAACACACAAACTCGTCTGATTTCAGGCTTACTTCGCCCGAATACAGAGTTTTTTGAGAGCCGTCGGCAAGTTCAACAACAAGTCCGGCCTGATTATCAATTGCCTTGACCAGAGCCTTGTATACTTTGCCGTCAGTTCCTGCCACCGGGTTTACATTTACCTTTTTGTCGATTAAAAAAGAACGCCGTCTGTACTCGTCCATCATTTGAGCAACAGCTTCTTCGGATTTTTTTGCGTCTTTTGAATCATAGAAACTGTCATAAAATCGAATCAGTTTATTTACAACCTTTCCAATCAGTTCGCTCTTTTGATTTTTGTCCGGATCGAATTCAATCCGGTTTGTTGAACAGGCTTCTTCTATACTGCCGGCAACTTTAGAAAGAGGACCGTCAAATTCATTTTTTAACACATTAATTCCGATGCCGACGATGATTGCGTCAATCGAGCCGGATTCAAAATTGGCAATTCCTTCAGTAAGAATTCCCGCAATTTTTTTGCCGCCGGTAAAAATGTCGTTCACCCATTTTACGGAGCACTCGGTTTTATAAAGTTCTTCAACGGCCTGGCAGACAGAAACCGCAGCTGCACTGGTCATAACTGCAGGAATAACCTGAGTTTTGGGGCAGTAAACAAGTGTAAAATAAACACCTTTTTTTGCCGGCGAAACAAACTTCCGTTCAAGGCGGCCGCGGCCTGCACTCTGTTCTTCTGCTGCAAAAAGGGTTTTGTGGAGTTTTGCACCTTCAACGATACGACGTTTAGCTTCTTTATTTGTTGAATCTATGGTGTCAAAGACAATGATTTGATTTGCCGAAAGCCCTGCCGCCTCAGCAAGTATCTGGCGGTCAAGTTTGTCAGGAAGAGAACAGATTCTGTAACCCCGGTTTGTCACCGCTTCTATTTTGTAGCCGTCAGTTTCCAGTGCTTTGACAGCCTTCCAGATTGCCGCACGCGAGACTTTCAGTTTGAGTGCAAGGTCTTCACCTGATACAAATTCATCAATATTTTTTGACAATAATTGAATTATCTTTTCTTTTGTCGTCATTTTTTTATTTTGTTTTTCCCAAAAGGCAAAAATCGCTTACTTCAGAGCTGAAGGCGATTCCCATTCCGGCTTCTTTCAAGCACTTAACTTCGGAAATTGATTTCATAACCTGGTCTTTTTTGTCGCTGTCTACAACAATAATCAGCATATCCTTTTCCGGGACAATATGAACGCCAAAAAATTTTTCATCGTCTTCGCGGGCAGTTCCACGGGCGTTTATAACGGTTCCGCCAGTTGCCCCAGCCTTGCGGGCTGCAAACATAATATCGTCGGCATAGCCCTTGTTTACGATTACAGTAATCATATCGCCAGATTTTTTTGTATTCATAGAATCTTCTCCTCCGGAAAGTGCTCCGGCCTTAAAAAGATGGTTAACCTCACAGGTAAAAAGCTGCCCGAATCCTGATTTTTCGCCTTTACAGGAATCAATTATGGATTCAACAATTCTGTCTTTCGTTGAATTTTCAACGACCATGTAAATAATGTCTTTTTTGGTTTCGCCCGTACCAAGGATTGCGCCAAAGTTTGATTTTGCAAGTCCCCGTCCCATCAAAACCGTTCCGCCCATACATCCTGCCTGTACAGCCGCCCTGGTAAGGGCTTCGCCCTTGTCGTGAGGAACTATGCTGATAATCATTTTAAATGAACTCATGCGGCCCTCCTTGTTTTAATTCTATAAAAAATTCCAAGAATTTGAATAGCAATAAGCGGTGTCATCGCAACAAGCGCAATTACGCCAAAAGCGTCTGTTGCAGAAGATGAGCCGGAAGCGCTGCTTGCACCCAGGGCAAACGACAGGATAAAAGTCGTTGTCATCGGGCCCGAGGCAACACCGCCCGAGTCAAAAGCAATTCCGACAAAGAGTCTGGGGGTTATAAACGATAAAATCAAAGCCAGAGCATAGCCTGGAACCAGAATGTACCACAAACTGAATCCCCACAAAACTCTGAGCATTGAAAGTGCAATTGAAAAAGCAACGCCCGCACTAAGGGCAAAAAGCATAACGCGGCGCTTGATTGTGCCGCCCGTGATTGATTCAACCTGGTCGGTCAAAACCCAGACTGCAGGCTCGGCGCATACTACAATTGCACCAAAAACAAAGCCTGCCGTCACAAGAAGCGCGGTCCAGAAAGGTCCCTTCATAGCGGCATTTCCTAAAGCAACTCCAAGTTCATGACCGCATGGCATAAACCCAACCTGTGCGCCGAGCAGAAAGATTACAAGGCCCGCAAAACTGAAAATAAAGCCGCGAATCATTCGGATAACCTGCATCGGCGGAAGTTTTAAAAGGGTCGCCTGAAAAACTGCCGACATCACTGCCAGCGGCGCAAGCGCCGTAAGGACTTCTTTTGTAATCTGAGGAAGTTTCCGGACAAAATCTGCAAGCCAGAAGCGGGCCGCAGGGTTAGACGCATGTTCAGAAACTGCACTTTCAGCTGCAGGCAGGGCCGACGGTTTAAAAAATAAAATTCCATAAACAAGAACGGCAAGTACCGGGCCGACAGATGCGATTCCCGTAAGACCAAAACTGTCGTTTGAAGAAGCGTTTTTTAATTCATTATTTTTATCTGATTTTGCACGAACCGCCGCAACACCGACGCCGAGCGACATGATAAAGGGAACTGTCATCGGGCCTGTTGTAGCCCCGCCTGAGTCAAAGGAAACGCCCTGAAAAGTTTTTGGAGCAAAATAAGCCAGCACAAAAACAAGGATATATGCAAAAGTCAAAATCCAATTGAGCGGAAGAGAAATGATGGTCCGCAGAATGCCGATGGCAACAAAAAGTCCGATACCCACGGCAATCATTCCAATCAAAAGCCATCTGTCAACCGAACTTTCGATCGAACTTACCTGGTCTGCAAGCACCTGAACGTCAGGTTCTGCGATTGTTACGATAAAACCGATTATAAATGCACTGAAAAGTAAGAGCGGAAGATTTTTCCTTGCAGTCAGGGCCGCACCGCTTCGTTCACCAACCGGCAGAATACCGATGTCGACCCCGAGCAGAAAGATTGTCAGGCCAAAAATTACAAGAACTCCGCCTGCGATAAATTTTACAAGAACAGTGCTTCCGAGCGGAACCAGTGTCACAGAGAGTAAAATTACCACAAGCATAATCGGAAAAACCGAATAAAGAGTTTCCCGGAATTTCTGAAGGCTGTTCATTATTTATAACAGTTCCAGCCAAGGGTTTGAATTCCATCAACCCACGCTTTTGCGTATTTTTTTGCTCCGTCAAGGTCCATGTCACGGTAGTTGCCGCATTGAATTTCGTTTGCCGCAGGAATATCACCTTCCCACGCTACAACTTTTTTTACAACCGGAAGAAGATGCTTTGCGATGTATTCTTCATCGCGCTCTCCCCAGACTGTTAGATAAAAACCGGTGCGGCAGCCCATCGGACTAAAATCGATTACACCTTCAATTTCGTCACGGATGTACTCGGCAACGATGTGTTCAATTGTATGAATAGCGCCTGTTGGCATACACTCTTTGTTTGGCTGGGTAAAGCGGACATCAAATTTGGTTACGATGTCTCCCTTTTCTCCAGCTTTGCGGGCAGCAAGGCGAACATACGGTGCAGTTACCTTTGTATGATCTAAATTGAAACTGTCTACGTTGTATTTTTTAAGTTCCATAATATACCCCCGAGATGATTTTATCCCAAAAAAACTTTGTTTTCTACAGTAATTCGAGGGCTTTTTCTACAACCTCAGCGCTCATCCTGGCTGCGATTCCTTCGTTGAATTCATAGCCGTTGGAGCTCAAATCATCTGCCATATCACTCATGCAGCGGAGGATTGCAAAAGGCACATTGTTGAGATGGCAGGCCTGTGCGATTGCAGCTCCTTCCATTTCTACACATGCAGGTTCAAAGTTTTTTGCAATGCCTTCCTTTACGTTTTTTTCTGAAATAAACTGGTCGCCGGTTGCAATGCGTCCCTGGATCATTTTATGTTCTTTTGCAAATTCACTTGAATCAAATGCTTTTTGAATTGAATTTACGAGGTTTCTGTCAGCTTCAAAACTGAATACATCCATCTGAGGAATCTGTCCCTTTCTGTAACCGAAACCGGTCGCATCCACATCGTGCTGAACTGCGTCTGTGCTTACAACAAAGTCCATAACGCCAAGACCTTTTGCCATGGCACCTGCAATTCCCGTGTTGATTACAGCGTCACAGCCAAACTGAAGTGCAAGCCTCTGTGCACACAAAGCTGCGTTTACCTTTCCGACACCGCTGCGTACAAGAACTACTTTTTTATCTTTAATCTGTCCTTTTTCAAACAAAATTCCACCGGCCCGAGTCTGTTCAACCTGGCCCTGCATCAGAGAACGAAGGTAATCAACTTCGATTTGCATGGCTCCGATAATACCGATTGTCTTCATATTAGCGCTCCTTTATGTTGTATTTTGCAAAATATTCAGGCGTTTTCGCAAAAAACCGCAATCATTGCGGAGTTTTCATTAAACTTCCGTTATTTTTGCATATTTTTCATAATTTTTCTACTAAATTCTATTGCACATTTTTCTGCTTTAATATATTTTATTCTCAGCAGCAAGAAATTAATTAAAGTATTAAAAAAAGGACCGCTGTTTCTCCTCCTTCACGCGGTCCCTTTTATTTAGGGTTTATTACAAACCCTAAAAACGGCGAAGTCAAGGCTTTAAGAGTATGCGTGCCTTGACTCGACGTATTTTTTAAATCACCTGTCGTAATTCAAATCCTAAAAGAAAATCAAACCCAGGATTCCAAGCGGAACGAGATAGAAAGCAAAGCGTTCAAGTTTGCCGCCGCGAATCATCTTCATCAAAACACTCAGCGAAAGGTATCCCCAGGCAAAGGCTGCAAGACAACCGCAAACTACCGGCAGTGCACCGATTGAAGAACTTACTTTGCCAAGATCTTTTGCTTCAAGAATAAAGGCCCCAAGAATTGCAGGAATCGAAACGATAAAAGAAAACTCTCCTGCAGCCGAGCGTTCAACACCGGCAAGCTGTCCCCCGGCAATTGTTGAGCCTGAACGGCTGATTCCGGGCAGTGTGCCAAAGCCCTGCATCAAACCGATAAAAAGCGACTGTCTGAAAGAGATTCCTTCAAAGTTTTTTCTGGCGTGCCGCTTTTCAAATACAGAAGAAAATACCAGAAGACCGGCTGTGATAAGAAAACCGGCACAAGTCACCTGAATCGGCAAATCGGGAATAAGTTTTGAAGTAACAACTCCGATTGCGCCTGTAACGATTGTTGCAAAAATCAGCGCAAGAATCGTTTTACGTCCGAGAGCGTCAGTTCCGCTGAGCAGATCGCCAGCTATTACTTTGTCCGGATTTGAGTGTTCAATCAAAGGTTTGCGCCCAATCCAGCGTAAAAAGCACATAAAAAGCCGTCCGATCTTTTTTCTGAAATAAAGACAAACAGCGGCCAGAGTTGCCAGATGAAGCATTACGTCAAACAAAAGAGGAACTTCTTCAAGTCCAAAAAGTTTCTGCGCTACGGCAAGATGTCCGCTCGAAGAAACAGGTAGAAATTCCGTAATTCCCTGCAAAACTCCAAGCAAAATCGATTGTAATACTGTCATATTATCTCCAGATTATTTATTTTGGTATTATACCAGTTTGCAAAAAGTTCAGGCCAGACCCCGCAGACAGTTCCCTGCGCGAGAGAAAGACCGTGTTTGCCTTCCGGAAAAAGGTGGTATTCAACACTGACGCCCTGTTCAACAAGTTTGTTTACAAGATTCAGGCTGTTTTGAATTTTTACACTTTCGTCGGTTTGTGTATGCCAGACAAAACTCGGCGGAAAGTTCCCTGTAATGTGTTTTTCAACAGAAAGAACTTCCATGATGTCTTTTGAATCCGTCAGTTCGCAAAACTTCTTTGCATTGCCTTCCAGAAGGCCGTCTGTCAGCATTTTGAATGAACCGGCGTGACTATAAGTTTTGTCGGAAGTTACAACCGGATAGCAAAGGCATAAATAATCCGGACGAAGTTCTTCTGCGCCAAGCCCCGTCAATTCCTTCAGCAAAGGTGAATTCCAGTAAGCTCCAAGGCATGCAGATAAATGCCCTCCGGCAGAAAATCCCATCACACAGATTGAACTTATATTCCACTCGGATTTTTTTCGGTTTATAAATGCCATCGCCTGAGCCAGATCTATGAGAGGCAGGGGAAAGGAAGACGGATTGATTCTGTAATAAAGGACTGCAGAAGAAAAGCCGAGTTCATTCATTTTTTGCGCAATGATGTCCTGTTCACGACTTCCATAATGGTCGTATCCGCCGCCCGGAACTACCAGAACAAAAGGATTTTTCTTTCCGTTATTGAGGATAAAAGGTTTGAGATTTGAATTGTCCATAATTTTTTACTTTAAAAGTTTTCTTGCGGTATCTTTGGTTTGAATCAGCGCAGTAAAATCCTGCTCGGACAGAGGTTTTGAATACAAGTATCCCTGGATTGTTGTACAGCCGATTGATTCAAGGAAGTCTGCCTGTTCAATCATTTCTACGCCTTCGGCAATTACAGGCATTTTGAGCCATTTTGCCATATTGACGATGGATTTTAAGATTGTAACGCTGCGTTCGCTTTCTGTGTCAGTCGACATAAACTTCATGTCCAGCTTGATTATATCAAATTCAATATCTTTCAGTACATTGAGAGAAGAATAACCTGAACCAAAGTCGTCCATTTCTACAGTGTAACCGCAGTCATGAAGTTTTTTTACGATTTCGGAAGTGTAGTTGCTTCCGCCGACAACAGCCGACTCGGTAATTTCTACCCGGATCATTGAAGGGTCTATATTGTACTTTTGCCGCCTTGCCTCAAGCTGCTGAATAAAATCCGGCATAAAAATATCGTAGCGGCTGAAGTTTGTGCTGATTGGAATTATATGACGGCCTGCGTCTATGCTTTCGCGGATAAAGCGGCAGGTTTGTTCAAAAATATAAAGGTCGAGTTCGGTAATAAAGCCGTTGGATTCAAAAATAGGAATGAATACACCCGGAGATACCAGTCCCTTGACCGGATGAATCCATCGTACGAGAGTTTCTGCGCCGACGATATGTCCGGTTGAGTGGTCGTACTGCGGCTGAAAGAACGGAACAAACTGCCCCTTTTCCAGGGCTTTGTCCATACAGCCGGTAACTTCCTGTTCGGTAATCATCTTCTGGCGGAGCTTTTCGTCATAAAAGTTAATTGTATTGGAGTAACTTCCCTTGATTGCGTTCTGGGCAACAATTGCCCTGTCGAGCATAATCTGCGGGCTCACGTTTTCTTCATCACAGATATAGGCGCCAAAATTACAGTTTATATGAAATGAAAGCTCGAATTTGTCAAAGGCTTCTACGAGCTTTTCTGCAAGATTCTGGATTTCTTCTTTTGCGCCCGGATAAAAAAATGCAAAACGGTCACTTTCGATTCTTGCAGCATAGCCTCTGTCACCGATAATTGTTTTTACTGCACCCGCAATGTTTACGAGAAGAATGTCGATTCCAGAGCGTCCGAGAAAGTCGCTCAGGGAGCGGAAACGGGTAATGTCAAAATAAACCAGCGAATAGACAGTTTTTTCTTTTGACAGCATCTGATTTGTTATAACATGGTCAATTTTTGAGAACAGGCCTTTTTTTGAATAGAGGCTTGTAAGGACATCGCTTTCGCTCAGGTGGACAAAATAATTGAGTCTGTTAACATCTTCGTTGATATCGATAAAGTTGAGCGTTATGAGGTAGGAACCTTCCGGCCGCACGGCACTGACTATGTACCAGTTTGGTCCGATTTTTGTTGTCAGGCAAATCTGAAGGTTGTTTGCAAAGTCTTTTGCTTCGTGGGCGCGGCTGCATGCCCATTCGATGAGTTTACAGTCCTCGACAGATGCAGTGTCGTTATCGCGAAAAATTTCCCATAGAGGACGATCGTCAAATTTAGCATTAAAAAGGTTCTGCATATTTTTTGGATACGAGAACTTCTGCTCCTTGGCGTCGTACTTAATTAAAAGACTCTCACTCATTCCCACTATTATAATCCATAATGGTATTCTAGGATATATAATTTTTCATAATTTGGAAAAATAGACTAAACAACCGGTACATGATAGAATTGAACCATGAACGAATTGAATGCACCGCGCTGGAATCTGGATAAACTTTTTACTTCCATCGACAGCGATAAATACAAACAGGCAGTTGAACTTTTAAAAACCGGAATCGAAAAACTGGAAAGCCTCTTAAAAAATTCGAACCGATTTAATTTTAGTTTCTGGCTCAACGGCTACCTTACGGCTTACGACAAGGTTTACGCCCTGATGCAGACTCTTTCCTGCTATGCTTCGATTATTTATTCAGTTGATACAACAAATTCAGCAGTTTTGAACAATCTTTCGGTCATTGATGAATTTGGAATCCAGTTTTCTCAGGTTGAGATTTCGTTCAAAAATATTCTGTACAAACACCGTGATGAACTGGACGCATTTTTTGTGCGCTTTCCGCAGTTTGCCGACCGCAAATATCTCCTTGAACTCGACATTGCAGAATGTAAGCACCAGATGCCGCCAAAAGAAGAACTTCTAACAAGCTCACTGCAAAAAACAGGAGGAAACGCCTGGGAACTTTTGCAGGGACAGATTATATCAAACCTGGCTGACGAAAAGGGCAAAACCTTTAACGAATTGAGAAACGATGCTTATTCAAGTGATCCCGCATTAAGAAAATCTTCTTACGAAAAAGAACTTGCCCTCCTCAAAGCCAACAGGATTGCACTTGCGGCCTGCCTTAACAACTTAAAGGGCGAAACCGTTTACTTAAACAAACGCCGCAAGTGGCGAAATGCAATCGACAGGGCGCTCCTTGCAAACAGACTTTCAAAGCCGACACTCAACGCACTCATCAAGGCAATCGAAAAGAGCCTGCCTTCATTCAGAAAGTATTTTCTTGCAAAGGCAAAATTCCTCAAAAAGCATAATATGAGTGCAAGTTTTTCTGCGGACAAAGGCCTTGCATTCTACGATTTGTTTGCTCCGATGGAAGCTCCTGCTGCAGCTGACGGCGATAAAAATTCAATTTTGACCAGAACATGGACCTTTGACGAAGCACGAGACTACATTATCGCCCGCTACACTTCATTCAGCGTACACATGGGCTCGTTTGCAAAAAAAGCCTTTGAAGAAAACTGGATTGACGCAGAGGTGAGGCCCGGAAAAGTTGGCGGAGCCTTTGACGAAGACTTTGCACTCGGCCACCAGAGCCGCATTCTGACAAACTTTACAGGCACATTCAGCGACATAATTACACTCGCCCATGAACTTGGACACGCATATCACTTCAGCTGCCTCAAGGGAAAGGCGCCGGTTTTTGCTTCGTATCCGATGACGCTTGCAGAAACCGCTTCTACCTTTGCCGAGACAATCGTAAAACAGGATTTACTTTCAAAATGCACTCCTGCCGAACGTCTGCAGCTTCTGGACATAGACTTGCAGGATATTTCTCAGGTTCTCGTTGATATTTTGTGCCGCTATTATTTTGAAAAATCAGTATTTACCGAACGCGAAAAGAATCCCCTCACCGCAGATGATTTTTGCCGCCTGATGCAGGCCGCACAGGAAAAATCCTACGGCAAGGGCTTGAACAGCGAGCGCCACGAATATATGTGGGCTGTAAAAAGCCATTATTACTCTACAGGCCTCGACTTTTACAACTTTCCGTACGCCTTTGGCCAGCTCTTTGCAATGGCTCTTTATCAGCGCTACAAAAAAGAAGGAGCTGGATTTGCGGCAACGTATGCTAAACTTCTTTCAAACACAGGTGCAATGAGCTGCGAAGATTTGTGCAGAGAGGCGGGTTTTGACATCACTCAGGTTGAATTCTGGCAGGGTGGAATCCAGGCCTGTCTCGAAGAAATCGAAGAATTTATCGCTCTTGTAAACGAAAAGGGAGACAGTACAAAACAGGCGGAATAAATGAAGATTCTCTGCGTTTGTTTAAGTCCTTCAATTCAGAGGACGCTCGTATTTGACAATTTTGCACCTGCCAGGGTTAACAGGACAAAAAACTTTATCCAGAATGCAGGCGGTAAGGCAATCAACACTGCACGTGTTATAGAACAGCTTGTACCGGACAGTGCACTCTGCATTTTTCCTCTGGCAAAACAAAACTCAGGTGAATTTTTATCGCTCCTCAAAAAAGACGGCATCCGCTCAAAAACCGTGTCTGTTCCGGGAGCAACGCGCACCTGCTGGACAGCACTTTCCAAAAATGGAGAAACCACGGAAATAATAGCCGAAGAACCAGTTTTGCAAGCCCCGGAAGTTTTTAAAACGCGTGAAAAGCAGCTCCTGAAACTCATTAAAAAAGAGGCCAAAAAAGTCGACGCCCTCATTTTGAGCGGTAGCGCGCCGCTTTGCTGGAATCAGGATATTTATTCAAAAATTGCAAAAGAAGCCGCTGACAACGGCCTTGTAACCGTGCTTGATTTTAAAGGCCCTGCCCTTCTGGGCTGTCTTGATGAATTAAAAAACCGTACAAATTCAATTTTTGTAAAAATCAACATGGATGAATTTACAGAAACTTTTTCTCAATGCCTTCTTGCCCCGGTTGCAAAACGCTTTCCGAACATAACCTTTATCGTTACTGACGGAAAACTTCCGACTCACGCTGCAAATTCAAAACTGGAAGAAAAAACTTTTGAAAGTAAAGAAATCAAAGCCGTAAACACAACTGCCTGCGGAGACAGTTTTAACGCGGGATTTATTGTTGAATTTTTAAAGTCGCACAATCTTGAAACTGCCGTCCATGAAGGCATCAGATGCGCCTCCCTCAACGCACAGACGATCGTTCCCGGAAGCTTAGTTTAATTCGTTCAATAAGCGCGGAAGCTCATAAATCGAATCAATATAAAAAATCCGTCCGCCAGCCCCTGCAGGAAGTACGGCCCGTCTGCTTTCGTCCAGAATCTTTCCAACCTGAACGGCGGTCCCGCCGATTGCCGCGTAACCTTCAACATAGTTTTTCCAGTCGTCCAGAAACAAAGTATCCTCAACTGTTCCGCCGATTATCGACAAAGCATTTTTATATGAAAAGTCGTAGGGTTTTCCTTTGAGTTTATTTGCACGGATGTCACTTATTTCCGGCAAAAAATAATCACGCACCCGAAGCTTTTTTAAAACGTGTTCAGCGTGTTCGCCCGGCGAATTGGTTAAAATCATTTTTGGAAGTTTGATTGATTCAAGTAAAGCAGGAAGGTCAGGGTCGTATGCAAGTTCTTCAACTTCTGACTCGGGATGAACATAGGAAAAATAATCTTCAACGTCGGTCAAACCGCTTGATTTAAGCCAGTCCAGCGTTGTTTCATAAGTTTTTAATGCCTTTTCGCGTTCAAGGATTGCCTGACTGAAGTCCATATTAAAAAACCTGGCGCAGTAACCGATTATTCTTCGGCTGATGCCGGTGCTCATTTTGCTGTTGGCGGAATACACGGTCATGTCGAGGTCAAATATTAATTTTTTGATCATTGAATTTCCTTTTCAAACGCTTTATTAAATATTATTCTAAAATAGACGATTTCGGCAACCGCTGTAATCGCCCAGCTGCACGGAAAGAGCAGGAATAATGATTCAATTGTGGCAAAGCGGGCAAAAATTGTGTAAACCCACGCAATCCTGAATACACACGACCCCAGAATTACAATAAGCGACGGAACAAATGTCTTTCCAAGTCCGCGGCTTGCGGCTATTGTACAATCCATAAAGGCGCTAACACAATATGCAAAGGACATAATGCTGATTCGACGGATGCCAAACCCTTTGACCGCCACGTCCTGCGTAAACAAAGACAGCACTGCATCACGGAAAATGTAAAGCAGGAGGCCCAGAACGAGTGCGACTAAAAATGAATACATTGTGCACAGAAAAAAGGTCTTTTTAACGCGGTCTTTCTTGTGCGCTCCAAAGTTCTGGCCGACAAAACTTGCGCAGGCAACATAAAAGGCCAGCATTACATTGTAAATAAGCGGGTCAATTTCTGTCGAAACGGCGATGCCGGCAACTGCAAGCGGCGGAAAACTGTTTATTGCGACCTGAATAAACATATTTGCAAAGGCAAAAATCGTATTCTGAAGCCCCGAAGGTATTCCGATGCTTACGAGTTTTTTAACCTTGTCCCGCTTTAAGCCCAGCTGCTTTACACGCAGCGGGACCTGTGTTTTTGCGAATATTAGAATTCCTGTAATGAGGAAGGCAGAAACGTACTGACTGATTGCACTTGCAAGAGCAACCCCGTCAACATCCATTTTAAATCCAATGACAAAAACAAGATTCAATATAACATTTGTCACGCCCGCAGTCAGAAGACATATTACAGGCCGTGTGGAGTCACCTGTCGCGCTCAAAACGGCACTGCCCCAGTTATACAAAGCGAGGGCCGGCATTCCGAGGGTGTAGATTTTTATGTAGGAAGCTGCGTCGTGCAATAGTTCAGGGCGTGTGTTTAAAAGTCTTAATGCGGGAATTGCAAAAACCTGTGCAATAAGAAGAATTAAAATTCCAGAGCCCAGACAAAATAAAAATGAGGTGTGGACCGTTTGGCCCAGATCTTTTTCTGACCTTGCTCCGCAGTAATAAGCTGCGATAACGTTGACTCCGCTTCCAATTCCCTGCAAAAGCCCTGTCATAAAGAACAATAACATCGGGGTTGAACCAACTGCACCGAGAGCGTGAGCTCCTGCAAAACGCCCGACAACGGCAATATCTGCCATATTGAACATTACCTGCAGAATGTTTGAGAAAATCAGTGGAATACTAAAAATAAAAATGCCGGACGCTAAAGGTCCGGCTGTAAGATCGAGTTTTTTATTCAATTTATACTTAGAACCTTATTTTGAGTTCAATTTCTGTAATTCAGGCTCAACCTTGTCGTGCTGTTTCTGGAGATAGTCCATTAAATGGTCAATTACGGCCTGTTTTGGATCTTCATGGTCAGCAGGAAGAGTTGCAAGATAATCCTTTCTGAACTGTTTGCAGTCAATCACAGGGCTTGCTGTAAAAATCTGGTTTGCAGGTTCACAGATATCTGCAAGCATATCATCCGGATTATTCGAATCGATTGTAAGGATTGAACCGTTGATTGAAACCAGAACCATAACGTCAAACATGCGCAGGTATGAATCCATTTCGCGAAGTCCGCGTTTAGTTTCCGGCTTGCCCGGACGGTAACGTGTTCCGGAAGGGAATACGAGAATTACTTCTCCGTCACGTTTACATTTATCCATTGCGCGCATTGCGGCAAGGTTGATTGTGCGGGCCTTCTTTTCTTCTGCGGCAGCTTCTTCTGCAGATATTGCACTGGCTTCTGCCTTGTCCAGGGAACGGGTTGGATAAATTACAACACGCGTAAAGCTTTCAGCAAAGGCACGGACATTTGCGTCTGCTTCGTTAAGTTTCATTCCGGCTATTGCAACGATACGGTCAGCAAGGTCTTTGCCTTCTGCGCCCATGTCGTTTTCCAAAAGCCATGTGAGGGCCGGTAAGTCTGTGTTTGAATAATGTTCCATCAATATCAGACCATGTTTTCCGCTTTTTACGGCTTCAAGAAAAGCTTTAAAGTTTTCTTTGCCGCCGATATGGCTGCCTGGAAGAGTGTTGTCTTCAATCAGTTTGTACATGATCTTTTTTGTGTTTGGGTTTGCTTTTTGATAAACGTTGGTTTCATCAATTTTTGCAGCAGCCTTTGACATCTGGGTCATCTGTGCAAAGAATTTTCCATAGAGCTCACGAATAGAAGCCATTACTACCTCGAAAAACCGGGACTCTTGTCCCTTGTTGTAAGTTGTATTTTAATATGCTTAATTTGAAAAGACAAGGTCTTCGACAGAATATCTGAGCCAGGCGTTGCCGATTTTGGCCGCGTTGATAAATTCACCCCAGGAATAATATTTTTCGTACGGGAGGTGCTTTTCGCCAAACGCGATGTAATTTTTGCCGTCGTCATCACGCCCGTACGAAATGGAAAAATCAATTCCACGCGAGCAAAAATCCATTTCCTTTTTTAGCTCTATATTCTGTCTAAATTGTTCCAGAGTCATAGAAAGATTATAACTGAAAACTGAAAGTTAAAAAAGAATTAAACGCAGACGGTCAAAGATAAACGCAGATTCTTATTTTTTAAGTTTTATTGTATGATTGAATAATGAAATTACGAGCCTCTCTCATGGCGATGCTGGCACTTCTTTTCTGCCTTAATGCAAACGCGCAGGAGAAAATTATTATGGATGATGAACTTTTATTCGAATCGAATTTTTACATTGCCGACGTTGATGATTCAATTTTTGAAAGAATTAAAGGAAAGTCCTACAAGGAAAACTGCACGGTTCCGCCCGCTGATTTACGCTATATAAAAATCCTGCACAAAGATTTTAACGGTCAGGATGCAGGCGGGGAACTTATCTGCAACAAAGCAATCGCAGAAAAACTTCTATATATTTTTAAGGAATTGTACAAGGCGTCCTATAAAATTCAGGAAGTGAGCCTTATCGATAAATACAACGCCGACGACGAAACAAGCATGAGGGCAAACAATTCATCATGCTTTAACTTCAGATTTATTTCGCACACAAAAACTGTTTCAAAGCACGGACTCGGTCTTGCAGTAGACATTAACCCGCTTTACAACCCGTACATAAAAACTGTGCGCGGAAAAACTTATATTGAACCTGCAACTGCTTCTATATGGGTGGACCGTTCAAGGCCCAACCCGTATAAAATTGATCACGACGATTTAGCCTACCGCCTTTTTACTGAGCAGGGCTTTGAGTGGGGCGGTGACTGGGACGACTGCAAGGACTGGCAGCATTTTGAATACTCATTCTAAGGGCATTTAATACTGCAATAAAGCAGACTCCTACATCGCCAAAGACCGCAAACCACATATTTGTAATTCCGAGGGCGCCCAGCACCATAACCGCTGCCTTTACACCAAGCGAAATCCAGATGTTCTGGTAAACGATGCGCATTGTTTTGCGGCTGATTTTTACGGCCTGGCTCAACTTGATCAGTTTGTCGTCCATAATTACCACGTCGGCGGCTTCGATTGCAGCGTCACTTCCCATTGCGCCCATTGCAACTCCGACATCGCTTCTTGCAAGAACAGGTCCGTCGTTAACTCCGTCGCCGACAAACATAACCGTTCCTTTTGACTTGGTTCCCTTTTCGTTTTTAGACTCAATCATGTCTTCGATTTTTTCAACTTTGTCTTCCGGCAAAAGTCCGGCGTAAACATCGTCGATTCCAAGTTCTTTTGCCACAAGAATTGCTGCATTTTCATTGTCGCCCGTAAGCATGATTGCCTTTTTGACACCTTCTTTTCTGAGTGCCTTAATTGAATCCGAAGCGTTTTCTTTCGGGCTGTCACTTATTACGACAGCACCTTCAAACCTGCCTTCCTGAGCAATGTAAACTACAGTTCCCGAAGTTTCCAGGGCACAAAACTTAGACGCGTCAAAATCAATATGTTCTTTCTGCATCAGAGCTCTGTTTCCTGCAAGAACGAGTTTTCCGTCAACAAGGATTTTAATTCCATAACCGTTGAGTTCTTCGCAGTTTTTACGCTCACAGCATGTACAGCACTCAGGGTTTTCTCCATTCAGGGCGCCGCATTTTACAAGGTGGGCTTTTTTAATCGATTTTGAAATCGGATGGTTGGAAAAGTGTTCAGCGTGTGCAGCAAGGGCGATTAATTCATCTTCGCTCATGTCACCGGCACTGACAACAGAAGTTACGTCAAAAATTCCTTTTGTCAAAGTTCCTGTTTTGTCAAAAACGGCAGTATCAACTTTTGAAAGAGCTTCAACAAAGTTGCTTCCCTTAATAAGGATTCCGTTGCGGCCGGCAAGTCCGATTCCACTAAAAAATGCGAGCGGAACAGAAATTACAAGGGCGCATGGACAGCTTACAACAAGGAACATGAGGGCACGGTAGATCCAGACTGACCAGCCGGTCTGAGCAAAAACTGCCGGAAAAAAAATCATACAAACCAGAGGAGAGACGATTGCAACGGCGAGAGCGGAAAAGCAGACAATAGGAGTGTAAACTTTTGCAAAACGGCTGATGAACTTTTCTGCACGCGCCTTTACTGCCTGAGACTTTTGTGTAAGTTCAAGAATACGGCTTACTGCACTCTGACCGTATGCTTTTGTAACTTGAATTTTAAGGACACCGCCGATATTTACCATTCCGGCCAGAACCTGGTCTTTTGCACCAATCTCACGCGGCATGCTTTCGCCGGTCAAAACCGAGGTGTCCACAGAAGAAGTTCCTTCCAGGACCACGCCGTCAAGAGGAATGCGTTCACCGTTTTTTACCTGAATTATTGCGCCGGCTTCAACATCTTCTGCTTCAACCTCAACAAACTGGCCGTCCTTTAGAATGCATGCAGTATCGGCACGAAGTTCAACCAGGGCTTTAATAGAATCACGGCTCTTGTCCACAGCATAATCCTGAAAAAACTCACCGATGCAGTAAAAGAGCATGATTGCAACTGCCTCACCGCTCTTTCCGATACAGATTGCGCCGATACTTGCAACGCTCATCAAAAACTGTTCGTCCATAAAATCACCCTTTCTGATATTGGAAAGAGCAGACCTGATTACGCCGCGTCCACA
>JAILFZ010000056.1 GCA_024697295.1 Treponema sp.
AAAAATACAATATCGGCGGCGAAAACGAATGGCAAAATATTAAACTTCTCCACAAAGTAATTGAATTAACTGCTTCTAAAATCAACAAAAGCGTTGATGAGGTTGAAAAAACTATCACATACGTTACTGACCGTCCGGGGCACGACAAGCGTTATGCCATCGACTGTTCCAAAATCAAAAAGGAACTGGGCTGGCAGCGCAAAATGACCTTTGAACAGGGCCTTGAAGCAACCGTTAACTGGTACCTGACCAATAACGAATGGGTTGACCACATTTTGAGCGGCGACTATAAAAACTGGATTTCTAAAAATTATACGGAACAGGGGCGATAAAAAATGAAAGGAATTATTTTAGCCGGGGGATCTGGCACTCGTTTATATCCTATTACAAAGGCTGTTTCTAAGCAGATTTTGCCGTTGTACGACAAGCCGATGATTTATTATCCTCTGAGCGTTCTGATGCTTGCAGGAATCCGCGAAGTTCTCATTATCAGCACTCCGCGCGACCTTCCTGTGTTCGAAGAGCTTTTTGGCGACGGTAAATGGCTTGGCATGTCTTTTGAATATAAAGTTCAGGATAAGCCGCGCGGTCTTGCCGATGCTTTTATCGTTGGAAAGGACTTTATCGGAACTGATGACGTTGCTCTTGTTCTCGGCGACAATATTTTTTACGGTCAGAGCTTTACCCAGACTCTTAAGAGGGCGCGTTCAACCGTAGAAAAAGACAGAAAGAGCGTAATTTTTGGTTACTTTGTAAAAGATCCGACTGCTTATGGCGTTGTTGAATTTGACAAAACCGGCAAAGTCCTCGGTATCGAAGAAAAACCTTCTGCTCCTAAATCAAATTATGCGGTTCCGGGGCTTTACTTTTACACAAACGAGGTTGTAAAAATTGCCGCTGACGTTAAACCAAGTGCACGCGGCGAAATTGAAATTACTTCCGTAAACAACGAATTCCTTAATCAGGGTAACCTTAATGTGGAACTTCTGGGTCGTGGTATGGCATGGCTTGATACCGGAACTTACGACGGGCTCCTCGAAGCTTCTAACTTTATTGCAACGATTCAAAAACGCCAGGGAATGTATGTTTCGTGTATCGAAGAAATTGCCTTCCGTAACGGCTGGCTTTCTAAAGACCAGGTGCTTGAACTTGCAAAAGGCTACAAGACTGATTACGGCCGATATCTTGAATATATAGTTCAACAATAAAATCTCAGGTGCAGCAGATAAAACTATAAGAGGAATATATGGCTTTTGAATTTAACAAGTGCTTTGCTAAAGACGGTTCAGAAATCGAAGGTCTGTGCGAAATTCAACCGAAAATTTTTGGCGACAACCGCGGCTACTTTTTAGAAACTTACAGCGAACGTGATTTTTTTGCCGCAGGCCTTACCGAAAAATTTGTTCAGGACAATCAGAGTAAGTCTGTCAAAGGCGTTTTGAGGGGGCTCCACTTTCAGACAAGGCACCCTCAGGGAAAGCTTGTCCGGGCATTGCAGGGCCGCGTTTATGATGTTGCTGTTGACCTTCGCCACGGAAGCAGAACCTTTGGTAAATATTATGGAATTATTCTCGACGCAGAAAAGCAGAATCAGTTTTATATTCCACGCGGATTTGCACATGGTTTTTATGTTTTGACTGAAGAAGCTGTTTTTGCTTACAAATGCACCGATTTTTACGACCCGAGCGGTGAGGGCGGCCTTATGTGGAACGACCCGGTTATCGGAATCGACTGGAAGGCGGTTGCTTCTGACATTGCAGAACCAAACCTTTCTGACAAAGATACAAAACATCCTTCTTTTGACCTGAACGGCAAATACTTTGACAAGTCCGGCAAATGGATCGGTCCTGATGCCAATTCGGTCAAAGCGTAGCGGCGCGGAGGAATCTATGATCTGGTTAATCGGCTGCAAGGGAATGCTTGGTTCAGAAGTTGCTGAACTTTTAGAAAAGAACAATATTGATTATACAGGCACTGACAGGCAGGTTGATATTACTGATCTGAGTGCCCTCGAAGATTTTGTTAAAGGAAAGAATATTTCTTATATTGTAAACTGTGCCGCCTATACTGCAGTCGACCTTGCAGAAAGCAACGAAGAAGCAGCCCTTGCCCTCAATGCGACCGGCCCTAAAAATATTGCAATTGTTGCCAAAAAAATCGGCGCAAAAGTGATTCACATTTCGACCGATTATGTTTTTGACGGAACTTCGACACGTCCGCTCAAAGAAGAAGACCCGATTGCTCCTATCGGAGTATACGGTTCAACCAAGGCCAGAGGTGAGGCTGAACTTGCGGCAAACAC
>JAILFZ010000068.1 GCA_024697295.1 Treponema sp.
GCCGGAGTTGTAGTTGATGCAGAGTTCTGTGCTGTTGTAGCACCGGTATATGACTGAAGTTTTGACTTTAATGTTTCGTCAATATCATAACTTGTATCTGCAGAAGAAGAGAATGTGTATTTGAAGTCACCGCCTTCAACACGACCTGCGTAAGTTGTTACTTTCTTTACAGCGTCTGTAGCAGAATCAGCTGTGTAAGAATACATAACTGAACTTGTATCAAAGTTGTTGTATGTGTTTCCGCCAGAAGCAGATTTTACAGAAGCTGGAACTGTAGAAGATTTGTTTGTAACAACATAAGCATCAAAGTCAGTTGTTGAAGAACCGCCGTGATATGCTGATCCGCCGTATGGAACAAAGAAGTAATTTCCTGTCATCTGGTTTCCGTAAGCCTTGATCATACCGCCTGCTTCTTTAGAGAATGTGGCGTTGTCGTTAGACTTGGTTGTTGTACCAGCATACAGGTCTGTACCCTGCATTGAAATCATCATTGGTTTCTTTGTGTTACGGAAGTAGTTTGATTCCATAAAGATAGAAGAACCAAGGCAGGCACCTGCACCATATTTTGCACAGCCGTCATAGTAGTTGTTGTAAACGTGTGCCGAATAGTAGCGTACACGCGGGTGACGTGAGTCTGAGTGGTCATACCAGTTGTGGTGATATGTAATGTAAAGGCCAGATGTAGATCCTTCGCTTAAACCGAGAAGGTTACATTTTCCTGAATCCCAGAAGTGGTTGTAAGAGAATGTAACATATGTTGATTTTTTGCAGTCAAGGGCACCATCACCTTTTGCCTGGTCTTTGTCTCCGCCCGGAGCACCATAGAACATATCGCAGTTATGAACCCAGACATTTTTACAATCCTGCTGGAGAGAAACATTGTCACCTTCTCCAGAGTCTACCATCATAAATCCGATGTTGGAAATTTCGATGAAATCAGCATTTTTAATGCGGATTCCCCAGCCGTATGCTGTTGCATCAGAACCGATACCTTCAACAGTAATTCCGTTTGTAAGGTGTTTTGATGAACCTGAACCTGTAATCATCAGGTCGCCTGAAGTAAGAACAGAAGGATCTGTTACGCGTCCGATAAGACGGATACAGAGCGGGCGGTTATCATATCCTTTCTTGAAGGCATCAAGAATTGGCTGAAGTCCTGTGCATGATGTCTTATTTCCTTTTGAATCCGTTGTTACATCAAGTTTAACTGTATCCTTTGTAGAATTGTTGATGTTAAGAACAACAGCACCTGACTTGAGTGTACCGTCAGCATTGTAAGCACCAGGAACAGTTGAACCATAGAAAGCAAATCCAGAGCGATCCTGGTTTACAACGTTAACAGTTGCTGTAATTGTTGCACTTCCGCTAATTTTGATTGTGTGACTTCCGGCTTTAAGGCCAGGAATATCAACACGCCACTGATTTTCGATTTTGCGTGTAAGGAGTGAATCTACAGTAGTTCCGTCACATGTTACAGTGAAACTTGAACCAGATGCAGTCCAGATAACATAAGCGCTGTTGAGCCAGCCTTTGGCTGAAACAAAACCGCTTCCTGAACCTGAGCCACTTGGCGTACCGTTGATTCCGCTTGAACCAACATAAGTAGCTCGACTGTTGAGACTGGTTGATGATTTTGATGAGTCACTCTTTTCAGAATCAACTTCCAAAAGTCCAGAACAACCAGTAAATGCAAGTCCGCAAGCAAGAATAAGACCTGCAAGAGCAGCAACTGCTCTAACACTTTTTTTCATACCGACCTCCAAGTATGAATAAAGCCGTTCCGTCCATAGCGCTCCTCCGATTTAAACACTCAGACAGGAAACGGCAGATAAACTCCTCGTTAATAGTCAAGGCATTTATCTTTTTGTGATAGGCTGCGATTTAAAACAATTTCAATGCGATATACCGCAACGAATACAGTATTCTACTTCAAAAATAAAATGTTCAACTTACTTTTTGGATTTTTCCGACTTCTTGAAGATTATAAATGCAATGTTATTTGTGTTTTTCCGTACTGAATTTAGAAATTTTACGATAAAAAATAGCCTTCCCTAACAAAATATGTTAGAAAAGGCTGTAATTTTTCGCAAATTTGTAGTTTTTGGAGATTTATGACGTCGTTATTTACTTGTCATGTTCATAATTCCGTCCCAGTTTTCGCCGAGGCCTTTTTCAATATATTCTTTACATCTCTGGGCATAAACCAGTGAAGATTCATCTTCCGGACAAACCTTGTTTGCTTTGACAAAGAGCTTTCCGGCTCCGGCAAAGTCACGCTGCAGATATTTATCCATAGCTTTCTGATAAATATCAACAGCTTCGAGCCACTGTTCGCTCAGCTCATCTTTAAATCCAAGAATATTGTACAACTGAACAGGTTCATCACGGCCCACTACGCGGACACGGTCAAACGGACGGGCAACAACCTTACCCATGTTGTCTCCGGTGTTTGCGTCATACCAGGTTGTGTCGCTGCACAAAATCCATGACTTGTAAACTTTATTTACACCCTCAAGGCGGCTCGCAAGGTTTACGGCGTCTCCCATGATTGTATAGTTCATTTTTGCACTTGTTCCCATGTTTCCGACAACCATGTCACCGGTATTGATGCCGACTCGTGTGTACAATTCCCGCGGAATGTTGCCGCTGGCCATATTCTCTTTGTTGAATTCAGCCTCGGCCTGTTTCATGCGGATGGCACTTACAACAGCGCTCCATGCCGGGTTTTCAAGGTCCAGTGGCGCACCGAAGAATGATACGATTGAATCACCTATGTATTTGTCGATTGTTCCGCCTTCCGCAAGAATCTTGTCACTCATACTTCCAAGGTAATCGTTGAGTACGCTTACGAGCTTGGTTGGAGTGACAAGTTCGGAGAATGAAGAAAAACTCTTGATGTCGCTGAACAGGGCTGTCATTCGTTTTTCGTCACCGCCAAGCTTAAGTTTTGAAGGATCCTTTACAATCTGGTCTACAACGGCCGGAGCAAGGTATGTTGAAAAAGCGTTACGGATTAAGCCCTTATCTTTTTCTGAAGTTACAAAGCGCAGGACAACTACAACAAGGAACGAAGTTACTGTAATCAGAACAGGCGCTACAATCGGAACATAAATCCTGAATAAAACCATCAGGACAATCGGTACGAACACACAGATCAAAACAGAAAGAATTCCAAGAGTGTTCTGGTACCAGGCCTGTTTTCCGGTAGAAAGGAAAACCGTACCGAGTGCAAGAATGGAAGCAATTATAAAACCAATCAGCCAGTGAATTTCACGGATAAAACTATTTGTAAGAATTGTATTGTAAACATTGGCGTGGGTTCCTACGTTCGGGTATGCACGGTTGAACGGGGTTGTTCCCAGGTCGGTTGTAGAACTTGCAGTATTTCCGATTATACAGAATGAGTTTTCATAAGCCTTTTTCTTATCGGCAAATGTGCTTCTGTAAATCTCGTCTTCATTTTTGAGCGTACTGTAAATGTCGTTGATTCCGGCCTTGAGTTCACTGTAGTTTTCTGCATCAAGCTGCCCCTTCATCGAGTCGAGGGTGTCATTTATTTCATCAAAATATGAACCGTCGATAAATACGCTTACGCGGTCAAAGAATGCGCGGCGTGCGGCAAAGTAATCTTCGTATTCAATATCAGAAATTCCACCGTCTTTTGCAGCTCCGCTTTCATCAAATCCGGTACATTTATCAAGAAGATACTGTTTATATGCGGCAATTTCTTCGTAGTCGGCAAGAATTGAATTTGACTCTGCTTTATAGGAAAGGGGATTACCTTTTTTATCCCAGAGATTAAAGCCGGCAATTGTGTTCATCAAAGAAATGATGTTTCTTTCAGTTTCGTCAAGCTGATAAAGCATAACTACGCTTTCGCGCCGGAACGAATCAATAAATTCCTTGTTGAGCCAGTTGATAAGCATGCGTCCGTGGCTATCGAGCGGAATCGTGATATTTTTCTTTTCGCCGCTCTCAGGGTCAGTCACGCCGATAAGTTTGATCGAAAACCTTGTCCTCACAATTTCTTCTGGATTCAGGTTGCGCAAAATCGGGGCAAAAACGAGCTGGCCCGCGTAACCGTTTTCCTGCCTGCTTAAAAGTTCAACACGGCGGCGGGTACCGTCGCTGTCGAGGACGATGTTTGTAAAGCCTGCACCCTTTGCGCCAAGCATAAACTGTTCGCGCGCCGGACAGAAACCGAGCTTGTTATCACCGCCCTGGTCCTTTAAGTAATACAGATTTCCTTTTGTAATAAGGTCGTTTTTATCGGTTACATTTGAATAAAGGCATTTTTTGCCGACATAGTCCAGATATTCTTTATCATAGTTAATGTCCAGATCAAGAATATTAATTGTAAGCCAGGCGTTTCCAAAAAATTGAATGGCCTGGGCAAAGTAAGCATCGTTATCCTGGTAAGAGGCTTTATCAAAAGTCTGTTTAAGGGAATCAAAGCCGGGCGTAATAACGTCCGAAACGGCAGCCCTGGCAAATTCAAGAATTTCACTGTTTCTGTACTGGCCTGAAACTGCCGCACTGGCAAGCTGGTCTACAACATCAGAAACATCTTTTTTTTGAACTTCGATTGCCGAGTCCACGATTTGTGCCGCTTTAGGGTTAACGGCAAGATTTGACGGCGAAAGGTATTCAATATCGAATACAGCCTGCTTTGCGCCAAGTTCTTTCATTCTGATAAGGGCGTTTGCAAGAATATCGCGGTTCCATGGCCACGGACCAAGATCTTCAAGAGATTTGTTGTCAATCTCGACAAACATGAGTTCAGGACGGATTTGAGGGTCCTTGCTCACCCCCAGCAGAAGGTCATACATACGGAAATCAAACTTCTGAAGAAGGTTAAAAGCGGCGGCGAGGGCCCAGACGACAATTACAACAAGGACCGCAATCCGGTCAGACCATTTTTTCAATAATTTTTTGGCAAAAATATTTCCCATAATGACAAAAATTATAACACATGTTATACTTAAAGTAATCAAAAACTTTTAAAATCTCTATTTTTTGAAAGTTTTTTCTATAATCAGGAGTGCTCAAAAGATGAAAAAAAGTATTCTTTTTTGTGCAGCAGGACTTCTGCTTTCAGCAGCCGTTTTTGCTCAGAGTTCCGAAAAATTAACTGAACTTATCAACACTGATAAGGCAACTTTTGGACAGATGTCGTATCTTGCCGGCGTATACACAGGCAAAGTAGCTGAAGATGCTGATTATGACACAGCAGTAAAAACTCTCAGTTCTGAAGGAATTATTGCGGCAGACAGTACAGCAGATAAAGAAATTACGCTTGCAGAACTTTCTTATCTTTGTATGAAAGCAACCGGCCTCAAAGGTGGTCTTTTTTATTCAATCTTCCCTGGACCGCGCTACGCATTCAGAGAATTAAAAGCTATAAACATCCTTCCGCCGACTGCTGATCCTTCAGAAAAAGTAAGCGGACGTGATGCAATTGCCGTTCTTAACGGATGCCTTCCGGAGGATGGAGAATAGAATATGAAAAAGTCGATTATTACAACAGCACTCTTTAGCCTTACACTTGCTGCATTTGCAGTAGATTTTGGCGGAACATTTACAAATAATTCAAAATTTGCAGATCAGAATCCGGATGACGGTCTCAAACTTGACCAGAAAGACTCTCTCAGCCTCTGGCTCTCTTCTCCTTTCGGTTCATCTGAAGCAAACAACTTCCTCATCATGGGAACATACCAGTTTGAACGCAACTTCGGCACAGAAAAGACAATTCAATACGTTGACATTGATACAGCCCGTGTAATCTATAATGTTTCAGACATTACACTTACTGCAGGCCGCTTCTTCTACTCCGACATGACAGGACGCATCTACACACAGAACGGCGACGGTGCTTCTGTAACCTACGCACAGCCGGCATTCAACGCAACTGCATTCGGTTTTTACACAGGTCTTCTGAACGCACAGACAACTACAATCCTTGATCCTGAATTTTCACCAGACTCAGAAAAACTTTATGACTTGTGTCCAAAATATTTTGCCGGCGGTCTTAAGGCTTCTCTTCCTGGACTCCTCGGAGAACAGACTGTAAGCGCAGAAGGTATTTTTACCACAAAACTTTCAGGCACAACAACCACAAGAGCCTACGCAGAAGCACAGCTTTCAGGACCTCTTACAAACAATATTTACTACGATGTAACAGGTGCATTCGGATTTTCAAAATTCGATGACGGAGACTTTGAAATGAGCAATCTTTCCGTTGCAAACCTCAATTTTTACCCTCCTCTGAATGCTGAAACTTCGATCGGTCTTTCTGCAGTTTACGCATCAGGTGAACAGGGGCCTTTCAAGCCATTCGTGGGATTTACAAGTTCAACTGCCGTAGAGTCACTTGATGAACCTGAATACACATCCCTTGCAAAAGCAGGTATCAACGCTTCAGTAAAACCGGTCAGCAACCTTCTTCTTCTTGCAGGAGCAGACGCTGTATTTGATGCAATGGATGATTCAATTGAATACAAAGGTTTCCAGTATAATGCAAAGATTAACTGGCAGATTGTAAGTGATGTACTTGCTTCTGCAGGAATAACACAATATTTTGACTCAGATATCTCTGACAATAACAAAACTAGTGTTACAATTAAAGCAGTAATTTCATTCTAGTACAGAGGAGAAATGAATATGAAAAAATCAACACGCGTTTTCGTACTTGCTTCAATTCTCGCATTTTCCGCAGCATCTCTTTTTGCTCTCGAAGCAAAAGTTGTTTCTGCAAAGGGAAAGACTGAAGTACAGATTGCAGACGGTGCATGGACACCTCTCAAAATCGGCAGCACAATTCAGAAAGGTGCCGTAATTCAGACAGGATTTAAATCAGAACTCATTCTTAAAATTAAAGAAACTACAGTTACAGTAGCCCCTCTTTCAAGAATTACAGTTGAACAGCTTGCAGAAAAGGGAGACAAGGATGACACACGTCTCTTCCTCGACACAGGCTCCCTCAAATCAGACGTAAAAAAGACAGTTGACCGCCGCGTGGGCTTTACAGTTCGTTCGCCGGTTGCAACAGCGTCGGTACGAGGTACAGTTGTTGGCGTAAAGAACAGCTTCAAGAGAACCGACGTTAAAGGTTACGAAGGTTCAATCGCTGTATGGAAGGCACCGAAAGGCGGTGCTAAAGCACAGGTAGCAGGTGCAGAAGAAGAAGCCGCAACTCCGGCTGTTACAGGAAACGATCCTGCAGCAGTAAGTGACGGACAGTCAGGAGCAGGCGCAATTCTCGTACGCCCGGGACAGACAGTTTCTTACACAACTACTACAACAACTACAGCAAAAGAAAACGCCCAGAAACAGGCAGTTGACGTTGGCGGAACAAAAACCGTAGCAGACACAGCCGCTTCTTCAGGCACTGACTCTCCAAAACCGACTTCTGCAACAGTTATCGTAAACGTTAAGTTTGGCAGCGCCGAGGGAGAGCCGCAATAAGTTCGTTCCACCGAACAGCAGGACAGCCGGTTAATGCCGGCTGTTTTTTTTGCTTTCAGGCTTATCTTTTACTACTCAAATCACGAAAAATTCGATAAAATATAGATATGAAAAAACTCATTTTAATAACTGCAGGTTTAATTTGTGCACTTACACTTTTTTCGTGCAGCAGGAAAAAACCTTATTATCAGATAAATTCACAAAACTCAAATGCAAACGGTCCGGTAAAAACTGCCGTAAAACTCAAGCATCTTAATGCAGAGACAAAAGAGTACCTGCTCGATAAAAACATTGCGGTTGTAATCGGCTACGGCTACAACGACGAAGCAACAGTTACAAACATTTACCAGCTCCTTGACCTGAACTATGGAGTTGAAAAGGAAGACACTCCGGGTCTGATTAAGTTTATGGTATTTCCAGATGACTTTATGGTTGCAGGAAAAGTACGTGTAAGTTCACTGTACAGCCAGCTTGAAGACAAAACTCTCGCAGGGCTTCTCATAGTCGGCGCCCCGGAAGGATTGTGCAATGCTGTTGCACGCCTGGAAGACGACAGCGAAAGCGAAAGCCTTGCCTATCCGGTATTTTCGTTCTTTACCCAGGACGATATTCTCGGAGCCGAATCCACTTCAAACTTTGTTCTGGACTACGCACAAAAGACAAACAACATCGACACTGAACAGACAACATATATTCCAAACTTTGATGCCACGGCACTGATTTTAAATTCAGTACAGGCAATGATTGATTTGCGGGGACCTGTTCCAGCCGACAATAATCTGTGCGCTTACATCCAGAAGCTTGTAGGAAAGCAGAAGGTTGTTAGACCGTATTTTGACAGCGAGACAGGACTTCAGTCACTTAATCACTTTATTTTTGAATAATGCTTGGGACAAAAGAAGAATTAACTGAACTTGACAATCTTGAATCCGCAAAAATTCTGGTAGTCTCTGACAGCCACGGCAACAGTTCAATTCTGGAGTGGGCAATCGAAAACTACGGACGTGACTGCGACGCCCTTCTCTTTTTAGGCGACGGTATTTCAGATTTATTTACAATCATCGAAAACAATTATCACGTTCCAAAAGACATAAATATCGTTCCGCCGGTTGTGGCCTTTGTCCGCGGCAATGGGGACGACAGTGTTTATTCACTTTTTACGGATGAACAGCACAGGGTCGAAATCCCGGAAAATGAAACGATAAGCGTATGCGGCAAAAAACTTTTTTTGACTCACGGTCACCGTTTTGGAGTTTACTACAGCCGCAATAATCTTCTTGAATATGTCCGCGAGCAGGGATGTAAAGCAGGTCTCTTTGGTCACACTCACGTGCCATACCAGGAGCGATTTGATGACGATGTACTGCTGTTCAATCCGGGAAGCTGTGCCCGACCAAGAAATTATTCGGACAAGTCCTGCGCCGTTCTCACAATCAGCAAAGACTTGCCTGTAATTGAATACAAGTTTTATTCACTTTAAAAGCAGTCGCTCATTTTAAAGCCTGCATAATCATGGCCCGGATAAACAAGTGTGTTAGGATCAATTTTTTCTTTTAAAAGACGAAGGCTGTTTTGAATGGAAGTTTCATCTCCGCCAAGGTCGGTGCGGCCCCACGAGCCGTAAAACAGAGTGTCGCCGCTGATTAAGATTTTATCTGCCTGATTATAAAAGCACACACTTCCCATGGTGTGCCCTGGAGTGTGAATCACAGTCCATTTGGAAAGTTCCTCACGGGCTTCACTTTCCGCGTCCAGCCAGGCAGGAAGGTTATCCTTAAAAGCAGCCGTATACGCGTCCAGGAGCGTTTTGCCGCCTTCCAGAAAGCCGTCCGGATATGGAAGGTCACTTACAGCCGCATAAAAGTCTCCAAAGCCCATATAATTCAATTGCTGGCGCTGAATCCCGCTGGACGGGCCAAGCATTGTTGAATCTGCTTTATGAATAAAAACCGGTAAATCAGGATAGGATTTTTTAAGGAAGGGTAAACCTGCAACATGGTCAAAATGACCGTGGGTTAAAAAAACTGCCACAGGTTCCATATTGTTTCTGGCAAGAACGTCTTTTACAAGAGACTCGTCCCCGCAAAATTCACACGAGGCCGGATCAACGATAAAAACCTTATTGCCTTTTAGAGGAACTATAAGAGTATTTACGCCAAGCGGCCCCGTATGTATTAAAGTCACGTTTACTGAATGTCTGCTGAAGAGCTTGAACGTGGTGCGCGCATAGCAAGAATTTCTTCGTCAGTCATTTCTGCTGCGCTTTCCATTTCTTTTGCAAAAGCAGCCTGCTGTGCGACAGTGTCTGTATTTGTCTGAGTAAATGAATCAGCGATTGGAGCAGATGTATTTGGTACATCCGGAACTCTTTCTTCTGCAAATTCTTCACCTGCAGCCTGTTCAACTTCTTCTTTCTTTGCCGAGTAGCTTACGGCAAGTTTGCGTCCGCGGTAGTCATAACCGTTGAGGGCATTGATTGCCTTGTCTGCATCTTCCTTGAAAAGTTCAACAAAAGAGTAGTTTGCGAGAACACGGATGTTTCCGATGCGTTCGCGTTCAAGACCTGCTACGCTGATAAAAAGACCTACGAGGTCACGTGGGAATACGCGGCGGTTACGGCCGATTCCGACAAATACAGTTGCTGCATTTTCAGGGTCGATTGTTACACGCTGGAATTTTTCGTGTGCTTCGTTGTTTGATTCGCGTGGTGCACGTTCTTCAAAACGATTTCTGCGGTTGTCACTGTTTTCGCGGCGTCCGTGGAAGTCTTCGCGATTTTTGTATGAATTAAAGCGGAAGATTGCTCCGCCTGCACATTTCATCAGGTAAGCTGCTACGTATGAGCGGCGTGTAAGCGGAACGTTCTTTTTGAATGCTTTTTTGAGTTCTTCAAAAGATTCCGGATCCGACTCTACTTTTGAAACTGCATCTTTAAGGAAAGCTGCAACCTGATCCATGTTAAAATTATTGTCGCGTTTAAAAGCCATAATGTTCTCCTATAAAAAAAGGCTTAATTTAATTCTGCTACCATAGCCGTGCCTGTTCGATTAAATCCCATACGGGTCAAAAGAGGCTCCAGCTCAAAGACTAAGACAGAATTAGGTATGATAAAAAAATGAATTCCGTTTTTTTGCAAATTGGAAATTGACCTTTCAATAAGTTTGCCGGCAATTCCAAGGCCACGGTAATTCTGATTCACAAAAAGTGCAGTCAACGACACCGCAGTTTTTGCAGCGGACAAAACAGACGAATATAAGATACAACCGGCAAAATCATCCTCTAAGGTTTGACAAACAAGTCCCTGTGTATCCTTGCTTTCCAAAGATTGAACAAGGCTGCCGTCTTCAAAAATCGCAGAAAGCGCCAGTCCCAGATCTCCGGAATTATGTGTTTTTAGTTCGTCTGAAAAGTGTTTAGCTTCTGTCATAACAAAACCGCTGTCCGAAACACGATTGTATGGGCGGATAACAAAATCTTCCTGAATCAAGTCATCACATTCATCAAAATCCTGACTCAGTTTTTCCAGCCCCCAGGACGTTCGAAGCTCATTGTACCATCCAACAACACGGGATTTCATTTTGCTGTTTTTTAACAAATTGAATTTACGTTCGTTTTCCGGATACTTTTTTAAAGCATTTTTAAATTGTCTGAACACCCCCCTTCCCTCTGCAAGAACGGTTGAAAGTTCCTTATAGGCCTTAGACCATCTGATTGAACTTACAAATGACTCAAGCAAAGCGTAGCCGTCGTGAGACGTCCACTCCGGCAGCAAATATATTTTATCTTCATCAACCTCAACAGAACCAGCGTCAACAATACACATGTTTTGAACATCCAGAGCTGAAACTTGATTCTGGTTTTCCATCGCAAAAATAATTTGATTTACGAGGGAATCGGTTAATTCAAAAATCATCTTAATTTAGCACAAAAAACGGTTTATTTCAATTCTGAACGGCTTGTAATAATTTTACCCGCAATGCCATAATCAAGGGCTTCTTTTGCAGTAAGCCAGTGATCGCGTTCAGTATCTTTCTTTACAGTTTCAAAATCCTTACCTGTTGCGTCAGCAATCAACTGAGTAAGAGTTTCGCGTGATTTTGTGATTTCCTGCGCTGTAATTTCGATGTCAGCAGCAACACCGCGGCTTCCACCCATCAATGGCTGATGAATAAGGAAGTGGCTGTTAGGCAGACTGAACCGGCGTTCCTTCGGAACCGAAAGGAATAAAGTTACTCCCATACTTGCAATGAGACCCATTCCGATTGTGTAAACCGGAGCGTTGATAAAGCGGATCATGTCATAAAGGCCAAAGCCGTCGTCGATTGATCCACCCGGAGAGTCAATGTACAAATAAATTGGTTTGTCGGAATCTGCTTCCAGAACAAGAAGCTGCTTAACGATTTTTTCCACAAGGTCTTCGTTAACTTCGCCGCTAACAACAATCTGGCGGGACTTGAGAAGGCGCTCCATCAATGAATCAGAGCCGTTGCCCTTCTTTTCTTTCTTTTCTTCTTCGTTAAAAATTGGATTATTCATAATCTAAATATAATAAAAAAAGCCCGCAAAAGCAATAAATAAAGTCATCTCTAAAAATTGCAATTTTTAGAGATTTCCATAAATATTGTCCCGCGGGCTTCCAAAGCAACTATGTTCTAAAACTAGAACAAGTATTTACAAGAAAGCTGAGCAAAACTGTTGTTGCCCCAGCCGTAGAATTCGCAGTCTTCATCAGGTGCGTGAATCCACAAGCCGCTTGCCTTGATTGAGAAGTCATCGGCAGCGCGGATTGTAAGAGAAGGCATTACGAGAATGTCTTTGCGTTCGATTCCGTAGATACCGCTGATTTCAACCTTTACGTCTTCGTGGTTGTAGCTGTCTGACAGGTTAACAACGATTTTGTTGTTTGTGTATTTGTCGTTTGCATCTTTATCAACGTCATAATCGCCATAAGCGCCTTTCCCAATCTTGTTGTTGTTAAGGATGTATTTACCCTGAGTCTGAACGTTGAGGTTCATGTTTGACCAAGGCATATCGATGTCAAAACCTGCTACCCACTGTACACTGTTGTTGTGAATCCATGGATTGTCACCGGCAGTATCTTTTGTAAGGTAGTAAGCACCTTCAGCACGAATGTTGAATTTCCAGAGAACTGTAGCCATTTCAAGACCGAATACCTGAACCTGGTCGTAGTTGAGTTCAGGA
>JAILFZ010000069.1 GCA_024697295.1 Treponema sp.
TTCAATTCTTCCAAAAAAAGAGCCCGCTGAACTTGAAATTTTCAGAAAATGCTATCCGGATGTTAATTTTGACGCTGCCTTTGATGAAGAAGTTTCGGACTGGAAAGTCACTGTAACTGCTCCGATTTTTGTTAACGGAAAGGAAACTAAGGTTCGGGATTTTTACTGGGCAGACGGCAGGCTTTTACCAAAGGAAGAACTATCCAACAAGGACCACTACTGGAAGATGATTTATCCTTACAGCCCCCTCAAGGATCCCGCCCTTATGAACGAAGAAGAAATTGAGCGGGTGCGGAATTTTTCTTCAGCAGATAACCGCCGGAACGGCTCCGGAAGCCCGATGTTTTTCTGTGACTTTTTGTACGCCGCAAAATCCCGGATAATTATCGAAGACCACATTGTAAATACAACTTTTCTCGGTAAAAAAACGCGCGTCCACGAACGCATCGAGAGCATTCTCAAACAGGTTGAAAAAGAAATTCTTTTGGCCGCAGAATCGGATTCGGCAGTTAAGGCTTTTGTTGCAAGCCTCAAAAGTGCGGACTGCTATCACTGGAGGGAGATTGCGGGCACGGGGCGAAAGTCATTCCACACTTATGGAATTGCAATCGACCTTCTTCCAAAAAGTCTTGGCGGAAAGGCAATTTTCTGGAGCTGGACAAAGGATAAGGATCCCAAAAACTGGATGCTCACCCCGTTAAGCGCACGCTGGAGCCCGCCTCAAAAGGTAATCGATATTTTTGAAAAGCACGGTTTTATCTGGGGCGGAAACTGGGTGATTTTTGACAACATGCATTTTGAATTCCGCCCGGAACTGCTTAAAAACTGATTATTTCTTCATAGCACTGAATCGCGTAGCTGTCGGTCATTCCCGAAATATATTCAATTACACATTTCTGGTAAGAAGTAAAATCGTTTACATCAAAAACAACCGGTGTCTGGTAGCGCATGATTTTTTTCTTGTCCGGCGCGTCCTTTGGCACGTAGTTTGTGTAACGGATGAGCCAGTCTTCAAATGTGCGGCTTAAACTTTCGTAATACTTCATGCTCTGGGGAATGCGGCCGTTTCTGGCAAAATTCTGTGTGTTTATCAAAAGCCGGTAAATTGTACTCAAAACGAGCTGTGCGTAGGATTTGAATTCAAGGAGGCGCCAGTGGTTGTAGATTTTTGAATAGCTGAACTCTTTTAATTCCCTGATGAACTTAAAGTACTGTTCGCTGAAGCACAGCCCTGTTTCCGGCGTGGACTGCTCGCACATGTCGACAATCATGTCGTTGATTAAAACCGTTGTGTTTACGGCCTTTCCGCTTGAGTGGCTCAAGGTCTGACCGTTTTTTGTCATACCCAGGGTTTCGCCGACGATTTGTCTCAGCTGGCGGTAACAGCCCATATCAAGAATGTGGTAGCGGCGGGCGTCTTCGATGTCGCGGCCCAAAAAGGCAATCTTGTCGCTGACTTTTACAACGCAGCCTTCCCAGGTAAACGGCTGGACGAGGCCGGGCCGCTTGATGTCGTAAAGGTTCATCGCTTCTTCTCGGGGACGGATGCCCTGCTGGTCGATTTCGCCACAGTGGCAGATTAAACCGTCTCGTACGGCGTAGGTTAAATTGAGTGTTTTTTCATATCCGTCAGGATCGCTTAAAGTTTCTATGTAATCGGCAAAAAAAAGTGAGTTACGTTCGTGCCAGAATTTTTTTGGAGCGTTGGCTCCTTCTTTCTGAGCCATAAGTGAATTCAATATGTCTTCGCCGGTGTGACCGAAAGGAGCGTGTCCGATATCATGACCGATTGCAATGGCGCGTGTTAATTCAACATTAAGGCCGAGGTATTTGACAATCGTTTCTGCAACAGAAGCAACGTGCTGAACATGTTCCATGCGGGTGCAGACGTGGTCATTTTTTGGTGCGTAAAAGACCTGTGTTTTGTGCTTTAACCGGCTGTATGCCTGGCAGTGTATGAGCCGTGTGTAGTCGCGGTCAAAGTCACTGCGGATACTGTTTCCGCGGGAATATATAGGGATTTCGCGTTTTATTGCGTCGGACCATTTATGATTCAATTCGTCAGTGCGTTCATTTATAAAAGCATCTTTCATAAATTGAATTATAATGTACTAATTCTCTTTTTTTAAGCCCCTGAAAAAGTGAATTGCAAACGGAAGGCTTGTGCAGGCGGTCAAAAAGTCAGAAGTTCCCTGCGCGATTTGAACTCCAAAAATCCCGAAGCACAATGGTAAAATCCAGATTAGCGGGATAAAATAAAGACCCTGCCTCATGGAAGAAAGAAGGCTTGCCTGTTTTGCCATGCCCGTCGTCTGCAAAAGCATGTTTGTTCCAAAAATTACCGAATGGAGCGGCAGAAAAAGCCCCTGCCATCTCATTGCAACCCGGCCCATCGCTATAACTTCCGGATCGTTTCGGAATGCCTGTATAATTTGAGGTGCAAAAAGTAAAACGATAATTGTAAAAACCGACATTACGCTTGTGGTAACTTTTATAAGGAACATGTAGGAATCGCGTACACGGTCGTAGCGTTTTGCGCCGTAGTTCATTCCGCAGACCGGCTGAAAGCCCTGACCGAGCCCGATGGCAATCGACATGATGAACATAAATACCCGGTTTGTAATGCTCATTCCGGCTACGGCTGCGTCGGCACTGTGTGCAATGACGTCTGCTGCCATTCCTGCGGCGGCGAGTGCTCCG
The DNA here is from genome assembly GCA_024697295.1 of Treponema sp. Classification (GTDB taxonomy): domain Bacteria; phylum Spirochaetota; class Spirochaetia; order Treponematales; family Treponemataceae; genus Treponema_D. The sequence continues at coordinate 2,701 of JAILFZ010000069.1, forward strand.
TATCTGGCGGCTGCAACATTCAAAAAGATGGTAGAAACGCTTGCAAGCCCCTGGCGCAAAAGTGAAGGAAG
>JAILFZ010000072.1 GCA_024697295.1 Treponema sp.
GTTATGTCTGTAAAAAACCTTTTTGTAATATAAGCATTTTAACACAGTATTTTTTATTATTGTAAAATTTATTAGAATTATAATGCTTATTTATTTGAACTCTCCGTAAAGAAGGACATGATGAAAATTTTTTCAAGAATAGTATTCGTGATATTATCAATTCTCTACCCTGCTGTTGTTTTCAGCTGCCTGGTAATTTTTAAAGTTCCGACCAAAGTTTTTTCTCTTTTTATTGTTTTTATCGGACTTCTTTATGTTCTGCTCGCTACCGGCGGCAAGGCAAATTCAACAATGCAGGAACGATTAAAGTCAAACCTCCGTCTTTTAACCAGCGCGGGCCTGATGCTCACAGCTGGAATTATTTGTCTTGCAACAGGCCGGACCTTATTCATCAAGTTTTACCCTGTCGCAATGAATCTGATTTTTTTGTTTACATTTGGTTCAACTTTATTTGCGCCTCCAAACATCTGCTTTCGTTTTGCCTGTCTCTCGGACAAAAAACTGGGCACTTCGCTGATTGCGCGCCGTGTAGAAAAATACTGTTTTAAAGTTACGCTGATCTGGTGCATCTTTTTTATCCTGAATGGGGCGGCTGCCGTATACACAGTTTTGTGCCAAAATGATAAAATATGGTCTGTATACAACGGTGGAATTGCCTACATTTTGATGGGAATACTATTTGCCGTAGAATTTATCGTTAGAAAGGTCGTTAATTCAAAAATGCCAAAATCAGTTCCTCTTTCACAATTCAGCGCAAACTCTCACGATGCCAGCATGATTATGTGCTACGACAGAAAATGGTCGGACAAAAATTACAAAACCTGGCAGGACTTTTTAACTGACTCTGCAAAAATGCGCGCCTTTATCAAAAAGCACGACAACATTCAGAAATTTATCCTGCACTGCGAAGATTACTGGTACTTTATCTGTACCTTTGCGGCTCTTCTGCAGTCTAAAAAAGAAATTCTTCTTACCGCAAATATCAGCCCTAACTTTATCGCAGAAATCCGCAGCTCAGGCAAAACGGTATTTTTGACAGACCAGAAGGAAGTTGAAGGCAAAAAAATTGAAAATGCTGAATTTATCCCGGATTTGATTCAGAACTCTCCGGCTCCTGTCCGGGAAGAAATCATGACTACTCCAAAAATCGACGCAGATTCAACAAGAATCATGATGTACACTTCCGGAACTACAGGACATCCCAAGGCTGTTCCACAGCGCCTGACTGAATTTGAAGCAGACAATGCATTTGTAATGAGCCAGTGGGGCGATGAATTTTTAAGCCGCAAGCTTGTCGCAACCGTAAGCCAGCACCACATTTACGGGCTTTTGTTTACGATGATGCTTCCTTTTGCACTCGGAGTTCCTTTCAGACGACGCCGGATTGAATTTCCGGAAGAATTTGAACTTTTTGATGACGAAGAATACATGATTATCGCAGTCCCGGCATTCTTAAAACGCACAAACGCAGAACGCGACGGCAAAAAACTGAACCTTAAAAACCCGTGGATTTTTACAAGCGGCGGCGTTTTAACACCGGAAGTTGCAAAAGGCACTGTAGACGTCTTTGGATTCTGTCCGCTCGAAGTATACGGTTCAACCGAAACTTCCGGCATCGCTTACAGACAGCAGTCAAAGGACGGACAAATCTGGACACCTTTTGCCAACGCAAAAATCTGGAAAAACGACGCAGGCTGTCTCACAATAATTTCTCCATACATCAAGGATCCGGCAGGTTTTGCAACCGGCGACCTGGTTGATATTCAGGATGACGGAAGATTTATTTTGAAAGGACGTGCGGATTCAATCGTAAAAATCGAAGAAAAACGAATCAGCGTAACCGAAGTAGAAAACCGTCTTTTACAGAGCGGACTTGTTCTGGACTGCTGTGTTGTTCCTATGAGTGACCGCCGCCAGTACCTTGCAGCCGCAGTCGTATTGAACGAAGAAGGAAAGAATAAATTCAAGGACACAGAAAAATACCTCATCAACAGATATTTTCACGACTACCTTTTGCAGTTCTTTGAAAATGTAGTTCTCCCAAAAAAATGGAGGTTCCTCGACGCGCTTCCGATGGACGTTCAGGGCAAAAAGAAAAAACCGGTTATTCAAAAGCTTTTTGCGCCGCAGAACATCCACGGGATACCGGCAGAAACCGTTTTGCTGCGCCGGGAAAACGGCAGCAACATCGAAGTTGAACTTGAAGTTCTGATTCCCGGAACAAGCGATTATTTTGACGGTCACTTTCCTGAATTTAAATTATTGCCGGCAGTTGCCCAGATTGACCTCGTTGCGCATTTTGCAGAGCGTTATTTTGGAACAAAAGTATCAATTCCGGATATTAAACGGTTTAAGTTCAGCGACAAACTTTTACCTGACAGCACTGTAGTCTTTAAACTCAAGTTTGAAGGCGAAAAGTCACGCATCAATTTTGAAATTACTGACTTTGCCGCAGGAAAAACTTACGCAAGCGGCTCATACACGGCGGAAAAAGAATGAACACATATAAACCGGCACTTTTAATTCCCGTTTACCGGCACGGAAAAGCCTGCCAGAAGATGATAGATTCAATTTCTCCCTGGTGCATCGAACACGACGTAAAAATCATCCTCGTCGATGACGGTAACACGGCCGAAGAACGTTCCTTCCTCGAACAGATTGAATCCAATTATCCGTCCCTCATAATTCTTCTAAAAATGAAAAAAAACGGCGGAAAAGGAGCCGCCTTTAAGGCAGGCGTTCTCCATGCAGATTCTCTCGGTTTGACACACGTTCTGCAGATTGACGCAGACGGTCAGCACGATTTTGGAGCAGCCGGCTTATTTTTTGAACAGTCAGAACAAAATCCCGAGGATTTAATCTGCGGCTACCCAAGCTACGACGAAACAGCCCCGGAACACCGCAAAAACGGACGCAAATTTGCCAACACATGGTGCGCCGTCGTAACCTGGAAAAAAGGAATCAAAGACGGTCTGTGCGGATTTCGTGTGTATCCGGTTAAAAAAACTGCACGTTTCTTAAAAACCCATTTTTTGGACTTGAGGATGGGCTTTGACATCGAGATCTTAGTTAAACTCATCTGGCAAGGAATGAATTTTAAATTCTTCCCGGTTGGAGTTACATATCCTGCTGACGGAGTTTCAAATTTTCACCTATTCCGTGACAATGTCCGTATCAGCTGGGTGTTTACCCGCCTTTGCATCGGAATGATTTTTAGAATTCCACTTTTATTGTGGAGGACCCTCCGTGAACTGGTACGAGGTTAAAGAAAAATCCAGAATCGGGCTAGGCTACAAAATTATGTTTGTGCTCTTAAAGATTACGCCCGCAATTTTTATGCGCATTCTCGCTTTTCCTGTCGGCTTTTTTTACTGGCTCTTTGCCCCTTCTGCCCGCCATGTTTCAAAAGAGTTTTTACAGACAGTCAACTCAAGCCTGGAGCCGCTCTCCGTAAACAGAAACGCTAAAAATTCAACCCTTGCACATTTTATTTCTTTTGCGCTCAACCTCGTAGAAAACGTTCAGAGCTGGGGCGGAAAGTTTTCTTTTAAGGATGTAATCTGGCAGGACGACGACGTTGCAGACCTTGTTAAAAACATCAATAACGGAAAGGGCTGTCTCTGCCTTGTAAGCCACCTCGGAAACGCACAGCTGATGCGCGCCCTCGCAAGCGAAAACGAGGCCGGCACTGCAAAAAAAATGAGCGTAACTTCAATTACGGACACAAAAATCACAGGCGGATTTGTAAAACTTATAAATTCAATCAATCCGGATTCAAGCCTTAATGTAATTTCTTCAGACCAAATCGGTCCTGAGACAATCATAATTCTCCAGGAACGGCTCGAAAAAGGCGAACTCGTCGTTATTGCCGGCGACAGAATCAGCGCAAACACAGACCGCACATTGAATTCAACCTTTATGAATAAAACAGCGCGCTTTCCTTACGGCGTTTTTCTTCTAGTCTCGCTTTTGAACGTACCTTCGTATTTTATCGGCGGGCTGCGTCAAAAAGATTTTTCGCTCAAGCCAAAGTACGAGATGTTTGTTAAAAAAATCCCATACGATTTTGACTGCCCGCGCAGGGAGCGCCAGGAAAGAATTCAAAAAACCTGCGATTTTTACAGTTCAACACTCGGGCAGTTTGCAAAACAAAAACCATATCAGTGGTACAATTTTTTTGACTTCTGGCAATAAAAATACAAAAATATGTACACTACCAGGAAAGCACGTCTGTATTTTGCCCGTCTGATAACTCAAACTCCAAATTTGACCTTTTAATAACTTCGTTATTCTGTATAATGAAAGAATGGAAACAAAATTTCTGGAAAACACAGTTGAATTTAAAATTGATTTTTTTGAAGTAGATTCCATGCGCATTGTCTGGCACGGAAATTACATCAATTATTTTGAGCGCGCACGCTGCGCCTTTCTGGACAAAATCGGTTACAACTACATCGCGATGGAAGAATCAGGCTACATTTTTCCGGTTACTGAAGTTAAATGTAAATACGTAAAGTCGCTCCACTTTGGAGACCTCTGCCGCGCCAGGGCAATTCTGGTCGAATACGAAAACATGATTAAATTCAATTTTGAATTATACAACGCAAAAACCGGCGAACTTACCACAAAGGGCTCAGTCAGCCAGATGTGCATTGACGCAAAGACCGGCGAAACTCAGTTTCTCTGCCCTCAAATCTGGCGCAATAAAGTAGAAAAATGCCTCAGCGAAGGCGGACTTAAATGACAAAAACCTTTTTAAGCCGGCCGTCATTTATCTGCGCAGCAGGTTCGGGCGCGGATGTTGATTCCTTTGTTAATAATCTCAAAACCGCCAGCCGCGCGGGAATCAAAAAAGTTGAATGTTCGCTTGTCGGAGAATCGGGCGTAAAATCATTTTTTGTCGGAAAAGTTGACGACGCCCTCATAAAACCGACCGGTGACAAATACAATACACGCACCCTCGAATTATTGAATTTTGCCCTTTCCCGTATGAAGGGCATTGCAAAAGAAGCAGTAAACCGTTACGGAGCTGAACGGGTTGCCGTTTGCATCGGACAGTGCGATAACGGAAGTGCCCTTTCTTTTGCTGCCCACAAAGAGTTTTTTACAGACGGAAAATTTGATAAAGAATATGAATTAAAAATGCAGGGCGCAGACTATGTTGCAACCTTTGCACAAAAAGTTCTCGGCACAAAGGGTCCGGCCCTTTCTTTTGCCACGGCATGTTCTTCAAGCGCAAGCGCAATTATCAAAGCCCGCCAGCTGATTGAATCCAACCTGGCCGACGCTGTAATCTGCGGAGGCGTTGACATTGCTTCTGACACAGTTCTGCTCGGATTCGACAGTCTGGAAGCAGTAAGCCACAATATGACAAATCCGTTTTCCAAAAACCGTGACGGAATCAATCTTGGCGAAGGAGCCGCCCTCTTTGTTTTAAGCCGCGATGACCTGGACAATCAGAGCATTATCCTTGCAGGCTGTGGCGAAAGTTCTGACGCAAGCCATCTTACAGCCCCGCTCGCCGACGGAAGCGGAGCCCGGAGCGCAATGCAGAAAGCTCTGGAACAAGCCGGTCTCAAACCTTCACAAATTGACTACATCAACCTGCACGGTACCGGAACCCGCCTCAACGACAGCATGGAGTCCTTTGGCGTGGATCTGGTTTTTAATGAATACAAAGTTCCGGTCAGCACAACAAAGCCTTTAACCGGTCACACGCTCGGAGCCGCAGCCGCCCTGGAACTTGCCGTATGTTTTTACGCAATTAAAAATCAGTTTTTACCGGTTCAAAACTGGGACGGCAAATTTGACGATGAGCTTCCAAAATTGAATTTTGTAAGTTCTCCGGAAGTTGCCCCGGAAAGACCGGTTCGATGCTGCATGAGCAATAGTTTTGCCTTTGGCGGAGCCAATGCAAGCTTGATTTTAATGAGTGAATAAATAAGAAGGACAATTAGTCTTTCATAAGGCGCCCGCACCGCTCTTCAATAAGGCTGCAGAAGTTTGTTTTCCCTGCTCAACGGCTGTTTTTTTTCATCACGAAAATAATTATATACCCTTACGGGTGTAATTTACGTTAAAAATTACAGATTATACCCGTTGGGGTGTAGAAGAATAACTGGCCCGCCAATTTATACATGTTTTTAAATTCTATTGACTTTTACGATAAGTCTAGTAAAATGAGTATTGAAAGGTGCACCCGCTCCGAAGCGGATCGCCTCACAGTTCAAGCTTTTGCCCGTTCTGCGGCTAGACAGGACGGGCTATTTTTTTTACTCGGTTTCCTTATTCCGTCTGTGGAGAAGGTCGCTGAGTATTTGGTAGATAAGCCTGATAACAGTCAAAACTATCATCAGAAATTCATACTCGCTCATAGCATACCTCCAGTTCAATTATTCCAGCATTAAGCTGGTTGAGTTCTGGAAGCAATCCGCCCCTATCACGGGTGCAAATACACTATACAATAAAACTTAAAATAGCACAAGTTAACACTCAACTCTTGTATAGTTAATTTTACTAAATGGACGGAATCTGACGCAATTCTGTCCTCATTTTTCGGCAGGTTCAAAAAAACTGATGACCCGGCCTTGTCGTATCACCCGGCAGTGACATGGAAATAACACTGTTGACGCAATAAAATAACTTAGAGCATCATACAGGTAAGGAAAGTAAGGAGGTAGTGTATGGAACTTGCAAAAGTAACTTCAAAAGGTCGGATAACAATTCCACTCATGATTAGAAATAAACTCCAGTTAAAAAAAACCGGCGATAAGGTTTTCTTTGAAGAAAGCAGAGGAAGAGTTTATATTACGAATGCTTCTCAAATCACTTTGTCAAATGTCCAGACACATCAGTTATAATCTGAAGTGTTGCAGTAATCGTACAGGTATAGTTGCAGATTGACCGGACAAATTAATCAGTTATAATTTCGCTCCAAAAAGCCCGTATAACCGCCTTGTTGCAGATTGACCGGACAAATTAATCAGTTATAATAAATTGCTTTCTAAGGCGGTAGAAAATGCGGTTGCAGATTGACCGGACAAATTAATCAGTTATAATGAGTACGGCATAAAATCCCCAGAGGCGCATGTTGCAGATTGACCGGACAAATTAATCAGTTATAATAGGTACAAACATGCGTACCGTCTTCACGTTGCAGATTGACCGGACAAATTAATCAGTTATAATGTAGACGCTGCAAAAGAAATGCGTGCAATCGTTGCAGATTGACCGGACAAATTAATCAGTTATAATTCTGAAGAAAAGTCCACAGAAGATTCGGAGTTGCAGATTGACCGGACAAATTAATCAGTTATAATCAAACGCAGATACACTCAACGCAACAGACGGTTGCAGATTGACCGGACAAATTAATCAGTTATAATGAAGGAAGTAATCTTATAATCGGATTGAGTGTTGCAGATTGACCGGACAAATTAATCAGTTATAATTGCCTTTACATCAACCTTACTTTTACAAACGTTGCAGATTGACCGGACAAATTAATCAGTTATAATCAACACAGTATACTTAACGATGGTAATGGTGTTGCAGATTGACCGGACAAATTAATCAGTTATAATACCTGGCAATGTCGGGATTGTATCGAAAGGGTTGCAGATTGACCGGACAAATTAATCAGTTATAATATTATGCCCCGCGGTCTTCGCCATTTTTCTGTTGCAGATTGACCGGACAAATTAATCAGTTATAATATCATCCGATATTTGATGTTTTTTAAACAGGTTGCAGATTGACCGGACAAATTAATCAGTTATAATATAAACCCACGCCATGAGCTGTAAAACTCTGTTGCAGATTGACCGGACAAATTAATCAGTTATAATTTAATTGCTTTGATGGTGTAAACACCGGCGGTTGCAGATTGACCGGACAAATTAATCAGTTATAATAGCGGAATAAATCAAATCAGCGTCTATTTCGTTGCAGATTGACCGGACAAATTAATCAGTTATAATATTGTCCGCGGTATCTGTGTATTTGACGACGTTGCAGATTGACCGGACAAATTAATCAGTTATAATAAGTACTTCCACCGTGATAAACTACACTATGTTGCAGATTGACCGGACAAATTAATCAGTTATAAT
>JAILFZ010000017.1 GCA_024697295.1 Treponema sp.
TTCTTCAAGTGTGTTTGCGCCTGCAGCAAATTTATAAACCTTTCCCGAATACGGATAAAAGGCTTCTTTGTCAAATTCTTCAACCAAAGTTCCGGCGGCAGTATAGTGCTGGATTTTTGCGCTCATGCGGGTCGGAATAACACTTTCCTTGGAAATAATTATGCTGAATTCGTCATTTGCAGGAATTCCGACCTGAACAGAATCCTGTAAAAACGAACTTGCCGCAACAGGGAGATTGACCTTTGAAAAATCAACCTTGCCGTCCATAATCGAAGCGATTGTCTTTCCTTCGTTATCAAAAACCGCGTAGTCACAGTTGCCCTTAAAAACGACAATGCTAGTACCTTTTTCTGAAAAAACATCCTTTTCGTCCAGGGCAAGCATCCACGAAAGATAACCTTCCATCGCGTGCATATCGAGGAATGCGTTTAATAATTCATCCTTGCCGTATCCAAACTGTTTTGTGAGCCACTGCGCAATTATTGAATCCAAAAAGCCTTCCTCAGCCTTCTGTTTTTTATTGCCCGATGAAAATATTTTAATCACAATAGACTCGGCGCGTTTTCTTAAGCCGAGAATGCCTGTATAAAAGCTGTTTACGTTTTTGTTGTAGCTTGTTGTGATGGCAGATACCTGAATCGGCAGAAAAGGTCCTGTCTTGAACGGCTGGTAATCACGCAGCAGAAATTTGTTGTAGTAAGAACTCATTTTTGGGAGCAGAGTCCCTTCAAACAAATCTTTATCGCAGTTCCATGCGTTGACGAGGGCGCGGGTGTTTCCGAATTTCTTGAACTTCCACTTGTCGTAATTCATCGGTACTGTCGGAACGATGTCTTCTGCGCTGACAATATTCCAGATGTAGCCGTACTTTTCGTCCCAGGCATCATCTTTTGTAGTTACGTTGGGAGTTGCAAAGGTGTATGCGTAGACCCTGGATGATTCAAAAATATCAGAATTTAAAAACCAGCTTGCAAGCAGGTTTGCGACCGCAGCACCGCGGCTGTGGCCTGTAATCAGAAAGTAGCAGTTATCGATATCGATTCTGTTTTTTAAGAGGTACGAAATCAAAGCGGTGTGAACCTGCTGCGTGGCCCGCATAAAGCCTTCGTGGTAAAGATCCTGCTTTTGGGTTCTGTCGCTTACGTTAACGTTGGAAATCCATTCGTTTGAATTTAACGGAGTTCCGCGGATTACAATAAAAATCAGATTATGCTTTCCGGTTGAACTCTGGATTTGTTTAGTCGCAAAACTGAAGGCGGTCTGGTCGTTTCCCCAGAGACTGTCTTCATAATTTACATCGTAATGAAATTCAACAAGGCCGGAATCACAACCGATTGCTTCGTAACATTTTGAAAGTTCGTTGTCTGGATTTGAAGAGTCTGCGTCCACGTAGGCAACTTCCGCAAAAACTGCGGCAATGCGGGCAAGGTCGTGGTTATAGGAATGTGCGGAGTTTTTGCCAAACCAAGATTCGTCCCATTCCAGCTGGACCGGCACACTTTTGTCCCCAACGGTAGAAAAGCCTTTGATAGGGAAGGTTACCGTTTTTGCAAAAGCAAATGAATTGAGTGCGGCTATGGCGGCAAAAAGACTCAGGCGATTCATTTTTTAAAGCTGGGTTCCTTTGTCGGTTGAATCTACGTCAGCGCCGTCGAGCTGGATTTTGAGTTTTTTGAATTCTCCGTCGCGCATAACGGTTACAGTAACCGTATCGTTAGGGCGCTTTGATTCAAGGGCGCTCGTGTAGTCTGCGTAAGTTCTTACGTCAATATTGTCGATGGCAGTGATAATATCTCCGCCAAGATAAATTGTTGTCGGGTTAAATCTGCTTCCGTACTGAACAGCCTTTGTTCCTCCGCGCAGCCCGCCTTTTTCTGCGTTGCTTCCGCTTTCTACCTGACTGATGAGAATTCCATAATTGATGCTTAAGCCTGCGTAAGAAGCGATGTTTGATGTCATCTGAACAGGATAAATATTCATTGTACCGCGGCGTACTTTTCCGTACTTAAGAAGGTCGTTTACAACGCGTCTGGCAGTGCTTACAGGAACCGCAAAACCGATTCCGGCAGATGAGCCTGAGTTGGAAATAATCATTGTGTTGATTCCGACCATTTTTCCGCGCGTATCAAGAAGCGGTCCGCCGCTGTTGCCGGGGTTGATTGCCGCATCCGTCTGAATCATGTTGCGGATAATTACGTTTTTGCTTTCCTGAATCGGTCGTCCCAGTCCGGAGATGATTCCGGTTGTCATAGTGCGTTCAAGGGCGAACGGGTTTCCGATTGCGATAACCTTCTGTCCGACTTTAAGCGCCTTTGAATCGCCGAAATCGATTGTTTTGAGCTGAACGTTATCCGGCGGGTCAAATTTAAGGACTGCAATATCGCTTTCTACGTCCTGACCGATTACGCGGCCTTCGTAACTTGTGCCGTCCCAGAGCGAAATGCTGATTTTATTTGCCTTGCTGATTACGTGAACATTTGTTACAACGTAACCGCGTTTGTCGATGATTGAACCTGAGCCTGAGCCGCCGTCCTGAACAACCGGTTCAAGAAACCAGTTGATTCCCATAACCTGGGTTGTAATGTTTACAACAGCTTCGTTGCATTTTTCATAAACGTAAATATTCTGTTCTTCGTCCTGAGTGTACTGGGAAGAAGATGCTGCAGTTTTAGTTACCTTCGGCTGTTCAACCGGGACTGCTTCAACAGGAGTTTCTTCCTCCGGCATTTTTTGTTCTGTAAATTCTGCTGCTTCGGCTGAAGTTTCTGTGATTTGTTCTTTATTTGAATTTGTTTTTTTAGAAACAAAAACGATTGCGAGAGTTGCGGCCAAAGCGCCTGCAATAATGCTGAAAAAAGCTGTTTTGAATAACTGATGTCTGGTGTATAAATTCATAGTAAAAATATAACTAAATTTACCTTGTGGAATCAAGTCTAAGTGTTTCGGTTATGCGGTCAGAGACACTTTCAGGGCCGTAATATTGAATCGGTCCCGGAAAGCGGTAATCTGTTTCTACTGCCCATTCATTGCGGTGTTTTTTAAATTCTTTGAATGCGGGAGCGGTAATGTCCACGAGCGATTTTGAAACTACAGGCTTTAACTTTCCCTTGCGGGTTTCCATTCCCATCATCATTGTGAGCGGAACGCCTCCGGCAAGCCACTTGTCGGGAGATGAAGCGAGATTTTTTATGCAGGTAATGTAGCCGTTTGCGCTGTTTGCGGCCAGTAAAAAGGCAGCCTTTCCGAGCGCGTAACAATAATTGCAGTCAAAGTTTGAAGGAAAAACAGAGCGTCCTTCATAGCCGTAAAAAAGTGCCATCGGAGAAAACTTTCCCTTGTAGGTGCCGATTCCCTGCATTGTTTCCAGGTAGTTTTTGCACATAATGATAAAAAGTTTTTCTGTTTCAATCTGGCTTACGATGATGTTTCCGTGCGGGTCCCGGAGGCCCAGAAACTGTTCTGCAAGCTCGGACGGAAGAAGTTCAAGAGTGTCAAAGGCGGCTGATGAAATGCGGGTTTTGAGCCACTTTTTTTTGGACTCAAGGGTTGTGAGGGCTGTAAAAACCTTTTCGTATTCAACCCAGTTGCGGTTCAATTCGTTGATAAGGTTTGCAGTCTCCGGAATGAATTCAACTATGCCTTCCGGGATCAGAATGGTTCCAAAGTTGAGCCCTTTTTCGGCCCGTTTTGCGATTACATTGCATATGTCGTGGAGAATCTGCGCCAGTCCCATGTTTTTGGCGGCAATTTCTTCGCCTATCAGCGTAACGTTCGGATGAACCTGGAGCGCGCATTCAAGTGCAATGTGGCTCGCCGAACGGCCCATGAGTTTTACAAAATTCCAGTATTTTTTTGAAGACATCGTGTCGCGCGACAGTGAGCCTATCAGTGCTGAATAAACCTTTGTCGCCGTGTCAAACCCGAAAGAAGTTTCGATAAACTTGTTTTTTAAGTCACCGTCGATTGTCTTTGGAACTCCGATTACGCAGCATTTGATTTTGTTCTGTTCAAAGCACTCTGCAAGGAAGGCGGCGTTTGTGTTGCTGTCATCGCCTCCGATTATTATGAGCGCGTCGAGCTTTAGCTTTTTGACAGTTTGGATTGTTTTTGCAATCTGCTCCTCTGTTTCGATTTTTGTGCGTCCGCTTCCGATTATGTCAAAACCGCCGGTGTTCCGGTATTCGTCGATTTTTTGTTTTTCAAGAATTTCGTAATCGCCTTTTACAAGTCCGCCTGGTCCCAGATGAAATCCGTAAAGGAGAGAATCTGGATTTGCCTGCTTGAGTGCGTCAAAGATTCCTGCAATTACGTTGTGACCGCCAGGTGCCTGACCTCCGCTTAAGAGGACTCCGACGCGCCGTTTTTTGCCGCCTTCTGCATTTTGTCCTTTTATAAACGAAAGTTCAGGGCGGCCTGATGTCAACGGAAACTCTTTCTGGATTTGTTCATGGCTTTCTGATTGTAAAATTGCGGAACCTGTTTTTACAACAACGTCTGACGCATTCTGTTCCAGTATGGGAGGAATCTTGGGAATGTAGTTGTAGCGTTCTTTTTGAAGTTCTGATAAAAAATCCATGTATTATCAGTATGCGGGAGAAGTTTAAAAAAATCAAATAATTAAGAATTAGAATTTGCCCTAAAAAATAACAGTAACGCCGGCTGTGATTTTAAGGTATTTTGCCTTTTCAAAGAGGAGGGTGCCAACACCCGCATTGAACATAAACGCTGCTTCAAGCGGCCTGATGTGAAGGTCGAGCCCTGTTTCTACGGCACGTGTCCAGTCGTTTTTGCCGCGCAAATCATTTACGCGCTTACTGTGAGCGAACGATGAACTGAGCGAGCCCCACAAACCTGCGGATACAAGTTCTGTGTTCAACTGGAGTGCAAGTCCGTTATTCCATACAAAGTCGCTTCCTTCGTTGTCTGTTCCCGCAGTTGAATACCATACGGCCTGGCTTGTTAAACCTGCGTAAACGATGCCTGAGTCCCATCCCAAAAGACCGCCGATTGACAAGCCGTTTCCTGTGTCAGCTCCGTAAGGCTCCCATGTACCGGCTCCGGTCCGTCCGGCTCGCAGTGTAAAGCCCCAGTCCAGATCTCCTGAAGTCATCTTGCTGCGGAATGCAAATTTTGCCGCTCCCGTGATAAGTCCCGGAGTTTTTGGATAACCGAGGAGAAGGGCGCCTTTAAGAGAAAGCTCAAGAAAGTCGAGCGGACAGTACAAAAGACCGAGGCTAAGCGGGCTTGCGTAAAAAGTTCCTTCGCTGTCTTCCCGATAGAGCGGAATATCGCCGCTGATATCTGCCAGAACGGCTCCGCCTGAAAGCTCGAGGGCAAAGGTTGATTTTGGAAGGCGGAATGCCTGCGGGAGGTTTCCGATTCCGCTGCCGCCCGGAGTAAGTGTAACTGACGGGAGTTTTATTGTGCTGTCGATTGTAAATGTCTGTTCAAGATGCTTGTCTGCACTATCTACGCTTACTGTGTAAACTCCGTCGCTTAAAATAAGGCCGCGGCTGTCGCGTCCGTCCCAGGTAATGCCCTGGGTCCATGTGGTAAATTCAGCTAGTTCAAAAATGACTGCCGTGTTTGACATCTGGTCCTGGATTTTAACCGTTGCAGTTCCTTTGTTTGTTGCGTAAAAAGAGAATTTGATTTTGCCCGGACTGCCCTTTAACGACGGGTTAAAACTTGAACGGGAGGTTTTGAGGTTCAATATATTAAAGGGGGCTTCTTCAAGTTCAAAACTTACTACCTGATATGTACGGCGGAATACGTAAATTGTCTGAGTCTCTTCTTTGTAGCCGAAACAGCGCGCGCTTACTGTATGTTCGCCTTCCTGGAGGAGGACGGTCCCGGACGAGATGGTTGTTCCGTCGACTAAAATCTGACAGTCTGCAGGTTTTGAATTAAAAGTTACATAGCCTTCGTACTTTGTTAATTCAACATAAAAAGTTTCTTCCTGGCCTGCTCTTACGTGGATTATATAACGCTTTGGTTCGTAGCCCTGTTTTTCGAGGCGGAGGCTGTAGCGTCCTGCCGGCAGGTCGTTGATTGTTAAGTCGGTGTTTCCTTCAAACTGACCGTTGAGAAAAACTGCCGCGCTGTTTACGTTTGAGCGGATTGTGATTTTAGTTCTGTTGTTTTTTATGATTTGAATTTTTTCTGACTTTAAAACCTGAGGTTCATCTTCGATATCAAGGTTTGCGGCAGGCATTGAATTTTGAGCCGTGCCTGTCTGTGCAAAGGCCCCCAGCGATGCAATCATTAAAAAAACAAGAAAAAGCTTTTTCATGAAAAATATTTTACTTTATTCCTGCCCGGTCGGCAACATTCCGTGCTCAAGAAAGCTGAAATAGCCGTTTTTTGTCACAATAAGATGATCCAGAAGAGCAAGTCCCAGAATCTGCGATGCCTTTACAAGACGGTTTGTTGTTTGAATATCCTGTTCTGACGGCACAGCGTGCCCTCCCGGATGATTGTGGCATAAAATTATTCCGGATGCCCTGTCCTTAATCGGCTGGCTGAATATTTCGGCGGGCTTGATAATCGCCATGTTTCCTGCACCGACGCAGATAACCTGGATGTTCATGATTTCTCGGCCGCCGTTGACTGTTATGCAGACAAAGTGCTCGGAGGGCTGCATTGCATAATGCTTTATAAAGGGAATCACATCAATCGGCTTGTTTACAACCGCCTGAGGATTTCTGTTGTGGCGCCGGCCAAGTTCGAGGGCGGCTGCAACGGCAAGAGCGCGGCTTGAACCGACTCCGTCAATTCTGCACATGTTTTCTACCCAGTCTTCGGGGTTACAGTTCAGGATGGTTTTTAAAATTTTATCTGACATAACTTCGACGGGCATCTGCCTGGTGCCCGTTCCCAAAATCAGCATAATCAGTTCCCTGTCGTCCGGATAGGAAAGCCCGTTTTTAAGGACAAGGGAGCGTATATCAATCGGTTTTTCTTTCATCACTATATATATTGCTCTGATTGTTTAAAAAGCCGTCGCGGATAAAATAATTAACTGTTATAAAAGGGAATTCAAATCGCGCTAAGAAAATGTGTTCGTTTTTACGATAATTGAATTAATGAAAACCCGTAAAAATTCAATTCAATTATATTCAATTTTTTGTGCTTTAAGCATTTTGTCATTGTTGAACTTGTCTTCGTGCGTGACAGTCCGCGTGCAGACAATCGAACCGATGGAAGAGGAAGAAGAAGTATCTCAGAAAGTGTGTTCGCGCAATCTGACAGACGAAGGCGTCAAAAAACAGGCCGAACTTGTACAGTTCTTTTTGTCAGAAAATCCTGAAATTTCAATCGACAAAATCAACCGTCTTGCAGGCTTTTACATTGACGAGGCATCTTCTGAAGGAATCAACAGCGACTGTGCTTTTGTGCAGATGTGTCTTGAAACTGGCTTTTTAACATTCGGTAACCTTGTAACAGTCGGAATGAATAATTTTTGCGGGCTTGGTGCAATGGATGCGGGGCATCCGGGAGAGTGTTTTGCGACAGAACAGCTTGGCGTAAGGGCCCATGTTCAGCATTTGCACGCCTACGCCACTGACAGTACCGTAAAATTGAACCGGGAACTTGTTGACCCGCGCTACAGCTGGGTCCACAAGGCTAAGTCTGCTAAAACCGTTCAGGAACTTGCCGGGCAGTGGGCAATGGATGCTTCATACGGCGACAAACTTGATGCGCTTCTGACCCGGCTCGACAATTTTACACTATAGTTCAAATGTCGGGGTTCCTTAAAAAAATGCCGGTAATATGTACACTTCCAGGAAAGCGCGTCTGTCTTCGCATAATTGAAGGTAATAGGTATCCGACTGCGCTCGCTTTGGCTCGCTTGCGATCCTTCAAAATGCTGCAGCAGCCGCTTGCTTTCCTTCCCGTTTCCATATCGTGTCTTTCTGTTTAAGTAAACCCGGCATTTGTTCGATTTAGTTATTTTGATGGGAAAAGTTCGGGTTTTTCGTTTAGCAGAAGGTGCAAATCTGCCGTAAGCGAGGTTACAACACAAACTCGCCTGAGCTTCGCTCACTGCGATGTTTGTTGCTTGTGTTCTCGCTGAGAGGCAGATTTGTATTGGGATAATGTGAAAAACCCGGAATTTTACTTTATAGTTGTTCCGATGTATGAACGGCCTTCGAGTATTGCCTTGATGTTTTCGAGGTTTTTGCCGCCTGCGCAGATTACTGTAAGTTTGAGTTCCTGTGCCTTTTTGCTTGCAATCGGGTCAAAAGGACAGTTTTTGCCCGGAACCCATTCATCTCCGACGAGCTTTCTAAAATCAGCCCACGAAATGTCATCGAGAGGCTTTGCGTCAGGATTTTTGCGCGGGTCGTCTGTGTAAACCTTTTCGATATTGCTCAGGTTAACAACAGTGTCGGCGCCAAACTTTTCTGCAAGCAGCACGGCATCGTTGTCTGTAGAAAAGCCCGGTTTCCAGCCTGCTGCCACAAGAACAGAGCCTGTAAAATCTTTTGCCTGTGTCGGGTCTGTTACAACTGCTTCCTTACAGAGTGAACCAAAACTTGCCTTTACAAACTGTGCGTTCAGGCGTGTTGCCATGATACCGATCCAGTCGGCTGCTTCTGTTTCTGCATCCGGAGCAACTTCTGCAACAGTTCTGAAAGCGTTCTGGTAAATGCGTGCAGGACCGCCGCCGCCGATTACAAAAATAAGTTTGTCACCCTTGTGTGAATCAAGATAATCTTTTACGAGTTTTACAAATTTAGAAACAAATTCCGTGTCAGGAAATTCCGGGGCAACGATTGAGCCTCCGACCGACAAAACTTTAGTAGACATAAAAATCCCCCTGTCTTCGCAATGTTTAGTATATACCTGCTACAACCGGGTTGTTCCAGAGCGAACTGTAATTTACGGTTCCCCGTGAAGATTCTTCCCAGATTGACTGCAGGGCATAAGTCCGCTTTTTGTGAACTATATGACTGTTTGCAAGTGACGGCTTTAACTCGTTGTATCCACGTGAAAAAGCGATGTGCTGGCTGTCGAGGCTGCCAAAATAATAATCCCGGGTATTTTCGATTGTGCGGAATGCCTTGTATTCAAGGCCTTTGCCGAGCACTAAATCTACCGGAACCCAGCCAAAGTTTTCGATGTAAAATTCGCACCACCAGTGATTGCGGTTATTCAATTCTGAGTCAACAAGAATTCCGCTGACACTCACGCATGGAATTCCCAGGGTGCGCAGGAGGGTAGTGTAAACGATTGTAAAGTCATACGCGTCACCCCTGTTCGATTTGATTAAATCCCTGCACTCGGAATCGCTGCTGCGTGTCTGGGGTAAAAGTTCATAGGTGTCTATCATAAAATCGTAGACAAGTTTTGCCTGGTTATACGGATTTGTTTCTTTTTTGACGATTTGTTTTGCAAGTTCCCTGAATTCATCATCGCCGCTTGCAATCAGGGCGTCGCTTTGTGTATAAGTCTTGTACAAAACGCGTTCCTTTTCCCTGTACGGCTTGACCTGTTTTGGATTTATCCTGGTTTGAACCGTATAGTCTTCGATTACAAAGCTGTGATTGAACCTTACCTGTTTTTCCTGAATCTTTGATAATTCAAGCTGGTGAATGATTGTATTCTGGTAATGTTCAAAAACCGGTTCAGGAGAACATTCTGTCAGTTCTGCCACCGGCTGCCTTGCGCTCAGCGGCGGGCGCGGAACACGGAGCGACAGGGTTGTGTTCAATTTTGAATGAATGTCTTTTATGTCGGCAGTTACGTTTACAACGTAGGTTTTTTTATTTGAATAGAATTTTGTGCCTGCAGGAGACTTGATTTCCAGTTCAAAAAGATTGCTTTCGCCTTTTTCTGTTTCAACAAAAAAATGTCCTGTGGCAGCACCGTCTGGAATGCGTACGTGAATTTCACTGTCGCTCCAGTATTCAAAATCGTAGTTTGCTTCGTTTGCGGCAATGTAAACCGGTTCTTCCGCGGTCTGCTCTTCAATTGCGGCAGTAAACTTTACGGAAGCGTTGTTTCTGATTGTGCCAAAGTTTGTTCCGTTGATTACGAGGAGTGAACCCGGTGTAACGCTCGGGGCATTTGTTGAAATAATTACAGGAAGAGAAGTTTTTGTGTCAGGCGGCACCTGGACAGGAATTCCTGCTTCGTTTGCAAAAAAGCCCGGTTTTGAACTTCCGGATTTGGTTGTTACGATTACAAGACCGTCCTGTACATTTGTCGGAAGAACAATTTTAATCTGGCTGTCAGTCCAGCTTAAATAACCGCTTGCAGTAATTTTGGAAATTCCTACCTGCACATAATCCGACGAAGTTCTCGTGTTTCCAAAGTTTTCGCCCGTGATTACCATCAGGTCTCCCGGCGAACCAACTGACGGGTTTACCGATTTAATCAAAGGAATTTTACGTGATTTATAAGTTACGATTGAGAAAAATCCTAAAATGAGAAAAATTATTGAGACGACAGAAATCGCCCTGAAAAAAGGATACTTTCTGAAAAGTATTTTGAATGTTTTAACGGCGCTCAAGATTCTCCGCCTGTTTCATTGGAATAGTGTGCATATCTGGCACTTCTATTCTAACAGTTGGCGCAGATTTTTTAAAGTCCGGTCTAAAAACATCTACCGAGTTTAACTGTGTAAAGATTCCGTTTTTGCCTGTTGAAGCGAGGTTTGTTGCAGAAATTACCTTCTGGTTTGAATATTTTTCTGTTGAATCTTCGGCCTTTTCTTCGGCGGCCTGTTTGAAGACTTGCGAAACCTTTAATTTGTCGATATTGCCGTCAACAACAACCTCGTTCTGAATCTTTGGTGTTGCTTCCGTTCTTGCAATCGCCTGAATTGTTTTGTTGCTGTCAGTGCTTCTGAGCTGGAGAGGGATAAAAATAAGGGCAAAGACTGCGGCTGCGGCAAATGGAACAGCCCATCTGAATACAGAAGAAAATACTTTCGGATTTTTATCGCTTGTCTTTGAAGTTGTCTGTGAGTAGCGGAGTTTTGTCTGGAGACGCTCAAAACTTTTGTCCAGAAAGTCCTGAGTTACGGAAGGTGGAAGTTCGTCGCTGTTTAAAAGAGAACGCAGTGATCTGAGCCGCGAAAGCTGCTCCCGGCACTTAGGGCATGAATTAACATGAGCCTCGTATTCCGGGATAAATTTCTGAGGAAGTTCACCATCCAAATAAACTGAATGCAAATCTTTTTCAGGACAAGTAGACATCATCGCCTCCAATAAGTTTTTCCAGTTGTTCGCGGGCACGGAACATACGTATTTTTACGTTTCCTTCCGTTATGCCGAGAACCAATCCGATTTCCTTATAGTTTAAATCCCCGTATTCGCGGAGAATAATAACTTCTTTGAGTGATTGCGGCAGTTTGGCCAGCGCTTCCGCTGCGATTTTTTGAGTTTCCTTTTTAAGGTAATCAGTTTCGCCGGAAGTCTGCTGCCTCTTGTCTTCGTAAAGTGCTTTGTGATACGCGTTGCGCTCTCTCACCTTGCGTTTTGCGTAGTTCAGGCTCGCATTTTTTACGACGCGGATGAGCCAAAATTTGGCGTCATCAAGGCTCGGAAAAACCATTTGTTTTTCGCTCGCCTTGATGTATGAATCGTGAACAATATCCTCTGCAGCATCTTCATCATTGACAATACGCCACGAGATTTTAAATAGGAGGATCATAGTTTCGTTGTAAATACGACGAAAATCTGCAGGATCTGCCGCGTTCAAGGGTTTTTGATTGCCATCCACATTATTAATAATCATTTGAGTCCCCAAAAGTTACAGAAAAAATTAAAAAAAGATATTTTTTTAATTACTAATTACGCTTCCACTCAGGTCCTGCCGGTGTGTCGATGATTGTAATTCCGCGCTGTGTAAGTTCATTACGGATTTTATCTGCTGTTGCAAAGTCTTTTGCTTTTTTTGCTGCAGTGCGCTGTTCAACAAGGGCAGTGATTTCTGCGGCCTCCGGGTCACCTGAGTGATCGTAGGCTTTCTGGTTTTCTGAGGCTGCCTTTGCAAGTTTTTCTGCAACTTCAAATCCGTTTTTGAGTACATCGAGCGAGAGAACTTTTTCCATCACAAAGATATCTGCGAGTGCCTGGCCGGCTTTCTGGCCCTTTCCGTTTGAAGCCATCTGCAATGCAGAAAGCGCAATCGGAGTTGCGAGGTCGTTTTCAAGCCCTTCCTTAAAGCGGATGAGGTTTTTAGAAGGTTCGCTTTCTTTTGAAAGTTTTCCGAGTTTTTTTGCAAAGTTTTCTTTTGTAAGACCAAGCTTTTCTTCGCTGTTTGCTTTATTAATGAGTTTTGCAACGCGTTCGTTCAGGGCTGCGCGGCCGTTTCTTGCGCTTTCAAGTCCGTTGATGGAGAAGAGAAGAGGCTTACGGTAGTGACCGCCCAGCAGGAAGAATCTGTAGTCCAGCGGTTCAAAGCCCTTTGACTTGAGGGAATATCCTTTTTCAGGCGGAAGGTCTGTCTGGAGCGTGATAAAGTGACCTGAAGACTTTGACATCTTTCCGCCTTCAAGAATCAGAAATTCATTATGCATCCAGTATTTTACCCATGGTCCTTCTTTTGCTTCTTCCGGAGTAAAGCTTCCTTCACTCTGGGCAATTTCGTTTGTGTGGTGAACCGGCACATGGTCAATTCCACCAGTGTGGATGTCGATGTGCTTTCCGAGGTATTTCATGCTCATTGCAGAACACTCGATGTGCCATCCCGGATAACCGCGTCCCCACGGGCTGTCCCAGGTCATGGCCTGATTTTCGAATTTGGATTTTGTAAACCACAGGACAAAGTCTCCGGGGTTGCGTTTATTTTCGTCGACAACTACAACTTTGCGCTTTCCCTTTCCTGCAACGAGGCTGTCCAGGTCAAGGTTGGCCAGTTTTCCGTAATCCGGGTATGTTGAAATATCGTAGTAGAGGTTTCCGCCTGACATGTAAGTGTGACCGTTTGCCTCGAGTTTTTTGATAAGGTCAATCATTTCCTGAATATGGTCAGTTGCCTTACAGATTACGTCCGGGTGACGGATGTTGAGGGCGTCGATATCAGCCATAAAAGCGTCAGTGTAGAATTTAGCTACGTCGAGTACCGACTGGTGGCGTTCTTCGGCTGTTTTTACCATTTTGTCATCGCCGTCGTCAGTATCGCCGGTCAGGTGTCCGACGTCAGTGATGTTCATTACGTGTTTGATTTTATAGCCGAGGTAGCTCAGGGTTTTGTCGAGCACATCCAGAAATACATAAGCCCTCAAATTACCGATGTGGGCGTAATTGTAAACTGTCGGACCGCAGCCGTAAAAACCTACAAAGCCCGGTTTTACGCTTTCAAAGTCCTGCATTTTTCTGCCCATTGTGTTAAATACTTTCAATGCCATATGTAATTCCTTTTGTGTTGAATTTTTGTCCTGCCAACTTTAACTAAACCCGAACCCTTAAAAAGCCGATTTTTATTAAAGGATAATAGACAGGATTAAGTATGATTTTACGCAATTTTGAACTTCTGTTCAATGACAGTAATAATTTTAGAGGCAGCGTTCTGCATGATGAAAAGCTTTCCAGGCACACTTCGATGAATGTGGGCGGACCTGCGTCTCTTTTTATTGAACCTGCTGATACTGAAAGCCTCGTTTATGCCATAAAAAACTGTATCCAAAGCAAAGTAGAATTCTTTGTGCTCGGCGGCGGAAGCAACGTAATCTTCTGCGATGAAGGACTCGACGCCGTAATCTGCACCAGAAAATTGAATTCAATTCACTCTTCGCCAGGCGGAGACAAATCCATCAGGACCGGCGCCGGTGCAAGCTGGGCAGGTGTAATTCAATTCTGCAAAAGCCATAACCTCGGCGGTTTTGAACCTTTTACAGGCCTGAGCGGAACGGTCGGCGGCGCAATTTTTATGAACGCAAGCTGCTTTTCTCTTTCGACGGATTCAAGACTTTTGAATGTAACTTATCTTGATACAGAAGATTTTAAAATAAAAGAATATAATAAAAATCCGGCTGACTGGGCATACAAGGTAAGCCCGTTTAACGGCGTAAAGAAAATCATCCTTGAAGCAGAATTTTCTGTGACAGAAGGTTTTGACAAAACTTTGAGCGATGCGACGATTCAAAGCCGCCGCGAAAAGGGACACTTTAAGGCTCCAAGTGCCGGAAGCGTATTTAAAAATGATGGCGATAAAATTGCCGGCCGGCTGATCGATGAATGCGGTCTTAAGGGCAAAAGAGTCGGAGGTGCCCAGATTGCTCCATGGCACGCAAATTTTATTATAAATCCGGATGGCAGGGCGACATATAAAGACGTACTTGCACTCGTGGAACTGATAAAAAAGGAAGTTTATAAAAAGCACGGAATTCAATTAAAACAAGAAGTTTTATTCATTGACAAAGAATTTTGTGCCCCTTATACTGAAGAAGACTAATAGTAGGTGGATAAATTGCTACAGTTATCGTTTGTTAATTTTAGACAGGGCTCTTACATCGTTGTTGAAGGAAAACCTCAGAACGATATTTTTTACATCATTCAGTGCGGTAAGGTAAGATTACAGAGAGAAAATCAGATTCCGGGACAGCAGCCTGAAATTCAGGGACCGGGTGACTTCGTAGGCGTTGTTTCCTGTATGTCAAACCACTCACAGATTGATACGGCCGTGGCCCTTACTGATGTAGTCTGCATTTCTGTCCGCCGTGACCAGTACCCTGAACTGATTGAACGCAACACACCTGTAGCTATGAAAATTATCCGTACATTTGCAAACCGCATGCGTTTGATGAATGATACTCTGATGCAGGCCACATTGAACAACTCAGCCGCCCAGTCAGCAGAACAGATTTATCAGGTTGCCTCTTATTACGACAAGATCAAGCAGCCAAGCATAGCAATTTACGCATATTATCAGTACATCAAGTCAAATCCGATGGGTTCAAATGTTAACAACGCAAAAATGAGATTCCAGGCGCTGCGCGGTCAGAGCCGTGCCGTTTATTTTGAATCCAATCAGGACCTTTTAAGAGTTTACCCTAAAGATACCATGATTATGTCAGAAAACCAGAGTGGTGCTGATATGTTCATTATCCAGGACGGAAAGGTTAAGATTTCAAAAATCGTGGACGGAACAGAAGTAACACTGGCAATCCTCAAAAAAGGTGATATGTTCGGTGAAATGGCCCTGCTTGAAAACAAGCCGCGTTCAGCAAGTGCAATCGCAGAAGAAGAATGCCGCCTGATGACCGTTAACCGCCAGAACTTTAATCAGATGGTTGCAACTCAGCCTCAGCTGATTGCCCGCCTTACAACAACACTCGCAGAACGAATCTTCGTTATGCAGAGACAGCTTGCAAACTCTCAGCTCACAGCACCTGTAGAAAAGATGGTTGATATGCTCGCCCTCCAGGTTGAAAAAGCAAAAATTTCAATTTCAAACAAAACTACATTTCAGACAGATATTACTCCGCAGGATATCGCAACAATGTGCGGGCTTACACAGCAGGAACAGGCACTTTACCTCCACAAGTTTATGATTGATCCTCATGTAAAACTGGTAGAAAACAAGATTCTTGTTCCGGATTGTCTGGAACTCGTAAAACAGGCTGCTTTTTACCGCAAGCAGTGCCGCAAGTAATTATACTTGGTGAGGCACAGCCGCCAACGCGCTTTTATTAAGGAGTTTTAATGAAATTCCGTCTTTTGTTTATTGCACTTTTTTCTTTGTCTCTTTTTGCTTTTGCCCTTCCGTCAGGCTATGGTTCAATTAAACTCGGGATGTCTGTAGACGAAGTAAAGAATGAATTAAAAAAGAACAGCGACTTCGGTTACCGTGGTGACAGAGACGTTTCTTTATCACCTCAGACAAAACAGGTTTTGATAGAAACTGATTCAACAAAAAATCCGTATTCGTTTTTTGGCCGCTGCTGGTTCCAGTTTGTGGACGAAAAACTTTTTTCAATAACCCTCAACTTAAATCCTAAAAAG
The DNA here is from genome assembly GCA_024697295.1 of Treponema sp. Taxonomy (GTDB): domain Bacteria; phylum Spirochaetota; class Spirochaetia; order Treponematales; family Treponemataceae; genus Treponema_D. Next base: position 15,960 of record JAILFZ010000017.1, read on the forward strand.
CTTGACCATTTTTCCGTATTCAGCACATTGAAGGGCAAGTACGGCAATCCGGACAAAATCTCGCCGGCGTTTTCGCAGTGGAAGGATGATGATGTTATGATGAGCCTTGAACGCCCGCTGACGCTCAAATACATTGACGCACGTGCATTTGACAAAATGCAGGAAAAAAGCGGAGTCCAGAAAACTGTCGAAGAAAAATCCGTCGAAGACTTCCTGTCCGGCCTTTAATTTTTGGCTGCCTTTACAGACCTAAAACTTTGTCGCCTGTTTTAATTCCATTCTTTTTGAACCAGCCCTGAGGAACTTCGAGCGCGTAGCGTACGCTGACCGTACTGTTGATGTTCTGCAGGCTGAACGGAGTCATGTCAAAGATGTCGCGGATGCGTCCGCTGCTGTCGATGTATGCGATTGAAAGCGGGTGAGGTGTGTTTTTCATCCAAAAGCTTAAAAACTGGTCGTTTTCAAAAACAAAGAGCATTCCTGTCCCGTCCGGGATATTTTTGCGCTCCATAAAGCCAAAGTTTCTTTCTTCAGGTTTTACTGCCATTTCGCAGCTGACTTTTATCCGGGAGCCGTCTGCTTTTTGAATCATAAAATCCTTTACCGGAAGCTTTTGTGCCGAGCACGAAGAAAGCACGGTTAATTCAATCAGTGAAAGAAAAATAAAAACTTTCTGCTTAAAACTCAAACTTCCGGTCATAAAAGTTAAACGTCCATATTTTTAAGTTCTGCAAGAGCGATTTTGTCGTTCGGATCGTATTCAAGAACGGTCTGGAAGTAACTGGCTGCCAGGGCTGGATTTCCTTCTTTGAGTGCGATATAACCGAGGTTAGAAATAATCTTGGTGTTTTCGCCGTCCATTGAAAGAGCTTTTTCCAGATATTTTTTTGCCTTTGGAAGATCCTTTTCTTCCATGCAGCAGATTGCAAGTTCGTTGTATGTGTCGGCAGTCTCTCCGCCATCGAGTGAGAGTGCTTTTTCAAATGCCTTTTTGGCATCTTCGTAGCGTTCAAGGCGGCGCAGTCCCCAGCCGAGCATAAACCACGCATTCCAGACATCAGGATTTTTCTGCAGGTAAGCACGGATTTCTTCGAGGCCTTTTTCTTCTTCGCCGTTTGCAATGAGTTTGTGGGCGGCCCTGAAGTGGTCGTCGTCCATGTTGCGGTTGTTAATCTGGTTGATTAACTGCTGTGCGCGGTTCTTTTTGTAAAGTCCGTTTTCGCCCATTGATTCGTCTGTTTCATCGCAGGTCAGGGCAAGGTATGTTTCAAAACAGCTTTTTGCTTCTGCAAAGTTGTACTGCTTAAGGTAGAAAAAACCGCTGTTAAAGAAAGCGTCTGGAACTGCAGGTTCGTTGTCCATTGCCATTTTATAAAAGTGAAGGGCTTCGTCATCGTAAGCGTCGGCATCTTCGATAAGTCCGTTTCTTCTGTATGAATCAGCCCTCTGGTCAAAGAAAAGCGCTGAATTCAAAATCGTCGGAACGTCTTCCGGGTCGTAACCGCGCAAAACAGCGTAAAGTTCTTCGGCCATGTCCCAGTCTTCGTTCTTTGTTTTTAAGATTGCGGCTTCTGTCATTTCTTTTTTTAGGTTAGGGCGTGCATTTTTTAAAAGCGAGCGGTAGTACAGAATATTTTTGTTGTCACTGTCGTAAGCCATGATTGTCAGAAGACCTGCGAGAATCTGCTCTTCTGTAAGTTCCTTCATGTTAAAAGTGCCCGGAGCGTCCTTGTCTTTTTTCTGTACAGGAAGCGGAATGGCCGGGTCAATGTGGATTCCTTTGCCGGAAAGCTTAACCTCATCACTGAAATTGATAAAGTAAACGGTGTCTAATGGATTTGAGGGATTCATAAAAAGTACCTGTAAATATAATTAAACTAAAGCGGAAAACTAATTTCCGCCGTTCTGATTGTTCTGTGGAGCAAGGGAGCCCTGAGCCGGAGCTGCCTGTTGTGCCTGCTGGGCAGCCTGAGCCTGGGCTGCGGCCCTTGCCTGTGCTGCCCTCTGCATTGCAATCTGGTCGCTTGCAGACAGCTGTGTTTTGCGTACAGCTGTAAGATAGTTGTTTACGTGAAGCTTGTATGAAAGAGGAACCATCTTTTCTGAAAAACTCATGCTTGCGGCAACGATGTCTTTACGGCCTTCGATAAGTTCTGCGGCAACAATTGCGCCATTCAACTGGAGTACTTCGTCCGGATCTTCAAATTCAAGGCGGAGCGTTGCAGGTTTATTTGTAAGGAATTGAGACAGTCCGAGAAGAATAATCTTTGCCCCGGAAAAAGAAAGGTCGCGTACGATACAGTGGCGCGGAACCCCCTGAACCATAATAATGGCTTCTTCTTTTACGAGTCCCAGTTTTCGTTTTGAATCTTCATTCAAGATAATACGCTCTTCGCGGCGGCGGATTGCGTTTGAGTTTGCTTCGAGAAGGCGTCCGATAACTTCAATCAGATCATCAGGCGGACGCTGTGTAAAGGTAAGGGTAACTATCGCAAGGTCTTTTGAATTCATGTACGGGACAATGCTTGTAACACGTCCTGCTACAAAAAAACTCATCAGCTGGTTTTCTGTTTCAAAAAAGCAGAAACGGATGTTGATGCCTGTTGTGTCTTTGTTGGATAGAGACTGAAACGCCCCCCCCTTTGTTCCAACGATGATTTTTGCATGCTGGAAAGAGGTTGAGTTAATGATACAGGGCCATTGACCGTTATTACATTTGACATAAATCTGGCGTGGGTCAAGTCCGATTGCGCGTATTATGTCCTTTGTGAATGTAATTTCTGTGTCGCGATACTGGTCGTAGTATTTTGTAATCTGTTGACTTGTTACAATCCCCATAAATAAACATCTTATTTTATCTTGACTTTACTGTCAATTAAAAGTCCCGTTTTATCTCTAAAAACTAAAGCCTAAAAACGAAGCATTATATCGTCTGACAGTATACGACTGAACATTTTTCCTGTTTACGTACATACTCGCAGAACCACCCCCGTCCATCTGCATTGCGTCACTTGCTCCCATGACCTTAAAGATTACGGCGCATTCCGGGTAGGACAGTCCACGGCTTTTTGAAAGCTGTTCGCCCTCAACTACGAGGAGGTAGAGTGTTTTTTTGTCTTTTGAAACTCCGCAGGCAGTTCTTGAATCATGGCTGATGTATTCAAACGGCTGTATTACACCATCCTGTAAAATTGAAAAAAAGCCTCCGAAGGCGTATTCAAATTCAACAAGGGACTCCTTTGTCTGGGCCGGCAGAATGTGGGCAGAAAAGCCTTCTTTGCTGCGTAAAAAGCACAGGGCAGCGTAGGATTGAACAGGCGGGGCGAATTCAATTCCTTCAAACTTGTGGATACCGATAATTTTTCTTGTTGAAGTAAGTTTTGCCCAGATGTTCCAGGAGCCGTCTTTACCGGCAAAAGGCGAAGTGTTGATAAAAATGTCGGATTCAAAACTTGAATTAAAATCGGCCGGACGAAGGCCTGTAAAAAACTCAGTTTTCTTTCCGTCTTTCTGAATGTATTTTACTGTTGAATCCGGAAATGCGTGAATTTTTAGGTTTGGATTTGACAAATCAATTTTTACCGCGTGCCACTTAACCGGAAAATCCCTGTTGCAATAACTAAAATACCAGGCTCCTTCGCTTACCGCCTTCCAGTCAAAAGTTTTTGGGCAGTAAAGGTTTTGATACAGGAGCGGGTCTTCTGAAGACTGTTCAAACTTGTGATTAAAGGTTGAACAGGAAGTTACTGCCAGTAAAAGTGCGAGGAGTGCAAACGCTTTTAACTTATTGAGTTTTATCAATGAATAAACCTTTGGGGCGGAGTTACAATCCAGATTGCCTTAACCGGCATGATTCCGGTGTTTACGATTGTGTGTGTAACGCTTGCCGAGAACGAAACGCTGTCGCCTGCCTTTAAGTCGTAGGTCAGGTTTTCGTAATGCAGCTGGCATGAGCCTTCGAGAATGTAGCCGATTTCGCGGCCAAGATGTCCGTATGAGCCGCGGCGTGTCTGACCGTGCACTGGAATCGTAATTCTGAATGCTTCGAGCGAGTTTTCACCGTCCGAGCTGTTTGGTGCTGCGACTTCTTCGTAAAGAATGGCGCCTTCCTTAATCTTGCGTCTTTCCTCGCTGCGGATAATTTCTACCGGACGTGAGCGGTGATATTCTTCAAATAAATACTCAAGGTTGATGTCGAGGACACCTGCAATTGTGAGAAGTGTATCGATTGCAGGACTTACCTTGTTGCGTTCAATCTGGCTGACAAGGCTTTCGCTGACTCCCGCCCTCTGCGCAACGACTTTTAAGGTATAGCCTTTTCGTTCGCGTACCTGACGGATTTTTTCGCCAAAGCGGTATGGGAGTTTTTTCTGTTCTTCCGGGGCTTTATTTTGCGAAGCTGTCATTGTTCTGCTTCTCCCTGTTCTGCTCCATTACAAAGCGGATAAAGTGGTCTTCGAGTGTACGGTGCGGTCCGTCAAGATTAAGCCTCTTTCGGGCGCGCGCATTGTCACGTCTGATTGAATACTGGGTATAAAAGTCCTTGTAGTCGCCGCTTACGTCTGTTGTTACCTGTTCGCCCAGAAACTTGGATACTTCGTCACGGCCGATGGCGCTGATTCCCTTTTCGCGCAGCATGCGCTTGAGGCGGCTGATCTGTTCGTAGGAAATGCCGAACAAAAACTCTTCCATCGCCTGGCTTACTTCTGGGATTGCAAGCTGGGTTTTGATAAACTTGCTCCATACTTCGTCCATCTGGAACGAGAACATGATAAGTTCACTTGTTCCCATCATGGTTCCAAAAGCCGGAGCCAGGGTGCTGCGGGCCTTCCATACCTTTGTCAAAACCGGCGAAATATCAGAAATGTTCTGGTCTGCGCGGTGTTCCCACAAAAGGAGGAGGGAAGTAGCAAGCTGCCGTCTGAAATCTATATCCAGAGAATCATCTTTTACAAGGTTAAGGTAAACATCTTCTGCCAGAAGAAGAAACATCATCGAAACAGTTTCTTCCTTGAAGGCAGTGATGAGTTTTGGATCCGCATTGTCCTGAACTGCAAGTTTTGTAAGGGCAGAAAAGGTGTGGATTTTTGCAACAAGAAAGCCTTTTCCAAGGGTTGCCTTGCTTGGAAGCTGTAAAAAACTTTCGCCGTAAGAATCCGTGCTTACAAGTGACTCGATAATATCCTGCGGAGTGCGTACGTCTGCCGTCATGTTTGCGCGTGCAAGAAGGGATGGAAAATCTGCAATGGAAACTGCAAGGTTCTTGAGGTTTTCCATGCGTTTTGTAAATGAATCGTGATGAGAAGGCGAATTGATTGCAAGTTTCTGGTTCAATTCGTCTACGATTACTTTCTGTCGCCCGGTAAGAACTACGATTCCAGTCTCAACCGTGTTATCGAGCGTCTTGTTGTTGTCAATGAATTCGCTCAGGTCAATTGATTCGAATTCTGATGTCTTTAATTCTGACTGCATTTCTTTAATTCCGATAAATTCAACTTATTATAGCACAGTTTCATGTAAATTCAATCAGAATAAAAACCGATAAAAAAATATGAAAAAGTCATTTTTTTTGATTATTGCAGCGTTTTATTCACTTTCTTCCCTTTTGGCCCAGAATTCACCTCTTTTGATTTCCAGGGAGGATATCAGAATCGAAGGCGGTTCCGGCAGGTTTAAGGACTCGGACGGCTACCATCTTTTTATCCGTAAGCGGCCCGGAATTGAATCCATCATGCTGACCGAAACGACAAAGGATCCGACGGGCAACATGGATAACTACGCTTACCGCGCTCTTGAATACAACTCTGTAAACGGAGACGAAATACGCTTCCTTAACGGAAAAAGACTTTCTTCAGAAATGGCAAAATTCAGCCTGATTGATTCGACTGCAGAAAAGGACGAACAGTTCGGCCAGGCCTTTCATATTTTTATTCCTTCAACAATCGCCTACGGCTACGAATGGAGCCGCCATGGAACAATAAAAATCGACAGGGGAACCTTTATAAACATCCGCGCCTTTTCAAAAAAATACGGCGACTACACGGGCTCTTTTTACGACAACCCGTTTATGTTTGACCTCGGCGCTCCGGTAAAAAAGCCTGTTCCGGCTCCTACACCGGTCCCGGAACCTGCTCCCCTTCCGGATGCAATTGAAGAACCTGTAGTTTTGACAGACGACTATAACCCTGTTGCCGCAAATGCCTTTTCAGACATTGCTGAGTTCAACGGGGGAACTTTGTGTTACAGCCACGGTCCCGACACTCTTGTGGACGACATTATGGACAGCCTCGCAAGAATCAGCCCTAAACAGAAAGTTGACGTCATTTTTGCAATCGACACAACCGGCAGTATGAAAGATGACGTTCAGAAACTGCGTGAAGACTGGATTCCACGCCTGATTGCAAGCCTTAAAGACTACGGCAACCTTAGAATCGGACTTTTGCTTTACCGTGATTACGGGGATACCTACCGTCTGATGGGGCTTCCTGTAAAACGGTTTGAGTTTACAGATAAAATTGAAGTGTTTACCAAAAACCTGAATAACTTTGTGATTTACGGAAACGAAGGCGGGGATATTCCGGAAGCGGTTTACGAAGCACTCTATGCTTCCCTGACGTTTTATAAATGGAGAATTGACGCAACCAGAAAGATTATCCTGATAGGTGACGCAGAACCTCATCCAACGCCACGCGGTACAGGCAAGTATTCAAAAGAACTTGTAGCGCAGACCGCAAAGGCAAAAGGCGTTGTGATTGACGCCATTATCGTTCCGGACGATAAAAGCGCCAGAGGCCGTTAGTTTTTCTTGTCGGCCGGAATCTTTTCAAATTCGATTTCGGCAAGTTTTTTATAAGCGGCAGGAAGAGTTCCTGGAGCTGTTGAATTGTACATCTGTTTTAATTCATTAAGAACCGGAACTGCAAGGTCGTATTTCTTTTCTTTAACGTACAGGTGTGCAATTTCGTATTGTGCTTCCACATAAATTGCAGGAAAGTCAGCATAGCGCTCAACCGTTGTATTGTAGTAGGCAAGTGCCGCCTTGTAATTTCCTGATTCAAAATTTGACTGTCCGAGCTGAATCAATTCCTGCGCGGTCAGAGATTCCGGGATTTCTTTAGGAACTGAACTGCATGAAGCTAAAACAGCTGTAAGGGCAGCTGCGATAATTGTAAAAGTGATTTTTTTGTTCATACCGAGAATATAACATTTTTGAATTGTATTCTCAAGCATGTTTCTTGGCCCCTAAAGCCGTCTTTCGCCCGCCACCGGTTGAACTAAAATTTTTCGGAGATTACAATCCTGTTTTTGCCTGAGTTTTTGCCGGTCAAAAGCATTGCGTCCGCATCGTTTAGAACTTCCATCGGGGAACCTGCATTTCTTGAAGAGCTCATCCCGAAGGTTGCCGTAATGGGAATTGTGTTCCCTTCAAAAACTACAGGTTTTTTAACTATCTGCCTGCGTACGTCTTCGAGCAGAAAAATTGTGTTGTCGTCGATGGATGGAAACACAATTACAAACTCTTCGCCGCCCCAGCGCCCTATTTTAATCGGATTGGGAAGCAGATCCCAGATTGCGTGGGTAAACGACTTAAGGATAAAGTCGCCTGCTCCGTGACCCCAGGTGTCATTCACCTTTTTAAAATCATCGATATCAAAGATGCAGATTCCGTATTCGGTGCCGTCAAATTTTTTGTGAGCGGCTACTTCCGCAAAAATGTCCAGTGTGCGTCTTCTGTCCATAAGACCTGTCAGCGGATCGTGTTTGGCCAGATATTCAAGCTGTTCGTGCAGGAAGTTCCGCTTTTTTGTAAATTTGCGGAGCATGTTGTCAGTCGTGATACTTGCGTAGAGCAAAAAAATCAGGGATGCCGCCATGTAAAAAATCTGGCTTACAAGTGTCAGACGGCGGTTTACCGGAATGTAAAAGGTTAAAAGGGCAGGGCTTGTAAGTTTGACATAAATCAAATAGGAAAGGGCACCTACAAGAAGTCCCATCATTACAAGATAATATTTTTTGGTAACCTTATTTCTTGTTGTAAAAAGAAAAATTGCCGACAAGTTTGCGCAGATTACATATTCCATCCCACAGACAAGTCTTGTTGTAAATGCTTCGTAACAGCAGAAGAAAATAAGGGTAATCGTAAAAATTGTAAGGCTTTTGATGCGTGATAATTTTGAATAAAAAATGCACAAAAGCGCGTCTGAACTGGCAACGCAAACATTGCTGACAGCAAGCGGCAGAAATATATCGTGAGGAAGCATAAACAAAAACGGAGCCCATACAATCCGGCACAAAAACGAAAAGAGAAAAACCGGAAGAGTTTTGTTACGTGGAGAAAATATTTTTCGCCGTATATTTAATTTTCGCATGCCTGCTCCTAAAATTTTCTCGAAACACAGACCTGATTCTTTCCGTGCTGTTTGCCGTACATCAGCATAGTGTCTGCGTCGGTGATTACCCTGTCATAGTTAATTGCCGCCCTTGAAGAACTCAACCCGAATGTGATGGTGATTTTTATTTCCTTGCCTTCAAAATCAATTTTTTCTTTTTGAACTGCAAGGCGCATGTTTTCAAGGTCGTAATAAATCTGAGGACTTGCCCCGTTAAAAATAATCAGAAATTCTTCGCCGCCCCAGCGTGCAATATGTGAATTTGCAGGCATAAGCGACTGGACCACAGACGTTACCTTTTTAAGTACAATATCGCCTGCGTAGTGGCCGTAAGTGTCGTTTACAACTTTAAAATTATCAATGTCAAAAATACAGATTGAATAATCGATTCCGCTTTCGTTTTTCAGACGTTCAAATTCTTCAAAAAAGTACAGAATGCGGCGGCGGTTCATAAGACCTGTCAGCTGGTCATGGTTGGCCATGTTGTAGAGTTCCTGCTCGCGGCGCCGTGTTTTGTATGAGGCGCGTTTGAGCTTGATACGGGTTACCGCACACAGATAAATGATAAAAAGAGATGTGGAAATCGTAGAAAGTACCGTGTGAAATCTGTACAGGCTTTTATAGACTGTTACCGCTGTAAGGTAATCCTTGATAAACTGGTCCGGGCGCGCAAACTGCTGCAAAATTACAAGCAGCGTAAAGGTTGCCGCAATAACCGACAGAAAAATATAGTATTTGTGTGAATCTTTATTGGAGTGCGAAAAGAAGAAGAGCGAAGGGACGATGCAGACGGAAAAGAGGACCGTTCCCATGTCGGCACCGGTTACTGCCGTTATCACAAGTGAATTCAACAGAACTTCCATGCATGCAAATGTCATAAAAAAGTTACGGTACCATGAAGAGTAAAGCAGAATGAAAATTCCATAAATCAGAGCCATTACAAAGTTGTATACAAAGAGGCTCTGGAAACCGTAAAAACTGAATAAGGGCGTAAAAAAAACATGACCAAAAAAGCCCAGCAGGTAGAGGGCAAATTCAGTATTGCGGAGAAAGAATAGTTTGTAATATTTTAGTTTAACACCCAGCATAAATTTAATTATAACACGCTGAATTCTTAAAAAAAATTAATAAAGCGTTTTTAATGCACTTCTCGACACTGAAAGTCATTTTCGCTAAAATGAGTCATCATTATTTTTGTGGAGAAAATCATGTCTACACCATTGGAAAATTATCTTAATTCATGCGGTGGCAAACCTACTGCCGCAATGTGTGCTTATGTTGCAAATCTTCAGCAGGTTGCAAGCGTAAATCCTTCTATTGCTGCTGACGTTGTAAACGAAATTCAGAATCAGCGCAGTCACTTGAAACTCATCGCTTCAGAAAACTACTGTTCACTTGCCGTTCAGGCAGCTATGGGCAACCTCCTTACAGATAAATACGCAGAAGGTTATCCTGAACACCGCTACTATGGTGGATGTGTTAACGTTGACTCTGTAGAAAATACTGCTGCACACGAAGCTGAAGAACTTTTTGGTGCAGACTATGCTTATGTTCAGCCGCACTCAGGCGCTGACACAAACCTTGTTGCATACTGGGCAATCCTTTCTGCAAAAGTTGAAACTCCAACCCTCGAAGAACTCGGCGTAAAATCATTGAACGACCTTACTGACGCCCAGTTTGCTGAACTGCGCAAACGCTTCGGCAACCAGCGCCTCATGGGTCTCGACTACTCTTGCGGCGGTCACCTTACACACGGTTATAAAATGAACGTTTCTGCCCGCATGTTCGAAAGCCATCCTTATGGTGTTGACAAAGAAACAGGTCTTTTGGACTACGATGCAATCGAAAAGCAGGCAATGGAAGTTAAACCTCTCATCCTTTTGACAGGTTATTCAGCTTATCCGCGCAAAATCAACTTTAAACGCTTCCGCGAAATTGCAGACAAATGCGGAGCAGTATTGATGGTTGATATGGCACACTTTGCAGGTCTCGTTGCTGGTAAAGTATTTACAGGCGACTATGATCCGGTAAAATGGGCAGACGTTGTAACTACAACAACACACAAAACACTCCGCGGACCGCGTGGTGCCATGATTTTGTGTAAAAAAGAATTTGCCGACTACGTTAACAAGGGTTGTCCAATGGTTCTCGGCGGACCACTCCCGCACGTTATGGCAGCAAAAGCAATTGCATTTAAGGAAGCCAATTCAAAAGCTTATCAGGAATACGCACAGAAGGTTGTTAAAAACGCTCAGGCTCTTGCAAAAGCATTGCAGGACATTGGAGTTCGCCTCCAGACTGACGGTACAGACAACCATCTCATGCTCGCAGACGTTACATCTTACGGTCTTACAGGTAAACAGGCCGAAGCTGCAATGTTTGAATGCGGCGTAACTGTAAACGCAAACGCCCTTCCATACGATAAAAACGGCGCATGGTGGACTTCTGGCCTTCGTCTCGGAACTCCTGCCCTCACAACACTGGGCATGGGTGAATCAGAAATGAAGGAAGTTGCTTCAATCATCGACCAGGTTCTCAAGGGAACAAAACCAGGCCTTACAAAAGACGGCAAACCTGCCAAGGGAAAAATCAACCTTGATCCTGAAGTTAAGGCAGCAGCTTCAAAACGCGTACAGAATCTGTTGAGCAAGTTTGTTCTCTATCCTGAACTTGACCTGGACTTCCTCAAAAAAGAATTTGTAAAATAAAATGACTTGGGCGCCGCCCGGCAAGCCGGGCCGGCTGTTCCAGGGCTCGCTAACGCTCGGTACCGCACGGGCTAAAGACCGTTGCGGTATCTGACTGCGTCACCCTTCCATAGCCTTGCGCTTTCCTTTTTTAACTTTCATCTTTCAATTCTAAAATTTATCGTTAAAAGTGCCGATAATGTGGTAAAATAGTATAAATTTTTAATGAGGTATTTATGTATAAAGCGCGCAGACGAACAATTCTAACTTTTGTTTACCTTTTTATTGCCATAACATTTATTCTGCTGGCCAGTTATCTGATTCCACAGACAAAAATCAACGACTTCAGGGATTACTCAAACACCTTCCCGGTAACAGTAACTTCAGTTTTGTTCGGCATGCTGCTTTTGATTGCAAGTGCTGTTTACGGCTTTTCGCGCATAAACCTCGAAAAACGTGTAATGAGACACGGTGCCACTGCCTTTTTGACAGAATTTACCGAAAAACTCCGCTTCTGCTACTCGATGGAAGACTTTTATTCTCTTATTGCAAATATTCTCGAAGAGCAGGCAGACTGTTCCGTTCTGTATGTCGACCGCACAAACAACTACGTTCTGTACAACAGTCCTAACCGCCTTTCAAGCAGCCCTGAAATCATGGACAAACTTGCACATAACTTTCCTCTCGACTGGGGACAGGGCGTTTACTACCTCGGCGAAAACCTTGGTATCGTTTCAAAAGTCCGTGATGCGCGCGGATTCTTCCTTTCGTGCGACGGACACCACCTGTATGTTTTCTGCCGTTATACAAGACAATTTGACCTTGAAACCTATCCAAAACTTTTTGAGGAATTCAGCCGCTTCCAGATTCGTGCGCAGACAATCCGCGGCCTTTCAGATATTTCTGAACTTTCAAAAGAATGGGAACAGCTTGCCCAGACACAGCGTTCCTTTCTTCCGCAGAAAATGCCGGAGCCTGAACGCTTAAAGCTCGGCGCATATTTCAGACCGCTGATCAACGTATCGGGTGACTATTATTCAGTCCTTCCGATTGATGAACATAAAACTCTTGTAATGCTCGGAGACGTTTCCGGTAAAGGTCTTGCCGCCGCCCTTGTCATGGGTCTTGTGATGAACACGGTAAAAATCAAGGAAAACAAAGAAGATTTGCCGGGTATTATTCAGGCAGTTGATAAGGCAATCAAGGGAATGCATCTTCAGGACAAGTACACTGTATTGTTCATGGGAATTATCGATACCCAGAAGATGACAATCCGCTATATCAACGCTTCAATGTCGGATCCGATAATTGTAACCCGTTCTCCGGAAGGTTACCGAATCAAATCTCTCGGTTCCAACTGTTCAATCGTCGGAATCATTCCTATCGATGACATAGAAGTTTCTGAACAGAGACTTTTCTCAGGCGACCTGATTATGATGGCCTCTGACGGTGTATCAGAAGTAATGAACGCAGACAAGGTTGAACTTGGTGATACTGAAATCTACAAGGATACAATCAAAAAGAGTGCTTCAAAGGACCCTGATGAATTTATCAAGGATATTGTAGATCTTGTTTTGTCATGGAACGCAGATACAAGGCTTCATGATGACGTTACAATGCTTGTTGCAAAAGTTCAGGGGTAGGGGGAATTCAAATGATTTACGTAGTTCTTAATCTTGCAATGGCAGCCTTTATGGTAGGGCTTGCTTTTTACACAGAAAACCAGACTAAGGAAGATGTAGACAATCCTCTCGTAACAATGGATTACTTCCTTGCGGCAGCCCTCGGCTTTATGGCTCTTACAATCTGGTCATCAATCTATCACCCTGACCGACTGATGCTCCTGTTTGTCCGTCTTTCGCTCATTTTTGCCACCGTCTACGCAATCGACTTTTGTACATACTGTATTCTTTTTCCGTCTTATGAAAGGCCGACCTCTGTTAAAGCCGTCAGATGGATTCTGATAATTCTTTCATGCTGGTTCTGTTTTACAAAAGTTAAGGATATCAATATCACGGACTTTCTGGGAATCCAGATTAATTCGACACCGTTGTTTGAGGGACGCCTCTCCCTGTACTTCCCGTACACTTTGTATGATTTGTACAAGTTAATAATCCTTTTTGCAGGACCTGCTGTTTCTGTTTTAATAATGATTTTGCGTGCCGAAAACCGTGAAGACCGCCTCAACATGCAGAAAACCGTAATGAATGCCCTTTCCCTCCTTATCGGCTGGCTCGCTGTTGTCATAATCGGAAAGGCTACAGGTCGTGTTCCGATGTTCTCAACACTTATTCTCTTTGGTGTTGGCCTTGCCCAGGTATTGATTTCTTATTCTGCAATGCAGAACTTTTTGTACGACTTAAAATACGTAATCGGCGTTGCGGTAACCTTTACGGTAAGTTATCTGATTCCGGCGTTTATCGTAGGATTCTTCTTTCCGCGTTTATGGCCGATTGCCGCAAAAAATCTTTTCTTGTTCATCCTGTACATCAGTGCGGTAATTGCTGCTGCCGTAACCATTTCGTATCAGGTTTCAAAATTCCTTTCAAAGCGTGCGTACTTCCGTTCATTCCAGTATGCAGACACATTTGAAGATCAGCTTTCTAAAATGGACTATAGCGGAGAGCCGGAAGAAATCGTTAAGGCGATGGAAACAATATTCTCCCACAACCTCGGTTTGTCAGAAATTACAATCCTCGTAGAAAACGAAGGCAAACTGAGGGCGGTTTTTGAAAAAGAAAAACAGATTGAATTAAGCGCGACCGATTCTGTATTTGACTCAATGTTAAACCAGAACCGTACTGTAGTATTAAAAAGTGCGGTAGAAAACGGACACGCCTATGAAAGCGATAAAGAAGAACTTTTAAAGCTCTTCAATTCAACAGACTCAGATGCGATTATTCTCCTTGCAGAAGGCCGTCACCTGATCGGTACAATGCTTCTTGGACCAAAGGCCGGCGGTAACATCTACAGCGAATACGACTCAGTTACATTCACAAAGCTGTATTCATACTTCTTTGTATTCGGCTACTACCTGAAGAACATCGCAAACCAGTCAATCGTCGGTACCGTAAACCGCGAAATCCGCATGTCGAGCCAGATTATTACTTCGATTCAGGAAAACATGGATCCGATTAAAAATCCGCACTACGACGCAGGTTATATCATGGAACATGCCCACAACATCGGCGGTGAATTTGTTGATCTTATCCGCCTGACCGATCACCGCCACATCTTTGTACTCGGTGACCTGAGCGGCAAGGGTATCAGTGCTTCCATGAGTATGGTCATCATCAAGTCTATTATCCGTACTTATCTTGAAGAAACCCGCGACTTTAAACTCCTCGTAGAAAAAGTAAACCAGTTTATCCGGTTCAATCTTCCAAAGGGCACCTTTTTTGAAGGTATGTTCGGTTTGATTGACTTTAGCGACGATACGCTTTATTACATCAACTGTGGAGTTCCTTCTTTGTTCCTGTACACAAGATCGTATAACAACGTAATCGAAATCCAGGGTGATGGCCGTGTACTCGGCTTTGTTAAAGACATTTCACATCTGATTAAAGTTAAAAAGGTTAAGTTGAATCCGGGAGATATCATCGTAACCTGTACCGACGGTTTGATTGATTCAAAATCTTTGCGCGGCGAAACATACGGCAAGGAGCGGATTCAAAAATCAATCACAGAAAGCACAACCTTTACTGCAGAACGCATTGCCAAAACAGTTTACCAGACCTGTACAAACTTCCTTTCAAAGGAACTGGACGACGACGTAAGTATTTTGGTTATCAAGAGGCTTTCAAAATAGCAGGGAAAAAGCATGATAAAAATTGAATTCATGCAAGGCTGCTAATGCGGTGTTTATTATGGAGGAATTAAATGGATCAACTTAAAATTACAGAAAAAAACGGCGCCAACTACACTCTCCTCGAACTTTCAGGCGTAATTAATTCATATACTTCCCAGGAATTTTCAAACAAGGTTTATGATTTGATCAAAAATTCAAACCTCGTCCTCGAAATGAGCCAGGTAGAAGCAATCGATTCCACGGGTGTCGGAATTATCATGGCAGGCTTTAACGACGGACTTGATAATAAACACAAATTGTACATAATGAACCCGTCTCCATACAGCCGCAAGGCTCTTGACGATACCGGTTTTTCGGACACTTTTTTATTTATACACTCAGTAACGGAAGTTCAATAAAATGAAAAAATCAATTTTAGTTTTTCTCGCATCAGCTGTTCTTTTCAGCGCTTGCACAAAAAAATCAGATGCAAAGCCAGCGCTTCAAAAAGCAGACCCGGAAATTCAAAAACTGTCAGCTGTTCTAAATGCAATGTCAGAACGCTGTAAGGCATCAATTCCGAATGGAGACCCGGCTGAGTTTTTGAGTGACTTAAAGGAAGTGCTCGCCTGGGATGACGCCCATCACGGAACAGATTTGTCCCTTTATTATTTAATCGATAAAAAAAATAAGGTCGGCCCGGACTATGTACCTCAGGGCCTGATTAAAGTAAGCCAGCGTGACATCTGGAATGTAAGCCGGAACGATTTGTCATTAAGGCCTGAAAGTTATGCGGCCCTCGAAGATCTTTCGCGCGCGGCCCTTGCCGACGGAATCAAACTGATGGTAAGTTCAACTTACCGCTCTTACAAATATCAGGAAGGGCTTTTTAACCGTTACTGCGCTCAGGACGGACTGGAACTTGCAGAACGTTACAGCGCAAGACCCGGAACAAGCCAGCATCAGCTTGCCTGTGCAGTAGATTTTGGTTCAATCACAGACGACTGGGGCGACACAAAGATGGGAAAATGGGTTTACGAAAACGCAGCAGACTATGGCTGGAGCCTTTCCTTCCCAAAAGGATACGAAGACGTAACAGGCTATATGTGGGAGTGCTGGCACTTCAGATACATCGGTGTTCCGGCATGCAAGTTCCAGAAAAAATGGTTTTCGGACGTCCAGCAGTTTATGCTTGAATTTATAAACGAGTGGAAAAAACAGTCCGTGTGATAACCAGATTACGGGTTGCCCTTTATGAATCTGTACATTTTTTCTACCGTTCTTGCAGGATTCCTCTGGGGAATCATTTCTGTCTTTCTCAAGAACCTTGTTAACTCCGGATTTGCTTCAATGCAGGTGCTTGCCGTGCGGAGCGTTCTGTCGGCTGTTTTTATGCTGATTTTTTTGTTTTTTAAAAACAGAAGGCTCTTAAAAATTGAACTGCGCGATTTGTGGATGTTTGTCGGAACGGGCGTAATCAGCCTGACCTTTTTTTCCGTCTGCTATTTTCACACGATTATTGAAAGCGGGGCAGGAGTTGCCGTAATTCTTCTGTATACTTCGCCGGTCTTTGTGCTTTTACTGTCGGCTCTTCTTTTTAGAGAAAAAATTACAAAGTTCAAGATAATTGCCCTTGTATTGACCTTTACAGGCTGTATCTTTGTGAGCGGGGCGGGAGGAGAGAATCACCTGAGCCTCAGGGGCTTTTTAATCGGACTTTGTGCAGGACTCGGCTACGCGCTTTATTCAATTTTCAGCAGGTTTGCGCTTAAAAAATATGATTCGCTCACAGTAACTTTTTATACATTTCTGTTTTCTTCGCTTTCTGCAGTTCCGCTTTCAAACCTGGCTGGCATTACCCCATTGTTGAATTCAACTACCGTCCTTTTATCCTGTGGAATCGCCCTTGTCTGTACTGTCCTTCCTTACATTTTTTACACCTTTGGACTTACGGGACTTGAAAACTCAAAGGCCGCAATCTTTGTCACTGTTGAACCTCTGGTGGGTACCCTCGCCGGCATTTTTTTGTGGCATGAGGAAATCACGCTTTTTAAAGCCTGCGGTATCCTTTTTATATTCACCGCACTTCTTTTCAATCAGAAAGATTCGAAAAATACCGATTAAACCTGAAAAATATCGGGTTATTTGTAAAAACAGGCCAAATATGGAAACGGGAAGGAAAGCGAGCGGCTGCCGCAGCATTTTGAAGGTTCGCAAGCGAGCCATAGCGAGCGCAGTCGGATTCCTATTACCTTCAATCATGCGAGGACAGACGCGCTTTCCTGGTAGTTTCCATGGTTCTGTATTTTTATTTATAAAAACCCGATATTTATAATATTTAGATATAAATCTGTAGATTATCTGAATGCTGTTATAATAAAGGGCGTGATTAAAGGCAAAGATGCAGTTACGATTGAAGAAGTAATGTCTCACCCGGAGCAGATAAAGTTTGCTTATCAGCCGAT
>JAILFZ010000029.1 GCA_024697295.1 Treponema sp.
CAAATACGGTGTTGACGCTAACGGAAACACAGCTAAGATGAAGTTCTCAGGCAATACAATCCGCAACAACAAAGAAGGCCAGATTTCTTCAAGAACAAAGTACTAATCTTTGACTGAAGAATAACAAACACACACAAATAAAATGCACCCCCTAAACTGAACTTTATTGTCCGGTTTAGGGGGTGTTCTTTTTAACGGGAAAGTCTTTTTTTATTGAATTCTGTTAATCCCGGCTCAGATATTTTTTCATTGTGCTGTCCGCAATTGAAAACGGAGAGTTTCCATCACTGTTTATGACACCGGGAGCCGCTCCAAGATTAACAAGAGTTTTTGCCGCCTTGTAAGCATTATTATAAACCGCGTACATCAAAGCGGTATCTCCGTTAGAATCCTGCCAGTCAACGATTGCTCCGTTCAATACAAGAACAGTAATAGTTTTGTAATCGTTTGAAGCAGCGGCAGTAATCAGCGGAGTCTGGTCTCCCCGGTTTACATGGTTTACATCACCACCGGCCTTTGCAACCATATCGACAACCTGAGCATTACCCGAAAGAACAGCATATTCAAGCGGACCCATTCCTTCGCTGCTGTAAACATTTGTCTCAGCACCTGCGTTGAGCAGAATCTGAACCTGTTTTTTGTTTCCGGTACGGCACGCCCACATCAATGCAGTTATATTGTCACGGCCAAGGATATTAACATCGGCTCCCTGTGCAACAACCGCCTCAAACAAGCCGTTGTCTTTAATCGAAAGAGCTTCAAGCGCAGGACTTTCATTCTGGGTTTCGCACTGTTTGATAAAGGCTTTGGCTTCTTCTTCGCGCGAGCATCCTGTAAGCGCAACTGCAATTGCAATTGCGGCAAGAGATTTAAATAAAGTTGTGTGTTTCATACAAATATTATCGCACAAAAATTGCAATTAAGACAGTAAAAGATGACTGGCTAACCATAGCCTTCCCAAGGCCGCGTCCGCTCTACGCCTTAAAATTATAAGAGCCGCGAACAACCCGAAGGAGAGCGTTCAAGTCTTTTTCGATTATTACGCCGGTAAAACCGTTTTGAGCAAAAAAATCTGCCGTTGGCCTGGCGTTGTATTCGCCGGTTTCCATCAGAAGAAGACCGCCGTCTGCAAGATGGTCTTTTGCCTGAACTACAAGGCGTTTAATCAGGGAAAGTCCGTCGTTTTGACCATTCCAGCTTGTGTCAGAGTTTACGTCTCCGTCGAGGGCAAGAAGCGGCTCCGAGCGGCCGTCCTGTAAAAGTTCAACAGCCTCGTTATGCGGAACATATGGCGGGTTGGTCACAATCATGTCAAATGAACCTGAGATATTCTGAAAAAGATTTGTCTGTATAAATTGAATATTTTGAGTATCGCTTCCCAAAAGTCTTTTTGCATTGCCTTGTGCAATATTTAAGGCGTCAGTGCTGATATCGGCGAGGGTTAATTCAATTTGCACGCCCGAAGAAAGCGTCTTGAACAAACTGATTCCAACACAGCCGCTTCCGGTACACATATCAAGGACACGGATTTTTTTTTCTGAAGTTATGGATTCAATTGAATTAACGGCAAGTTCAACAAGGAGCTCGGTGTCAGGTTTTGGAATCAAAACAGCGGGACTTACGGCAAAATCAAGTCCAAAAAACTCTTTGTGCCCCGTAATATACGCAACAGGAAGTCCATTCTTTCTCTGTTCAACGGCGGAATTCAATTTACGAAGGATGTCGCCGGCAATTATTTCATCGCGGCTCATCAAAAGGTGAGTTTTATCAAGATTTAAAAAGAACTGCAGCAGAACATCCACGTCCAGCGCAGGTGTCGGACTGTCTTTCAGGAGACTGACTGCATTCTTTTTAAACTGCCCTACCGTCATTAAACTCTGAAGATTTTACCTTTACGCTTCGAGACTCTTGAACTGTTCTTCTTTTGCGTAAACGTTAAGCGCGTCGAGCATTTCGTCCATGTTGCCCATCATAAATCCAGGCAGGTTGTGAACTGAAAGGTTGATGCGGTGGTCTGTTACGCGGTCCTGAGGATAGTTGTAGGTACGGATTTTTTCTGAACGGTCTCCGTTTCCAACCATGCTTTTGCGGACTGCCGAACGTTCTGCGTCTTTTTTGCTCTGTTCAAGATCAAACAGACGGGCACGCAAAACCATCCAGGCCTTTGCCTTGTTTTTAATCTGGCTCTTTTCGTCCTGCTGAATTACAACGATACCTGTCGGAATATGTGTGAGGCGAACGGCAGAGTCTGTTGTGTTTACACACTGACCGCCAGGTCCACCGGCACGCATTACGTCAACGCGAACGTCACCAGGCTTGATGTCGATTTCTGTTTCTTCGGCTTCCGGCAAAACTGCAACAGTTACTGTCGAAGTCTGCAAACGCCCCTGGCTTTCTGTTGCAGGAACACGCTGTACACGGTGAACACCGCTTTCCCAGCGCAAAGTTCCATATACGAATTTACCATCGATTTTAGTTACAATCTTGTTGAATCCGCCGACTTCTGTTTCCTGGGCTTCCATGTTTTCATATTTCCAGCCCTTTCTGTCGCAAAGGTGCATGTACATTTCCCACATATCGCGGACAAAAAGACTTGCTTCGTCGCCACCTGCGGCTGAACGGATTTCGAGGATGATGTTTTTTTCGTCGAGCGGATCAGGCGGAATCAGTTTTAGTTTAATCTGCTCTTCCATTTCTGGACGCTGTTCTTCGAGTGTTTTGAGCTCTTCGCGAGCCATTTCTTTCATATCAGGATCGTCTTCTGCAGTAATCATCATTTTTGCATCTTCAATTCCCTGCAGAACCTTACGGTACTGGGCACCAAGAGTTGTTACTTCGGTAAGATGACCGTATTCAGACATTGTTTCTTTGTACTTTTTTGGGTCTTTTACAAGATCCGGATCCTGTACGAGCTTTGAAACTTCCTTATAACGCTCGTCAAGTTCATCAAGTTTTTTAAGTAAGTCCATTGCGCTATTTTACAAAAAAGTGCATTTTTATACAATCAGCACTATTCTTTAACACACATTACTTTACGGGTTTCATCCACGCCTTCTCCGACAACACGGATAAAATAAAGTCCGCGTGCGACTGCGTTACCGGCATTGTTTGTTCCGTCCCACTTAAAGTAGTGAGTTCCGGCTTTTACACGGCCGTTCGAGAGTTTTTTAACGATGTTACCGTCGAG
>JAILFZ010000086.1 GCA_024697295.1 Treponema sp.
GTTACTGTACCGCGGACACGACCGTCAAGCGTGATTTCCTGGCTTTCGAGGTTGAGGGTAATTTCCTGTGCGCGGAAAGTATCCTTGCCCTGAACAATTTTCGGGTTTCCGCTCATTTCGAGCATCTGGGCCTTTTTGCGGTAAATTGCGTACGCAGAAGTACAGGTATTGTCTTTTTGTTTGAGTGTGATTGCAATCTGCATGACCGCAGTTTCTGAATCCTGGTTATATTCAATAATCTGAGCGTCAGCTGTTACATTGTTTGCCGTATCAACGAGGTGAACTGAGTCTTCGAGGCGGGCAATTTTGGTTTTACGGTCGTACTTCATCCGGCCGCAGTCGAATTCAAGCTGGCTTTCGGAGTTTGTGCCTTTTACGTTTCCTTCGGCTGTAATGAATCTAAAGTCATCGCCGGACAATTCAATTGAATCCGCCTTTATTTCCATCGTGTCAGTCTTAACAAAGGCGTTTCCTTCAAGTGTCGTTGAATCCGTTTTGCTTCCTGCAGTTCCCTTCATATAATCTGCGGAAAAGTTGATTGTTTCAGCTGATAATGCGGCAGTGAGAAAAAATGCGGCCTGCAATATAATGATTTTCTTCATTACCGGCCTTCCTCAGCATTTACTTCAGGAAGTTCATCGTCTTTTTCTTCGCTTTCGGTAACGGTTCCGGAGATTGATGAATTAAAAGAATACGTGCGGTTTACGCCGCTTGCAGAAAAACCTCTGCCGGTAACTTCTGTGTTCTTGCGGATGATTTTTACATTGTCATCGATTGAACCTGTGAGCTGTTCTGTTTTGCCGTCAAAAAAAAGTGCCTGTGCGTTTAAGGTCAGGTCCTGGCTGTGAAGTGAAAGTGTGATGTCCTGATAAAGGCTGTAGTGTTTTTCGCGGGTGTCAGCTGCAAGCAGTGAGCATTCGCCTTCGGTGTCGAGGTCGCCGTCATCGTTGTAGGTTTTGAACTGTGCGTCTTTTGCGTAGGACCTTCCGTCGCTCTTGTACTGTTCAAGACGGCCCGCTTTGATTTCTGCAGTCTTCTTATTATTTGAATATCTGTTGTATGTTGCGTTTTCAAAGCTGAATTCAGGAACAGAACTTTCAGAACTTTGTTCGTTTCCATAATTGAGGGAACATGATACTGTGAGAATCAGGAAAAGTGCTGTACCGGATACTTTATTGAATAAGCGCATTTTCGTAATTTTCCCATTACGCTCGTTTTTTGTCAACGGAGAAAATTCTGTTACGATGAGCAATTTAATTGCTATTTCAGATTTATCGGATTATAATTATCCTTATGACTGGTTTACTTACAGATGCAGAATTTGATATGTTCCGCAAAGTCATTTATGACAAGAGCGGCATCACATTTTCGACAACGAATCGTTCAATTCTTGATTCTCGTTTAAAGGAAAAGCTCCGCGAAAAGAGCCTTGGAACTATCAAAGAGTATTATGATTTGATTATGTCTGACGAAGCAGAAATGAATATTATGCTTGACTCGGTTACAACAAATCTTACACGCTTTTTTAGAAATCAGCCGCACTTTGATGCGCTCATTCATTATGTAATTCCTCATGTTATTGAAGAAAAAAAGAAGGCCGGGGATTACACGATCAAAATCTGGAGTGCCGGATGTTCAACAGGAGAAGAGCCGTACACAATCGCAATGATTCTCAAGGAAATTCTTCCTCCTCCATTTAAATTCCAGATTACAGCTTCTGATATTTCACTTAAGTCTCTGATGGTTGGCCAGCAGGGATTTTACCCGGAGTCCCGCATTGCCGGAATTCCACCTAATTTTTTAAGCAAATATTTTATTAAAAATGATAAAGGCTATCAGGTCGTACAAGATTTGATGTCTACAATTAAGTTTGACTACCATAACCTTCGTAACGATTCTGGTATGAGAAATTTGGATGTAGTTTTCTGTCGTAATGTTCTTATTTACTTTGATGAACCGGCTCAAAAGGCTTGTATCGACAGATTCTGGGACGCTATGGGTCCTAAATCTTATTTATTCATCGGCCACTCTGAATCTTTGTTCGGAATGGAAACAAAATTCGAATTCCTCAAAACTGACTGGGCTTGTCTTTATCAGAAGAACGTTTAATTTTAAGGAATTAAGGCTATGGATGATATAAGTGTACTTGTTTGTGATGATTCGGCTTTGATGCGTAATGTCATTTCCAGAGTTATTGATGGTACTCCTGGAATGCATGTTGTCGACAAAGCCATGAATGGCCAGATTCTTATAGATAAAGTTGCTGCCTGTAACCCGGATGTAATTATCCTCGATATAGAAATGCCTGTTATGACAGGTATTGATTACCTCAAATACCGTAAGCAGAGCGGGGGCGATGTCCCTGTTATCATTCTCTCATCAATCGCAGAAAAGGGAGCCGCTGTTACCGTAGAAGCCCTCGAACTTGGTGCGAGCGATTTTATTACAAAGCCTAACGGTTCAGTTTCTATGGACATCAACGCAGTTGCTGACCGTCTCGTAGAAATGATTGCCTCTTATGGCGGTGCACGTGCCCGCTCAAAAGGCAAACAGGTTTACAGCTCAGAATATTATTCAAAACTTGCAGAAGACAGGGCAATTGAAAGAAAACTCCAGGAAGCTATGGGCAGCCGTCCGGTTCATTCGGCGCCAAAAATTCCTGTTGTTCCGCCATTTGATTTTAAAGTTGAACGCAAACAGCCTGCAGTAATCACTCCGGTTACTAATCCAGGCCGTGTTGATATTATTGCAATCGGAATTTCAACTGGTGGACCAAATGCCCTGAGAGACGTTTTTAGGGAAATCAGCCCTGAAGTTAAACAGCCGATTCTCGTAGTTCAGCACATGCCGGCTGGCTTTACAAAAGAGTTTGCTGCATCTCTGGATAGAATTTGTCCTCTGTCGGTTACAGAGGCAATTGACGGCGAAACCCTCAAGAACGGACATGTTTACATTGCTCCGGGTAACTATCATATTTATGTTGAACGTTCAGGCCTCGGTTCATACACACTCAGAACAAGTCAGGAGCCTCAGCGCAATGGTCACAGACCTTCCGCAGACGTTTTGTTTGAGTCTGTCGGTAAGGTTTTTGGAAACCACTCTCTCGGCGTAATTATGACAGGTATGGGTAAAGACGGTGCTGTAGAACTTGCAGGAATGCGTAAACAGGGGGCCTGGACTTTAGGTCAGGACGAAAAAACATCCATCGTTTACGGTATGCCGCGTGTAGCGTATGAACTGGGTGCAGTTCAAAAACAGGTTTCTCTGGAAAACATGGCCGGCGAAATCAGCCGCATTGCACTTCAGAACGCTTAAAACTTATAAAACGCCCGTAATCTGATATCGGACCGCTCTTATCCTGATTCTGCTTAATAATGCGACAAAGGCAATGGAGATAATCAGGGCAAGTGCGGTTATAGCGAACACTTTTAATTCATTCAAATTCATAAAAAATTGAATCTTTACATTTCTGATAACCAGATATGCTGTCACAGTAAAAACAATCGGAAAAAACAATGAAAACAGTCCCTGCAGGGCCGAAATAACGGGCGGCAGTTGAATTGTTACGTAGTCGCCGGGTTTTAATTCAAGATTTTTAGGATTGTCTACTGTAAAAGATTTTTGCCTTGTAACACAATTACTTACGCAATTGATACAGGAAGTAGTTTTTAAAAGTTTAACTTCTGCCTGTGAGATGCCTGATTTTTTTACAAGAGCAAGGTTTGTCATATCTGTCCGCTGTCTTTGATTGCCTTCATCTGTTCAATACAGCTCAGGTAGCCTGCCTGATTGCCCGTTTCCATATAAGTGTCGCGCAGGTTGAACAGGGCGTCGTAATAATACGAGTTAATCGAAATGGCGTTTTCAAAAGCACTGGCAGCCTGGTTGTAATTTTCCTGATTGTAAAAAATTACACCGAGTGTGTTCCAGATATGTGCGTTTGAAGGATTTAAGTCGATTCCTTCGTAGCAGTATTTGATGGCGTCCTGTGTAAGGCCGAGGTTGTAATTTACGAGCGCGAGGGACTCGATTACTTCGTCGTCTTCGCTTTCGATTGAATATGCTTTTTCCAGTGACTCCATTGCCATAAGAAGATCGCCTGAGTCACGGTAAGTTAGACCGAGATTGTACCAGAGAAGGTAATTGTTGCGTTCAAAACTGAGGGCTTTTTTAAAGCAGGCAATGGCTTCTTTATACTCACCCTTGGAAGCAAGTTCTATTGCCTGAGTATTTAACTGTGCTGCGTTTTCCACCATAAAAACTTACCTCCTTTTATTTGGGCTGGAGCATTTTTGCAAAAAGCTCTTCGATTAATGAACCGGCATCGGTTTTTACGTCAAAAAAAGCTGCCAGTTTTTTAGCTGAATTCTGTGCAAGTTCAAAGCCGGCTTTCTGGGCTTCTTGAATCGCACCTGACGAATTTAACAATTCAATTGCTTTTTCTACTGCCGGACTGTTGATTCCTTCGGCTGCAGCCTGGGAAAACAGGTCTGCAAGAGCCTTTTTGTCCGACGGCTTATTCTGGAGATGAATCAAGACAGGAAGGGATTTTTTGCCTTCTACGATGTCGTCTCCGCGTTTTTTTCCAGGGTTACCTGTCGTAAGGTTTGTTACGTCGTCAATAATTTGAAAGCCTACACCGATGTCCTGGGCGATTTTTCCTGCTTCAAGAATTTCTTTTTCTGAAGCTCCGCCTGCAAAAAATCCTGCTTCTACCGCAAGACGTGCGAGGGTGCCGGTTTTGTTAGAAACCATTGCCTTGTACTCATCCTGTGTCGGAATCAGTTCCTTGTTTCTGTGCCATTTTATGTCCATTGCCTGGCCAAGGTGCAGAAGGCGTAATTCGCGGAGGAAGAGTTCGTAGAGTTTAAGTTTTTCTGAGTCAGAAAAATCCCCGCTTAAAATTGCTGCAGCGCCTTCAAAATAAAGCCATGAGCCTGCGTTGATTGCGCGGTCCATGCCGTATGTTATGTGGGCGCAGGGCTTTCCCCGGCGGGTGTCTGCGGAGTCTTCGATATCGTCATGAATCAGACTTGCATTGTGTGCAAATTCGACAAGCGGTGTCAGGGAATAGGCTTTTTTTTCGTTAAAGGCGGTCTTTTTGGACTGGCTTACAAGCTGTGCGCACAAAACGAGCAGAAGAGGACGCCAGCGTTTACCGCCAAGCTTGATGAGGTTTTTACATGGTTCTATGAGTTCAACGAAGTGGTCCTGAGTGATGCATGGTGCAATTTGCCCAAATGCGTCTTGTACCCAGTTTTTATCTGCAGTGTCAGGAAGGGCTTTGTTGAGGGTGTTTTCTATGTTTTCGAGTATATTTATAAATTCCTTATTCATTCTACAGTCTATTATAAATAAATTTGCCGGTAATGACAAACTTTATGTACAAAATATTAAAAATCTGATTAAATTCAACCGATTAATAAATATGGCATCGAACTCTTACAAAAGTCCGGATTACTGGTCTCAGAAAGCATTTTCTGAAGGATATCCGGCCCGCTCAGTCTATAAGCTCAAAGAAATCGACGAAAAGTTTGGTATGATTAAAAAAAATTATACCGTGCTCGACCTCGGAGCCGCTCCTGGAAGCTGGACAACTTTTCTTTTGAGAACTATGGAAGGAACAGGTAAGGTAGTTTCCTGCGATTTAAACCCTTTGTCAAAAGATGTTAAGGGCGACAATCTTGTTTTTATTCAGGGCGACTTGAATGAAAACTCGATCCGCGAATCAATCAAAAAAGAAGGTCCTTTTGACCTTGTTGTTTGTGACGCAGCACCTTTAACAACCGGCAACAGAATTGTTGATACGGCAAGGAGTCAGGGGCTTGTTAAGATGGCAATTTATTATGCCCAGACAATGTTAAAAAAGGGCGGTAATTTTGCTGTCAAAATCTTCCAGAATGGAGATCAGCAGGCTCTCTTAAAGATGATGAGAGAAACTTTTACCCAGGCAAAAGGTTTTAAACCTGTAGCCTGTCGTGCAGAAAGTTTTGAAACTTATCTTATTGGAATTAATAAAAAATAGCATTTTTGGGACGCGGATTAGAAATGAAAATTGAAAAAGTAAAAGAACAGATAATTTTTTATGCCAGAAGACTTGTTAAAAGAAACAATCTTATCAAAACCTTTGAATGTGTATCGGTTGCAATGGCCGCATGTTCTCTCGTGATTGTTTCGGCATTGATTGTAAATGCACCGGCTCAGGCAGAAAATGGTCAGGGTGGTTTTGAAACTCCCGGCATTCCGGTAGTTACAAAAAACACTGATGCAAGCCTTCAGCCTTCAGAAACTTCTGAAACTCCTAAACTTTATTATACCTCTTACCGCGTTCGTAAAGGTGATATCATCGGTAATATCGCTGAACAGTTTGACATTACTTCTGATACAATTATTTCCGTAAACAATGTGCGTTCATCAAGAACAATGCAGATCGGAACCTATCTCCGCATTCCGTCAATTGCAGGAATTATGTACACCGTTCGTAACGACGGCGAAACTATTGGTTCAATTGCCAAAAAATACGAAGTTGAACCGGCAAAAATTGCCGCTTTGAACAATGTTGAAGAAAGTGCAGTTCTAAAGGCCGGCAACATGCTCTTTGTTCCTGATGCAGAACTCGACCGCATTACACGTCAGGAAATCAACGGAGACCTGTTCAAAAAGCCGATCCACGCACGATGGTATATGTCTTCTGCATTCGGCTGGCGCAAGTCACCTTTTACAGGGGTGCGCTCATATCACGGCGGTATCGACATGGCCTGTCCACAGGGTACTTCAATCTGGGCCTCAATGGGAGGAAAGGTAATTGCAACAGGTTACAACAACACTTACGGAAATTACGTAATTATTGAACACCACTCAGGTTATAAAACCTTGTATGGACACATGAGTCAAATCCTTGCAGTAAAGGGACAGTGGGTTGACCTTAATACCCGTATCGGACGGGTAGGAAGTACAGGTTTGAGTACAGGCCCGCACCTCCACTTTACTGTGTTTAAGAACGGACGTCAGGTTAACCCTGCCAACCTGTGGAACTAGAAAAACTGATATTCTGTAAAATAGACAGCAGATAATTTTTGTAAAACCAGAAGCGAGTTTATTTGTTCAAGCAGTTCTGCTTTGACTAAATCTTCTCCTTTCTGGTTTATTTGTTTTAAAGTGTATCCGGAAAAATAATTTTGAATAATCTGGCGGATTTTTAAGCTTTTTGAATCCAGCTCTTCGTAAAAACTTACATCTTCTGTTTCGTATTCAAGATAAGGCGTTATTACAATCACCGTTGTTGAATTTTTACTGTCGGCCTTTGTGCTTGAGCGCAGCTGTCCAATCTGTTTGTAAACAGGTTTTTTCTTAATGGTAAAAATTGACTGGTTGCTGTTTTGTTCAACAGGTGCAGTTTTTTTGTCCCTGCGGGTTACGATAAATATTCCGCCGGCGATTAAAAAAAATGAAAGAAGTGCGGCCAGAATAAAAAGAAGAATTCGATTCAAATTCATAAAACTAGGATAACAGATAAGGCTTTAAAAGGGCAATAAGCTTTCCGCCTTCCTGGGTGCCGATACGGGCTGCAATCTGGATAAAGTCTTCCTGCCAGATTTCGTTGATTAAGATGCCGTGGGCGCGGATTTCTTTTACAAGGTCATGCCTTTTGTGAGGAAGTCCAAAAATGCACACCGGTCCCAGGAGGGCGTCCTGTACTTTATTTAAAAGGTCTTCAAAGCCGCTTTTGTTTTTTGCGCTGATTTTAATTGCGTCAGGAAAAAGTTCGTCCAGACGGTTCTGCATAAACTCTATCGGGTTTGTGGCATCGGTTTTGTTTAAAACTATGAGCCTTTTTGTTGAATCCGCATCGATTTCGCCAAGGACTTTTATAACCGTTTCATATTGTTCCATTACATGAGGATCGCTTGAGTCGAGCACAAGAAGCTGTAAGTCGGCGGTGGCCGCTTCTTCGAGTGTGGACTTAAAAGCGTCTACGAGGGAGTGGGGCAGGTTGGAAATAAAACCTACTGTATCAGTCAGCAGAATTGAACTGTTGTTTTGAAGCTTTAATTTTCTTGTAGTCGGGTCGAGCGTTGCAAAGAGTTTGTCTTCTACAAAAACTTCCGCTCCGGTCAGGGCGTTCAACAAAGTCGATTTGCCCGCGTTTGTGTAGCCTATGATGGCGACTGTCGGGCACGGAGTTTTGGAGCGCCGCTTTCTTTGAGTCTGGCGGTCTTTTACAACCTGTTTGAGTTCCTTTTTTAAAAAGGCAATTTTGTCACGCACCTGGCGCTGGTCAAGTTCGAGCTGGGTTTCGCCGGAACCCTTTGATCCGTAGTTACCGCCGCGCTGGCGTGCCATATCGCCGTACATGTGTGCAAGCCGAGGGAGTGAGTACTCGAGTCTGGCAAGATTTACCTGGAGGACCGCTTCTTTTGTCTGTGCACGGTCGGCAAAAATGCGTAAAATAACTTCCTGCCGGTCAAAGACAGCAAGCTTTGTAAGTTTTTCCCAGTTGCGCTGCTTACGCGGGCTTAATTCAAAATCAAAAACTATTGCATCGGCACCGAGTTCCTTTGCAAGTGCGCTCAGTTCATCAGCCTTTCCTTTTCCGATACCGTAAACAGGATTTTGTTCGATGCGGTTGAGGTTAACTTTTCGTAGAATTTCGTAGCCGGCGGTTTTGCAAAGGCCTTCGAGCTCTGCCAGAGAGACGTCAGGTTCTCCGATTAAGAGGACTTTTATTTTCTGATTTTGTTCCTGTTCGACTTCGATCATAATTCAATTGGAAAAGTATAAATTATTTTTGAAAAACAGTGAATTATAAAGCAAAAATTGCCGAAAATAAAAGGAATAACTATAGTTTTTTTGGGGAGAATGGTGACCTCGAGTCAAAAATTTTCTGTCAGTTTATTAATCTCAGTTGTGGTATTTGCCGCCTTTTCTGTTCTTGCACTTTCCGGCAAGTTCAGTTTTATCGAGGCTAAATTCTATCAGCCTGCCGTGCGCAGACCGATTGAACAGAAAATCAACGACCTTGAAAAACAACACAAACAGTACACCCAGATTCTTTCAGAACGTTTTGTTGAATTTGCAGCTGAACCGTCGATTGCGTCCTTTACACAGGGCAGGGCATCTGACGAAGATGTTAAAAACCGTTCCGTGGTGTGCGCAAGATTATTTGCTTCTTCTCCTTATCTTCTGGGCGTGCGGATTGTAGATTCGACTGGACGCAAAATTCATTACAGTACATTTGAAAGCGACAAAAAACGTCAGGATGATAAAAAAGTTGTTTACGAAGATTATTCTTCTGTTTCATCCGGCCTGAACGAACCTAAATTTTCGCGCTTTGCTGTGGAAGAAGATTCTAAATATTCAATTTATAACGACAGTTCAAAAAACAGAATTATTTACTCAGTTCCTTTTACAGGCAAAAACGACAAAAACATCCAGAATGAAAAATGTCTGATTTTGTTTTACTGTCAGGCAGGCGATTTTGTCCGATACCTCTTTTCTAAAAACATCATCACTTTAAGCGAAAAGGACTCGGCAGAATTTTTAGTATTGAACGACAATAATTCGGCTTATATTTTTGGTCTCCCATACAGAAACCTCGATTTGTCAAAAACTGCAATTGAAGCCTTAAAAGGTGCCATTGCAGAAAAATTGAATTCAAACACTGGTTCAACTTTGATAAATGAGCAGAGCATTTACATGAGCGGAGCCTACAAGCTCGTGGACAAGGCAAACCAGCTTGGCAGCGAACTTAATAATGAAGAATTGAGCCAGGCAAGTACAGAAGAAGAAACTGCATCAACAGAACTTGTTTCTGAGCACGGCTGGATATTATTCTCCAGGTTGAATTCAACAGACTCAAAGAATGCAAACTTTATCGGCTTTGTATACGATGAAGATATCTTTACGGTAGGACTTGGAATCCGCGTTCTGCTTTTAGTTTTATTCTTTATTACTTTATTTTTGCTTGTCTTCCTCGCATTCAACCTGCGTCACGACGACATGGTTGTCATCAAAGACCGGATCAGACGGTTCCAGCTTGCATTTATTACCGAATACATCAACGGTCAGAACGGTGACTTAAAGGCCCTGCCGCAAAATATTACAAACAGAAAAGAAGCCCTTTCGGACGAAATCCGCGCAAGTCTTGGA
Source organism: Treponema sp. (assembly GCA_024697295.1). GTDB lineage: Bacteria > Spirochaetota > Spirochaetia > Treponematales > Treponemataceae > Treponema_D. The sequence goes on from JAILFZ010000086.1 coordinate 10,150, forward strand.
AGCCGCGGCAAAAAGCACCGCGAAGAAGTTGACGCCCTTCTTGATCGCAACTGGACAGAAATACTTGCGTCCCTTGGTTCGCATCAGGCCGGAAGCGGAGGAGTAAAAGCCGCCATTGACAGCGTAGAACTTCGCCGCGTCCTTGAAGACGTCCTTGGCAGCGGCACGTTGAAAATCCAGGCCGCACAGGTTACGGGCGCAACTGTTCAGCAATCTCCAGCACCAGTCTCATCCGCCGTTTCTGACACAGATGAAGTGGAAGATATTGAAGAAGCAGAAGAACTTGACGAGGCTGAGCCAGTAGACGCTGTTGAAGAAGCAGAAGAACTTGACGAGGCAGAACCTGCAGACGCTGTTGAAGACGCTGAAGAACTCGAAGACGCAGAACCTGTAGACGTTGTTGAAGAGGCAGAAGAACTCGAAGACGCAGAACCTGTAGACGCTGTTGAAGAGGCAGAAGAACTCGACGAGGCAGAACCTGTAGACGCTGTTGAAGAAGCCGAAGAACTTGACGAGGCAGAACCTGTAGACGTTGTTGAAGAAGCCGAAGAACTCGAAGACGCAGAGCCAGTAGACGCTGTTGAAGAAGCAGAAGAACTCGACGAGGCTGAGCCAGTAGACGTTGTTGAAGAGGCAGAAGAACTTGAAGACGCAGAACCAGTAGACGCTGTTGAAGAAGCAGAAGAACTCGAAGACGCAGAGCCAGTAGACGTTGTTGAAGAAGCAGAAGAACTTGACGAGGCTGAGCCTGTAGACGTTGTTGAAGAGGTTGAAGAACTCGAAGACGCAGAACCTGTAGACGTTGTTGAAGAGGCAAAAGAACTTGACGAGGCTGAGCCAGTAGACGCTGTTGAAGAAGCAGAAGAACTCGACGAGGCTGAGCCAGTAGACGCTGTTGAAGAGGCAGAAGAACTCGACGAGGCAGAACCTGTAGACGCTGTTGAAGAAGCCGAAGAACTCGAAGACGCAGAGCCAGTAGACGTTGTTGAAGAAGCAGAAGAACTCGAAGACGCAGAACCTGTAGACGCTGTTGAAGAAGCCGAAGAACTTGACGAGGCTGAAGAGCTCGACGAGGCAGAGCCTGTCTCTGTTGACGTTATTCCTGAGAGCCTTGACGCAGAAGATATGACAGAAGAGTTCCAGGAGTTTGCCGATAACGCAAACACAGAGCCGTCAGCGCATCATGTTGATAACGATGAAATAGAAGAAGAACAGGAATTCGGTTCGCCGCTGCCTGAGCAGACGGTTAAACCGGAAGACGAAAAATACGTTGAAAGTTTTGCCGCAGGCCCGATGGACTTCTCATTCCTTGATGAACAGGCACCTGCAGAAAACGAAGAAGAACCTGAACTTCAAGTTACGGAAGTTCCTCTCTCAGATATCGTTCAGGAAGATGAAGCTGCCCCAGAACGCCAGATGCCTGCTGAAGAAGACGAAACTGTCTCAGAACCCCAGATGCCTGCTGAGGAAGACGAAACTGTCTCAGAACGCCAGATGCCTGCTGAAGAAGAAGTTTCTCCGGCAGAAGAAGAGATTGAAGAGGCCGAAGAAATCGAAAGCCTTGAAAACGACTACGCAAGTCATCCATTCCTCTTTGCGGGGCTTGCCAAGAACAACAACAATATCAAATATCTCGAAGCCGATAATTCAAATGCAATTGTCCAGAGCGAAGACGGTACTTTCCATATTCAGGGGCTGCCGGGCGAAAAAGACGTTGCAATTGACTCAGAGTTCAAAAAACTTGTAGACTCAGTATTGAATTAGTCATAGCTGATAAAACAGCATCAGCTTTTCCATTCCGCAGGTAAGTTATGAATATTGAATTAAAGAATCTTGATAAGTTATACGGGTCAGATAACGCTGTTTCTGTTCATGCGGTAAACAACGTAAGTCTGCATATTCCTTCCAACGAAATATTTGGAATTATCGGAAAGAGCGGGGCAGGAAAGTCTACTCTTGTTCGTCTGATCAGCCTTTTGGAAAAACCTGATTCCGGGGAAGTCTGGTATGATTCAACCCGTGTCGACAACCTTGAAGGCAAGGCCCTGATTGAACGCCGCCGCCGCATCGGAATGATTTTTCAGAACTTCAATCTGTTCAGTTCAAGAAATGCCGAACAAAACATTGCATATCCGATGGAAATTACAGGAACTCCAAAAGCCAAAATTAAACAGCGCACAAGGGATCTTCTTGAACTTGTCGGTCTGAGCGAAAGGGCAAAGTCTCCTGTCAGCCAGCTTTCTGGAGGACAGAAGCAGCGTATTGCAATCGCGCGCGCCCTTGCAAACGAACCTGACATTCTCTTTTGTGACGAAGCGACAAGCGCACTTGACCCAAAAACAACCCGCTCGATTCTTGATTTGATCAGGAAAATTCAAAAACAGATGAACCTGACGGTCGTTATGATTACACACCAGATGGAAGTTGTACGCGACGCCTGCAGCCATGTTGCCGTTGTAAACGAAGGGCAGATTGTTGAACAGGGAACTGTAAAAGAAATCTTTATGAATCCAAAATCCCCGGTTACAAAAGACTTTCTCAACCATCTTGCTCCGGAAGAAGACGCTAAAGAAGCCGAAAAGATTGTACGCTGGAGTAATGACGGCGGAAATTATTATCTTCGCTTTTACGGCGACAAAACTGACATGCCTTTGTTGAGCCAGACCGCCAAAAAATTTGATATTGAATACAATATCCGTGCCGGTGGAATTCAGTCGGTGCAGGGGGACAAAGTTGGTGCAATGTTAATCGACTTTATCGGCGACGAAGCAGAAATTCAAAGGGCAATTGAATTTTTAAAAGAAAACGGTGTAGGAGTAGAAAAAAATGAATCAGATAATTAGCCTTGTCGGACAGTCAACCATAGAAACCCTGGTTATGGTTTTCTTTTCTACTTTGTTTTCTGTAATAATCGGCTTTCCTCTCGGAGTCCTGCTATTTGTAACTGGACCGACCGGAATTATGCCAAAAAAAGTGCTTAACCTTGTACTGAGCCGGATTGTTGATGTTTTGCGTTCGTTCCCGTTTGTAATTTTGATGATAGTTCTCCTTCCAATGACACGCGCAATCCTTGGGAAGGCTATCGGAACTGCGGCAACAATTATTCCTCTCTCGATTGCGGCCGCACCTTTTGTTGCCCGTGTTATCGAAACAAGCCTTATTGAAATTGATCCTGGCGTAATTACTGCCGCCCGTGCAATGGGTTCAACAAACTGGCAGATTATCTATAAAGTGCTTGTGCCGGAAGTTCTTCCTTCGGTAGTCAGCGGAATCACACTTACCATCATCAACCTTATCAGTTACTCGGCAATGGCCGGAACGCTCGGCGGCGGAGGACTTGGTGATCTTGCAATCCGTTACGGTTACCAGAGGTTCCGCACGGATGTTATGATCAGCGCAGTTATTGTAATTATATTAATGGTTGCTTTAATTCAGTTTGCAGGAACCAAACTTTCCGAGAGAATTATTAAACGCCGTTAAAAAGACAGGACTACAGGAGCCCCTGCATGAGGTTAACAAAGAGGTAAATCTTTTTGTAAACTTCAACACCAAGCTGATGAACAGGGTGCTCTGCGTAGCGGTCCAGTTCCTTCCAGTTCATGA
>JAILFZ010000060.1 GCA_024697295.1 Treponema sp.
CGGCCGTAGTCAAAAGAAACAAGAAGGTCAAAACCGTATGGTCCGCAGGCTTCTCTTGCCTGTGAATTCAGATGGTCAAATTCAATTGTTGGAATCTGATTTTTTGCAGCGCAGGCAGCAACTTCTGTAGGAACCAGATCGTGATGACGGCCGCGCATGCTTGGAGGGTTTGTTAAAACCGCACAGATTTTAAAGAGGGCGGAATTTTGAGAACTGTCGATTAAACTTTGTAAAACCATAGCCGACGCCAAAGGCGAGCCTGCGTAAAGAACTTTGAGCATCGGAGTCCTCTCTTAACTGTTATGTTTTTTTGCTTCTTTTGCGGCAAGTTTTGCTGCAATTGATGCGGCCTTTTTTGCTTTGGCTTCTTCTTTTTTAGCCTGGCGTTCAAGGCGTTTTTTCATCTGGGCATTAACTTTTGCGGCAAATTCAGGGTCGCCGCGGTCAATATAAACAATTCCGTCCAGATGGTCATTTTCGTGCTGAATAATACGGGCAAGAAGTCCATCTGCTTCGAGAGTAAACGGCTTTCCAAATTCATTTAACGCCTGAACAGTTACCTTTTCCGGGCGGCGGATATTTTCGTTAAAACCAGGAAGCGACAGACAGCCTTCTTCGTAATCTACAAGAGTCTGGCTTGTACTGATAATCTGGGGATTAATAAATACGCGCTTAACTTCATCGTCGGCCATAAGAACAAAGAATCTCTGTTTAATTCCAACCTGTGGAGCGGCAAGTCCAACTCCATCAGCTTCAAACATTGTCGCAAACATTTCTTCAAAGAGCGAACGCATTTCGTCATTTATAGAGGCAGGGTCTACAGGTTCGCACTTTGCGCGAATCACTTCTTCCCCAAGTTTGTAAATTTTCATGTTCATGAGTTTAACATAAAGTACTGATTGTTTCTATACAGAAAAATATTCCAACAAATTCAGTTTTGTGCTATCTTCTTCGTATGATTAAAATCACAAAGTATTCAGATTTAGACGACTCTTTTTTTATTGGACGCGATTTTGGTTCTTCAATTGACATCGTAAAAGATGTTCTTGTTGACGTTAAAAACCGTGGAGATCAGGCCCTCTCAGAATATGGCGCAAAATTTGACGTAAGCGCTCCGGCCCATTTTGAAATTCCACAGGAAGAACTTAAAAAAGCCGCTGAACACATGAAGGCAACTAATCCGGATCTTTATAATTCACTCTGCTACAGCCGGGATCTGGCACTCCGTTTTGCAAAAAAACAGGCTGAGTGTTTTACTGATTTTGAAACAGAACTCGAGCCGGGCATGTTTACCGGGCAAAAAAATATTCCTGTTGACAGAGCGGGCGTTTACGTTCCTGCCGGAAGATTTCCTCTCGTTTCTACAGTTGTAATGACAGTTACTCCGGCTGTTGCGGCAGGAGTTAAAGAAATTATTTTGTGTACGCCGCCAAGAGTTCATCCGGATGATATGGAAAAAGCGCAGTCTCAGGGACTCGGTCTTCCTGGAAAACCGTTCGTCGGCGGAAAACCTTACGCTGACACAAACATCATGGCAGCCGCTTACATCTGCGGCGTTACAAAGGCTTTTGCCTGTGGTGGTTCTCAGGCTATCGGTGCACTTGCATTCGGAACCGGATCAGTTCCACGTACCGACGTAATTGTCGGACCTGGAAACAAATTTGTTGCAGAAGCTAAAAAACTCGTATACGGAACCGTCGGAATCGATATGGTTGCCGGTCCTACAGAAGTATTCATCATTGCCGACAAATCAGCAAATCCTGAATGGGTTGCGGCAGACCTTCTTGCACAGGCTGAACACGACATTGTAGCACAGCCGGTTATGGCATGCGACAGCGAAGAACTTGCAAAGAAAGTCGCAGAACAGATCGAAATTCAACTTGAAAAATTGCCGACAAAAGAAACTGCGGCTCAGAGTATTAAAAACTGCGGTGTAATTCTTGTTTGTGATAATCTTGAACAGGCCGCAGAAGCAGCCAACAGGAAGGCCCCGGAACATCTTGAACTTGCGATGGAAGAAGGTGCTGAACGCGATAAAATCGAAAAACTCGTACACAACTACGGTTCCCTCTTTATCGGTCACTCAAGTGCAGAAGTATTCGGCGACTACGCCGCCGGCCTGAATCACACCCTGCCGACAAGCGGAAGTGCCCGTTTTACAGGGGGCTTAAGCGTTCGTGTATTCTTAAAAACCGTAACAACTCTGCGCACTGTACCGGGCTCTAAGGGAGCAATTGCATCAGCAACTGCAGCCGGTCACCTTGGAGATGCAGAAGGTCTTGCAGCACACGCACGCGCCGCAAGAATCCGTCTGTAACCTACAAAATAGGATATTTATCAAAATAAGTTTTTGTCTCTTTAGCAACAATTCCGCTCAGCACAATGAGCGAAACACAGTTAGGTATTGCCATCAGGCCGTTCGTAATGTCGGCGATTGTAAATACTGCGTTAACTGTAAAGTACGGTCCGATTGCAATTGCTACGATGTACAGAAGTCTGTAGAGCATAACATAGTGCATGCGGCCGTTTGACAGATATTCGAGACATTTTTCTGAGTAGTAGTCCCATCCGAGAATTGTCGTAAATGCAAAGAAAGCAAGACAAAGCATCAGAAGGAATTGAACTGAAACTCCGTCTCCGCCAAGGTCAAAAGAAAGTGCTGCGGCAGTCAGCTGAACGCCTTTCAGTTCTTCTGCAGAGAAAGCAGGATTGAGCATTGCAAGAACGATTGCCAGACCTGTCATTGTACAAACAATCAGAGTATCAATTACTGTACCTGTCATGTTTACGAGGCCCTGCTCAACAGGTTCGCTGGTCTGAACAGGTGCGGCCGCGATAGGTGCGGAACCGAGTCCGGCTTCGTTAGAGAAGATACCGCGTGCAATACCACGCTGCATTGATTCTGTTACCTGTTTTATTGTCCATCCGATTGCACCGCCGGCAACTGCCTTAAAGCCGAATGCTGATTTGAAAATCAGGGCAAATGCTGCAGGAACGCGGGTTGCATTCATGATGATTACAGAAAGTCCAAGGAAAACATAAATGATTGCCATTGCAGGAACTACTTTTTCTGCGACTTTTGAGATTCTCTTTAATCCGCCGAGAATTACGAGTGCTGCACAGATTGTTACGACTGCACCGCCGATTACTGTTGCCCAGGTATAAGAAGTTTCACCGATTGAAAAGGCAATGTGGCTGTTTGTAGGGTCAAAAGCCATGTTTACGGCAGAAGTAATACCGTTAATCTGTGTCATTGTTCCGATACCGAGCAGGCCGGCAAGAACACCAAAGATTGCAAAAAGAACTGCGAGCCACTTCCATTTTGAACCCATACCTTTTTCGATTGTGTAGAAAGGTCCGCCGAGAACGTGTCCGTCATCTTTTACTTCGCGGTATTTGATTGCAAGCATACACTCTGCGTATTTTGTTGCAGTACCGAGAATTGCGGCAACCCACATCCAGAAGAGGGCACCAGGACCGCCGGCAGCGATGGCAGTAGCAACACCTACGATGTTACCTGTACCAATTGTTGCAGAAAGAGCGGTACATAAAGCAGAAAAGCCTGAAAGTTCACCTTCGCCTTCGTTCTTCTTGAAGATACCTTTAAAGGCGCGGCCGAGCTTTCTGAATTGAATTCCACGGGTTGCAACGGTCAGAATGAGACCTGTTGCAAGGATGAGCACGATGGTCGGGATTCCCCAGACAACATCATCGATTTTGTTTAGAATTTGATCAAACATAATCCACCTTTTTTATTATAGAAAGATAGGTTCTATAATAACAGATGTTTTATAAATGAGCAAATTTACTTTTCTTTGTGGCGTTTATCGAGTTCGTCGTAAACATCCTGCCAGGTAACGCCTTCCTTGTACATCAAAACGCTTACAAAGTAGAGCAGATCTGCAGCTTCCCAGATTACATCTTCTTTTGTTTCAGCTTCGTCTGTAAGTTCTTCGGCTTCTTCCATTACCTTTTCGCGTACACGTTTGGCGTCGAGGGTTGCGGTATAACTGCCCGGACGCGGATTTGCAAAACGTTCGGCAACTGTCGCGTAAAGACGTTCGAGATTGCTCTTTGCATCAGGTTCGCTTCCAAAGCATGTGTAGCTGCCTGTGTGGCAGACGCCGCCGTTCGGAAAAACGGTTGCAAGGACAGTATCGCGGTCGCAGTCAACACGCATTTTGATTAAATCGAGATAGTGATGGCTTTCTTCGCCCTTTGTCCAGAGACGGTTCTTTGTGCGGCTAAAGAACGTGAGGCGTCCGGTTTCAAATGATTTTTCAAAAGCTTCTTTGTTGGCAAAGCCGAGCATCAAAACTTCTCCGGAAGGACTCTGTGCAATTACAGGAATAAGTCCGCCGGCCTTTTCAAAATCAAGACAGCCGATAAATGCATCTTTAAGGCTTACAACGCCTGTGTAAAGTGCCATTCCGAGCTGAACATCGCAGCCCAACTTTTCAAGTTCAACAATCTGCTCAATGCTGTTAACGCCACCGGCTGCTACAACGCGACATTTTACTGCCTGACGCAGGGCGCGTACACTTTCCATGTCAGTGCCCTGCATGCAGCCTTCTTTTTCTACGCAGGTGAACAAAAGTTCAGAACAGTATTTTTCTGCTTCTTTTGCACCTTCAATCAAAGGAATGTCTACAGTTTCGGTCCAGCCTTTAACGGCGATTTTTCCGCCGATTGCATCTACCGAAATAATTACACGCTGTTTTCCGATTGTTTTATTCAATTCTTCAAGAAATTCAACATTGAGAATGGAATCGCCCGGTTTAGGATTTGAATTCCATGCGGCAGAGCCGATGATTACTTTTTCTGCACCGAGAGAAATAAGTTCGCGGGCTTTTTTTACGTCACGGATTCCGCCGCCAACACGAACGTTTCCGCGGCGCAAAAGATGCTTTAAAAGTTCAGTATTTTTTGTATTGCCCTTTTCGTCAGTGTTACGAAGAGCCTGGTCAAGGTCAATAATTGCAACCTCGCCGTATTTGTTAAAGTCACTGATCAATGAATCAGCGTCATCGCGCTGCAAAATAAGGTCTTTACCATTTTTTAACTGGACAACGTGTCCGTCCTTCATATCGATAGAAGCAATTACCATAATGCGCAGAGTATAACATATTGTGCGTTAATGTTGAATACTTCTCTCAACAGATGTCCCGGCCACGCCGGCATGAGGGGATTATTAATCTTAAATTATGAATTCTTCCATTATTTTTTCGTCAAAATCTTTTATGGCATCCGGGTGCTTTTCTGCGTATTCAAGAATTTTGTCTGCAAGACCGCTTTTGAGCAGTTCCTGGATTTTGTAGCGCGGAACCTTTGCAACGGCAGGACAGGTATTTTCGAGCACGACAACAATTCTGTCATTTTTTCTTGAAGCCCTAAAAGGCCATATTGAACAGTCAAACGGTTTTTCGTCCGCATCAAGTTTACAGCCGTTTTCTGATAAAAAAGGGCATGCAACTTCTTCTTCACTGTTGTCAGTCCTGTATTTATAAATCAGATCAAAAGTAACAAGGTCGCCGCCTGCTTCGCGGAACCGGGTGCCGGGGTGGCGGAGCTTTAAATGAATTGCCATATCGCGTTCAAAAAGAGGAGTTTCCCATAAACTTTTGCGCCTGAACGAACAGCAGAAACGGCAGGCTGCGCATTCAGACGGACTCAGAATTGACTTTAACATCTTGTAAGTACCCCATACCATTTATCCAGGATGATGTCCGGATGGTAAGAAAGTTTTGCCTTTCTTAAACCTTCGACTCCCATATCTTCTTCGCGATTTAAAAATTCATAATCGGTAACTGTGTTTGCAAAACACCAGTTTATAGCCGCATAGGCACCGTTGGCCGCATATTCGCCGAGGCATTTTTCAAAATGAACGTCAACCACATACGAATTGACCGGGCTTGCCATTGTCATTGCGACCGGCTTGTCATCAACGTACAGAACCCCGCCCATCATCGAAAAGATTTCGCTTACGCTCAGGGCCTGTTTGATTGATTCATGCTCCATACGTAAAACTTCAAGGTCGTCGTTTCCGTTTTCGCCCATCCAGATGCTGCTCACTTTGACGATGTCTTCGCTAACGCCTTCTTCCTTCAGTGACTTGAATTTCCACCTGTTTTCGTAAGTGCGCATAAAACGCGAAAGGTGATTCTTTTTTTTATGGTAAGTTTTGCCTTTTAATTCAGCAAGTGCCCTGGAAGAATACATGTAATCGCTGTCGTTGCGCTCAGTCACCCATTCAATTTTGTAACCGGTAAGTTCATCAGCAAGGCATTTATCAATTTCTGTTTTCTGGCGTTCCGAAACAAGGATCAGTTTGGGTTCGCGGTTATTGTTCTGCGCATCAGAAATTATTGTTTTTAATGCAGAAGCAAGAGATTTTGAATCATATTCGGCGGAGGTTCGGGCTGAGTTGATGTCGAGTAAAGCAAAAGGAAAACCGTAGCCCCGGCGGTTTACAGATTCTCCGGAATAATAGCGGAACAAAAAACTGTCTTTGCGGCACATTCTGATGTCGTACTTTTTCTGCAAAAAATAAAGGTTTGCCGGAGATGTGTCGCTTCCATACCATGGAATGCCATAGAGTTCTTTTCGTAAGAGGCAGTAATCCTGAGCCTCGAAAATTTTCCAGTTGAGTCCGTCTGTCATCGGCAAGATTGTATTAAAAATTTACCCCCGTGAATAGTCAGCAGGTTGAATTTAAATCCGGTCCAAAGCATCGCTGAGCTTTTTGATAATCAGGTCAGGATTTTCAATACCCGGGAAAATTCTGAACATTCCGAACAAATCTTCTGACATATCCGGATTAGAATAATATTCGTCCTTGTAGGAAGCATGACCAAATCCCTGATAATAATTTATCAGCGTTTTATTTGAATATGTTTTTTTATGGCACTTTTCGATATCAAGAGAGTCGCACAAAGTTTTGGCCTTGACGTCATAATCATCCTTGTCCGATAGAATTGCAAACGAAATGTAGGCTCCGCAGTATTTTTGATCTACAAAAAATTCGTAACTTGAACTTGATTTGAGTGCAGGAAATTCAACCCAGCCGATCTTATCGCTTGAATTCAAAAATTCCGCGATTTTTTTGGCGTTTTCAAAGCGCGTTTTGTAGTTCCTTATAGATTCATCGATGTTTACGGTAGTAATGTTTGCAAAGTTTTTTTCTATGTTTGAATCAAATATGTTCTTCATTACAGTTTCAAGCCGCCATGAAAAAGCAATTGCAGAGTCTTCCGCCGACATATCGAATGCCCAGCGGATTCCGTGACAGCATGAGTCTCCGGCCTTCAAAAGAGGAACGTTAAATATACGCCAGTCAATTTTTCCGCGTTCAATAACCATACCGCCGCTGTAAGACGGATCTGCAAATAAAAAAGAAAAATCCAGAATTGCAATATCAGCTCCAAAATCAAATGGATTGATACAGTCCATCGGAATACCGCCGTTGTCTACAACAAGAGGAATTTTAGCACGGTGTGCCACTTCGGCAATTTTTTTGATATTTACTGATTCCGGCCGCATTGAACCTTCAAGGTCAATAAAGATACAGCGGGTTGCCGGAGAAACAGCGGCTTCAAATTCAAGCGGATCTGAAGAAAAAACAAAGTTTGCAGTTATACCGATATCTTTCAGGAGGAACTTAAAAAATTTAAATGCCGTGGCACGCACATTAGCCCCAACTACAATTTCGTCCCCGGCTCTTGCCAGAGTCAGAATTGTCTGGATAATCGCATTCATCCCGGAATTAAAGAGAACGGCTTTTGCTCCACCTGTCAACTTACAGATATTGTTCTTAAACGCTTCTAATTCAACTTTACTGCCCATAAGCAATATTATATATCACTTTTTCAAATTCTTCTTCAAAATCTTATTATTTTCTTTTAAATTATTGCAATCTATAAATATAAAGTGAGCGTTTTTTTATAAACACTGTCCTTTATTTTTAGGAGGTTTGCAATTATAATTTATCGTACATAAAATTTTTTCTAAAAAAGTTTAAAATTTATGTATCTAAAATTAACTTAATATGTTCTTAAAAATGAACACTAATAACCCAAGGAGGATTTTTGGTTATGAAAAAATTAGTTACATTTTTAGCTTCTTGTCTTATGCTCGGTACTTTCGCATTTGCTGAAGGTTACATCTGCGCCAACGACCTTGAAGCCGGAGAAATTACAGAAGCAACAAAAGAAGAAGACGGATTTGTTCTCAATGCAAACGCAGAAAAGAATATCACTATTGAAAACAAACCTGTTCACAAATCTCCGGATGGTGAAGACTACACTGTAGCTATCAAATTGAATGGTTCAGGAAAACCAGACTACCGCTCAATTTCTTTCCCTGCTAAAAAAGGTGAAACAATCATCGTTCACGGAAACTCTGGTTCAAAAACTGATACACGTCCACTCATTTTGATCGGACCTGACGGAAAAACTGTAAAAGAACTTCCAATGGGACCAGACGGACAGGCTGGAACTGTAGCAACAGAAGGTAAAGTAAAAGCTCCTGCAGACGGAACTTATACAGTTTACTCAAAGAAATCTGGTATCAACATTTACAAGATTACAGTTTCTAAATAACAAAACTGGATGTTAACAAGCATCCTGTAATTTTCAAGTCTAATGTGCGCAGGGCTTTGTTATTCAAGGTGCCTGCGCTTTTAGTTTAGAGGTAATTCTAAAATTCAACCGCTATCGCGGAGATTTTAAAGGAGATAAGATGAAAAAGTTTCTTTCATTAGGACTCAGCGTTCTGCTCGCTTTTTCTGCATTTGCTCAGTCTAACTGGGCGAGCGTAGCAGACCCTGAAATCAAGTCAGTAAAACTCAGTGCTGATAATCCAAATGAAGTTACTGTTGAATTCGTAGCAGCTACAGATGCAAAGTCAGCTGACAAAGGTCAGGTTGTAATGACTGATGCAAACGGTTCAGAAGTAACAAACTCATTTGGACGTACCCGTAAGCCGAACAAACATTCGGAATTTGTTCCGGAATCAAGCGGCAAATACACATTCGTTGTTTACACAGAAAAACGCGGAGAAACAACTAAAAAGGCTTCAAAACCGGTAAGCTTTGACTTTAAGCTCCCGCTTACACAGACTGTAGTTCAGCTTTTGAACGTAGGCGGCGGTACAATCGATGCTTCATGGTCAGCCGTTAAGGAAGCAGAAGGTTACATACTTACTTACACCGACAACAGCGGAAAGAAAGTAAATCTGGCTCAGACTTCAGAACTTACTGCTACAATCAAAGGCCTTAAAGTAGGAAGCTACTCAGACATTTACGTAACGGCAGTTCGCGGCAAAGATAGTGTGTCTTCAAAAACAACCCACAAACTTGTTAAAGCCGAAAAAGAACGCGTATGGAAATTCACTGAATTCGGTACATCTACAAATCCAAACCGCAACAGATACGAAATCCTTGATCCTAACGACATGAAAGTTAAACTCTATTCATGTATTTACGATGAAAAAACAGGAAACATCATCGAAAAAGGCGGTAAATTCGAAAGCTTCTTTGACGGTATTTCTTTCTACTACACAACAATCGATCCGTACAAAGAAAACTTTGAACTTACAGCAACTGTTCACGTAGACTACCACAACCCGATGGTTGACGGTCAGGAAGGCTTTGGTCTTCTTGCAATCGACCGCCTCGGTATCGACGGACAGCCAATGATGACAGCCTACAACAACTCGGCAGGTGTTATCAGCCGCAAGTTTACAACTCACGTAAACGGCAACAAAAAGGAAATCAAAAACGGTCTCGGTTCACGCTTTGTAAGCGGTCTTACAGACGAACTCATCGCTAAAGGTGATGCCGGAATTAAAGAAAGCGCAGTAAGCCTTGGACGTGCATTCAGCTATGACCAGGCCGGTGACGCCATCAAGACAGGTGACACCTACCGTATTACCCTGAAAAAAGACAACACAGGTTATCACGCAATCTACAAGAGAGCCATTCCTTCAGAAGATTCTGTTGAAGAATACATCATGTACGACAACGAAAACCAGAAACTTGTTCAGCTCGACAAAGAACACGTTTACCTCGGTTTTGCAGTTGCCCGCGGATGTAATGCAACATTCTCCGATGTAGTTCTCAACATTACAGATCCTAAAAAAGATCCTCCTCCTGTAGAAGAACCGCCGGAACTTATTCCTCTTACAACAGCAATCGACTGTCCGACAACATGGTACAACAAAAAGTATCCGTTCGTATTCTCGGCTAATGCAAACGGTACAATCCACGTAGAAACAAAAGAAGGTAAAGTTCTTATCAAGGGTGACAAAGTTACAGCCAACGTTGATTACACTAAGACACTCAAAATCAAACCAGAACTCAACGACCTTCTCGTAACATTTGACCCTGAAGACAACTGGCGTCCTGGCAAAAAACAGGTTATCGCACAGTACAACGCAGAAACACTCCAGTACGAACAGAACTACAAATCTGTAACCTACTCACATTCAATCGTTTCTAAAACCTACAAGGGCAAAACTCTGTACGTAAGCCCGACTGCAACAGCATTCGGTAAAGGTACAAAAGACGATCCTCTTGATATCGTATCAGCAATCGCTTATTCAGAACCTGGACAGACAATCATTCTCAAGGGCGGTGTATACTTCCCTAACAAGGGTATCGAAATTGAACGCGGTAACAACGGTACTGCAAAGGCACGCAAAACTCTGGTCAGCGAAAACGGTGCACGCGCAGTAATCGACTTCAGCAAGGCTAAGGTTAAGGTAACTGCATTCAACCTTTACGGTGACTACTGGACAATCAAGAATATCGACATCTGTCACTCACCGGGAGACGTTAAGGCACTCCAGGTTGCCGGTGACTACAACCAGATTTTGATGGTAGATACATACGAAAACGGTGATACAGGTATCCAGATTGCCGGACGCTCAGCAGAACCATTCGAAAAATGGCCTCATGACAACTACATCTACGGATGTGAATCATTCGGTAACTGCGACCCTGCACAGAACAACGCCGACGGTTTTGCTTCTAAACTTACTTCAGGAAACAACAACGTATTCCGCAACTGTGTTGCACACCACAACGTAGACGACGGATGGGACCTTTACTCTAAGGTAGAAACAGGTCCAATCGGCGCAGTTATCCTCGACAACTGTATTACTTACGGTAACGGTACAAAACTCGACGGAACTGGTAACGGTGACGGTAACGGATTTAAGCTTGGTGGTGACGGTATCGCAATCAAGCACATTCTCCGCAACTCAATCGCCTGGGGTAACGGTGTAAACGGAATTACATGTAACTCTAACCCGGCATTGATTCTTGACCGCGTTACAGCATTTGCCAACGGCAACTACAACATCAGCCTTTACGGAAAGGGAAAAGAAGCACAGTATCCTCGTATCTTCGAAACTAAGGGTGTTCTTTCTCTCGAAGGCGGTGCAGGCGATAACTACAAAGAAAAACCTGACCTCCTTGCTGATGACACATTCTTCTTCAACGGAGCCCAGACACAGAACAAGTCCGGCGCTGTTCTGGACAAGAGTGCATTTGTAAGTACAGACACTTCAAAACTTGCAAACGGTTACAACGCAGACGGTTCATTCAACCGATTGCCGCGTAACGAAAACGGACAGTTTGATCTCGGTGATTTGTTTAAACTCACAGACAAAGTTCCTGCAGGTATTGGTGCTGACTATAACAATTCCAGCAGCAACTCAAATGCTAAATAATTAAAGCGGTATCCGCTTAAGGCTTCCGGTCACGGCCGGGAGCCTTTTTTTTACGCCCGCCACGCTTTTTTTTCTTTAAAAAATCCGTTACACTCTCTTGCATGAATCAGGAAGAAACACAGCCGGAACGCGAACTCTGTTTTAAGTGCCTGCGCCCTAAGGACAGCTGTTTTTGCAAACACGTTAAACCTTTTGACCCGAACATCAAGTTCGTCTTTTTAATGCATCCAAAAGAAGCAAAGAAGAACCGCACCGGCACCGGTCGTATCGCTCACGCCGGTCTCATAGACAGCGAAATCATCATGGGCATCGATTTTACAAAGAACACCCGCCTCTGCCAGCTTCTTGCCGATCCGCAATATTATCCTGTTTTGATGTACCCGGGTCCTGACGCGATCAATTCAAAAACCGCCGGATTAAAAGAAATAATCGGCAATAAAAAGCTTCTTGCAATAATTATCGATTCGACATGGTTCTGCTCAAAAAAGATGATTAAATCAAGCCCAAATATCATGGCACTACCAAAATTGAGCTTCAGCGGTAATTATGAATCAATTTTTACGTTTAAAAAAGAGCCTGAACCTGAATACATTTCTACGATTGAATCCTGCTATTACCTTGTAAAAGAAATGCAGGAGGCAGGCATTACACCCGTTTCTGCAACCGAGGGGCTTGAGTCGCTTATGAGTGCATTCAAGTTTATGATTAAATTCCAGCTGCAAAAAGAAAATGACAGAATAGCAGGGTTGATTCCAAACACCCACGCCACAGACTTTAAATACACCAGGAAAAAAGAAATTCCGTCCTTCCTGGACGACTAGATTATTTATACAGCGGGAGCATCCCCTTTGGTGCAAAGTCACCGTCAAGTGCCGCAAAGAGTGCCTTAAACGTATACGGGGAATAGCTGTAACCAAGCAGAATCGTATCAGCCCAGGTAAAATTCAACACGGGAACCGGCGCTAGAACCGACATTACGATTACGCGCTTTCCGGTTCGCTCAAGACGGCGTGCAATCATGGCACTCCTCTCATTTGCAACACAGATAATGATTGTATCAAAACCGCGTGCGGTCGACTCGATATTGTTGCTCATCCAGTCAGCCTGATTCGGGCCCATTTCATAGTCATATTTGAATTCAGCGGCGTTCGGGTAACGCTCGTGTGCCTGTGTAAAAAATTCCGGAAACTGATTTTGTCCGGCAAGAAGAATGCGCTCACCTTCGGCAGGTTTGTACGGCAAAGTTCCGCTCTTGTAGGCGGTAATGGAACGGCATGCCTGAGCAAGGAAGAATTTCTGTCCTTCCTTATCCGGAATAAGGTCTTTTAGTTTATCAACTTCAGGGTACAGCGGAGCCGCGTTGGAACTTCTGAAATAATTCAACTTGTATAGAATTACACGGCGTGCAGCGCGTTCAACTGTCTGTTTAAAATCCGTACTGCTCTTCATCAGGGCAAGGTTGCTCGTCCACAGGCTTTCCTGCAGATGTGCGGTCGTAGAAGAAATAACAATATCGTTCCCGGCTTCGATTGCAAGTCGGAATGCCCGCGAAAGGCTTCCGGCGTACATTGTCGCGCCGTTCATCATCATGTCGTCAGTAATTATGAGTCCTTCGTAATGAAGTTCGTTTCGTAAAATATCCGTCAAAAAAGTTTTGCTCAAACTGGCCGGTTCGCCGTTGGACTTAATTTGTGGAAAGCTCAGGTGTCCGCTCATTATCGCAGGAATTTTTTCTGCAATCAGATATTTAAACGGAACAAGTTCGCGGTTGAGCAAAGTGTTATAGTCTATGTCGATTCGCGGAAGGGCACCGTGACTGTCAAGGCCTGTGTCTCCGTGGCCGGGAAAGTGCTTTGCCGTCGGAATTACACCCGCATCCATGGTGCCGGAAACAAAACTTGCTCCAAGTTCACCGACGTACTCGGGATTGGACCCGAATGAACGCGGACCGATTACTGTGGAATTCAAATTGGTGTAAATATCAACGGTCGGCGCAAAGTTCATGTTGATTCCGAGCGCCCTGATTTCGCGGCTGATGTAATAACCTGAATAATATGAATCTATCGGATATGCCGAGGCTCCGATTGCCATGTTGCCCGGAGTGTCAGACGTATCACCCTTAACGTGACGAATCCAGCCGCCTTCCTGGTCTGTCGCAACAAAAAGTGGAATCTTAAAACGGCGGGATTGGGATTTTTTTTGCAGGGAAGCAACCGATTTTGCAACGAGTTCCGTGTTGTCAGTGTTCCAGCCAAAGACTTTTACGCTTCCAAGACCTCTGTCCAGAACCCACTGATTCAGCAGTTCGCTGGGCTCAGCTCCAGCCCATCCGAACATTAAAATCTGCGCCAGAAGTTCTTCGTCGCTCATACGTGCGCATAAAAAGTCTGCAAGTTCTTCGGCAGGGTAATCAGACCAGAAGTCAGCGCTTTCAGGAATTGCTTTCTGGGCATAAATTGAATTCAATCCGGTCAAAACCAGAACGGTTGTAAAAATAAAATTTCGTCGGAGTAATTTTATAAAGTCAAAGGCTTTCATTAATTCTCCGCGCCTGTTCTGGCATTTTTAATCATAGTTACGTATTCGTGAGCCTGATGGGCCGCAATGGCGCCGTCTGAGGCTGCTGTAATCAACTGACGGAAAGGTTTGGCCCTTACATCGCCTGCCGCATACATTCCCGGAACAGAAGTTTCCATACGGTAATTTGTAATCAGGTAACCACCTTCGTCCTTTCTGAGCATGCTTACAAGGTCTGTCCGCGGATTCATTCCGACAAAAATAAATACGGCGTCAGCAGTCTGTTCAACCTTTTCTCCGCTGACTGTATCTTTGAGCACTACGGATTCAACTTTCTGACCGCCCTTAATCTCAGCGATTTCTGTGTTAAAAATCACCGTAATGTTTTTATTCTTTTTGATTTTCTGTTGAATTGCTTTCTGCGCCCTGAACTGGTCGCGTCTGTGAACCAGAATTACCTGTTCACTAAGCGAAGACAGATAAAAAGCTTCTTCGAGGGCACTGTCGCCGCCACCAACTACAAAAATCTTTCCTCCACGGAAAAACGGGCCGTCACAGGTTGCGCAGTAAGAAACGCCGCGTCCGTTAAACTCCTTTTCTCCTTTTGCTCCGAGTTTACGATGTTCGGCTCCGGTTGCAATTAAAACTGTATAACAGCTGATTGAACCTTTATCTGTTTTGATGATGAAGTGATTTTTGATTTTGTCGATTGATTTTACGCGTGCAAGTGCAATTTCGGCGCCAAAACTCTGGGCCTGAGCCTGCATGTTGTCAATAAAGGTGCGTCCCTTTACAGCCGGAAAAAATCCCGGAAAGTTTTCCAAAGTAAATATATTTAATGCCTGACCACCGGCATCAGACGAATCTATAAGCAGTGTATCAAGACCGCTGCGTGCTCCATACTGAGCGGCTGTCAAACCGGCAGCTCCCGCACCGACAACAACAAAATCATAAAAATCTTTTTGCATAAAATTATTATATCAAATAAAACCGCTCTGTGGAATGCAAAAAAAAACGTCCGCGACAAAAGCACGGACGGTCAATATATGTTATCGGGCACCGGCTTGGCCAAGACATGCCCGTAAAAACAAAAGACGAAACAAAAGTTCCGTCTTTTGTACAAGGCGTCTAGCAGAATCGAACTGCTCAATCACGGTTTTGCAGACCGTTCCCTTACCACTTGGGTAAGACGCCGATGTTCTATCAATATAAACGATTTTTCGGGTTATGTCTAGTCTAAGACTTACGGTTTTAACCTTTTACATACACTGAGAATCGTTTGTACAACCTGAGCGCGCTCAGTTTCGTCAGCAAAAACAAGCTGCGTTTTGCGTCCGTCTTTCAGCAGGATTTCGAGGGAGGCAAAGTCCACCATTGTCGTCTCCTCGTCATTTTCATAGGCAAGAGTCGGAAGGGACTCGATATCGTCATACTTAATGGCCTGACTCTGGGAAATTATCATATTTGAATAAACCCCGTTCAATTTTGAATTTGCAGTTTCGTTAACGGCCATATTTGCTGCAATTAAAGCAACCCCCAAAAACACTGCCGA
>JAILFZ010000081.1 GCA_024697295.1 Treponema sp.
ATCCGGCCATCTTTCGGAATCAAAAACGGCGATATCGGTGAATATGTTTTTCTAAAAGATCCGATTTATTCTGATGATAAATTGAGTTACCTGGACTGGCAGTTTACTCCAGAATATTATTTTTCTCTCGGTGTAGACTCCGGTTACAAATCTTTTAAGTTCGGGCTGAATTTATGGACAGGACTTCCGACAGCCTGCGGTAAAATACAGGATTACGACTGGTTCAACAATTACTATGGTACAGGAGACGAACAGGTTACAGCTACATCCGGATATGATTACCTTACAAATTATTCAGAAAGTGATAATTATATTTCCCATGATGTAGGATTTTCAGTTAACGCAGGCTGGGATTTTGTAATCGCAAAAGTACTTCATATTAATCCTTTTGCCGCCTTTGAAATGAGCGAAACAAAATTTAAGGCAAAAGGCATGTATGCCTCATACGGATTTAAAACATCTGACGAAAGTGGTGATACTTACTTCTATCCATACAACGATTCTGATCCTTCACATGTTTATAATCCAAGTGAGAATTCTTCGACAACGGTTTTGTCCTACAAACGGGACCTGTATCTTGTCTGGGTAGGACTTAACCTTGATTATACCATTCCTCAGCAATGGACCCTGGACAGACCGCTTACTTTAAAAGCCGGATTTTCAACCTCACCTTATGTTTATGCATATAATGAAGATTATCATCCTGTCAGAAACATTTATTTTGCCGATGTCTGCGAAGGATTTTTTAAAGCCTTCAAATTCAATGCAGGTTTTAATTACGGTATCAGCAGAAAACTCAGCGTCAATTTAGATTTTTCATACTTTCTGCTCAATGAAATCCGCGGAGAAACTTATTATCGCAGTTCCGGTTCAAAAACATGGACTCATCCAACTGACAGCGAAGGCGGAGCCGACGCAGAGTGGGTTGATATTTCGCTCGGTGTAAAGTACACCTTCTTTTAAAATCGCTGTTCTAATTCAATTTTTTTGACTCAAATTGTGATATAATCTTTGATAAGAAATTTGACATTTTAGAGGTAACTACAATGAAATCTATTATCACTATCAGCCGCGAATATGGTTCAGGCGGACGCCTTATCGGAAAATTAATCGCAGATACGCTAAATTATAAATTTTATGACAAAGAAATCATCGACCTGGCAGCTCAGGAAAGCGGTCTTTCCCCGGACTTTATCAAAAAAACAGAACAGAACCTGACTTCAGGCTTTTTATACAACCTTCTGCTCGGCACAAGCTACTCAGGAACAGCCGGCGGAACAAACGCTGTCGGAGGCGGACAGATTTTGCCGTTGGCCGACCAGGTATTCAATGCTGAACGAAAAACAATCCTCAACATTGCCAAACAGGGAAACTGCGTAATTGTCGGACGCTGTGCAGATTATATTCTTGAAACAGCAGAAGACATCGACAAAAACACAGTATTTAACGCGTTCATTTATGCAGACATCGATGCAAGGCTTGCCCGAATCGAAGATTTGTACAAAGAAACAGAATCTGCGGCTAAAAAGACAATTATTCAAATCGACAAACGCCGTGCAAACCACTACAACACCTTTACAGAAAACACCTGGGGTGACCGCAAAAATTACGACATCATGATTAACAGTTCGGTTCTAGGCATCGAAGACACAGCCGCTTTGATTACCGAAATGGTAAAAAAATCAAAGTAGTTTTAAACACAAAAGCCGTGCATTTTTAAGTGCACGGCTTTTTTTATGGAAGCAAAACCCTTACGGTTTGGATTCGCCTCTGGGACTGGTCTTCTACCGTAAAGGTTACTCCTTCACGCTTAATTGCTTCTCCGGCATCAGGAAGAGCGTCAAACTGCTCCAAAAGCCAGCCGGCAATTGTATCGTATTCATCGCTTTCAAGTTCAAGCTTTAACAATTCATTAACATCGTCGATTTTTACGTCACCCGGAACAATGTATTCCTTAGAGGTAAGTGGAATTATACGGCTTTCCGGCGGAACTTCCTTTGTTTCGTTATGCACTGAGCGTCCAAAAACTGCGCGCATAATGTCGTCCATGGTAACGATTCCGATGTTGCTTCCGGTTTCGTCCACGGCAACTGCAAAGTTTGCGCCTTCGCGCCGGAACTTCTGCAAAAGTTCTGTCGCAGTCAGAGTTTCCGGAACAAACAGGGCAGGCCTCATGCATCTGGTTGCAATGTTTTTTGAATCTTTACGAACCCGGCCTTCTGTCAGAACGTTCATGTAGGAAAGTACGCCGAGAACGTTGTCAAAACTGTCCTGACAAACCGGAAGACGGCTGTAGCCGGTTTCTGCAAAGAGGTCGCGTATCTGGTCAAAGTTTGAATCCTCTCTCACAAACTTAACATTGCTTTTGTGGCGCATAATGTCGTGGATTTTTAAATCTGTAAATTCAAAAATCTTATAAAGCATTTTCTTTTCGCTTGATTCAAGGGTACCTTCGTTTTCCCCGACTGCAATCAGAGACTTAAGTTCTTCTTCTGTAATCAATGATTTTTCGCCTTTGACAAAGTGTCCCAGAAAATTTGTGATTGAATCCGTGATTTTGCTGAAAATCCATACCAGAGGAAAAAAAGCTTTTTCGAGAAAAAGAAGCGGTCCTGCAAAAAGTTTAGCACATTTGAGCGGATAAACCGACGCGATTCGTTTTGGCATAATTTCACCAAAAATGATGAGAATAAAAACGATTATCACTGTAGCCCAGGCTGAACCTGCATCCCCAATCAAATTGATTGCGACCATAGCGGCAAGACTGGAAGTAAGCGAAGTAATAAAGTTGATTCCAATCAAAATAAGCGACAAAAGTTTGTTCGTATCTTTTTTGAGCAGAAGTACTTTTGACTCCGGCGAGTTTTTGGAAGCTGCATTCTTTTTAAGCTGGTGAACCATCATTCGTGTAATCGAAAGATAGGCTGTTTCGCTTGCGGCAAAAAAAGCTACAACAAAAACAAGAAGAATTACACCGATTCCGGGAAGGATTACGCTTGTTACTAATGAACTCATTCGCTTACCTCCTGGCCGTTGATATCATCTTCTTCTGCTTCAGCTTCTTCTTCAGTTATGATTTTTGTACAGTGGATACGGCTGATTCTGCGGCCGTCCATCATGATAACTTCAAAACGGTATCCGGCTTCTTCGATTGTTTCACCAACGAGCGGAATATGACCAAGCCTGTCCAGAATAAGGCCCGCAATTGTTTCGTTGCCTTTGGACTCGAGCCTGATTTTTAATTCGTCCTCAAGGTCGATTAAACGGGCACTGCCATCCAGAACCGAGTCTTCAGGGTTTTCCAGGTTGATTCCGGTTCCACGGCCGGAAATGCGGTAATCGCCGGCAATTGTACCAAAGATTTCGCGTTCAATGTCTTCGCTAGTCAAAATGCCGTCAGTTCCTGAGTATTCATCAATTACAATGGCAAAGGTCTGTTTGGCCTCCCTCAGAATTTCCTGGATAGAAGACATTTTTGTTGTTCCTGGAATAAAAATCGGCGGACGCATTGTTTTTTCAACAGTAAAATCAGCAAGACTTCCTGCGTAAAAAAGCAGGTCCTTTACGTACAAAACGCCAATGATATTATCAATATCGTCGTCTTTGTATACCGGAAAACGATAGAGTCTTGTGCGTTCCGACAATTGAATTATCTGGCGGTACTTCATTGAAGGGTCGATTCCGATGATTTTTGTACGCGGAAGCATAATGTCGGTCGCAATCAAATCAGTAAACTTAAAGACACGGCTCATCATCTTTTTTTCGCCGTCTTCAAGAACTCCTTCTTCTTCGCCAACGTCAATAAAGTTTTTGATTTCGTCTTCTGTAAAAGAAACTTCACTCTTTTCGATCTTTACGCCGAGCACTTTAATAATCAGTCTGGAAATATTTGTAAAAAACCAGACAAACGGCTTTAACAAATAAAAAAAGAAAGTTACATAACCACTGAGCGCAAAGGCAAATCGTTCAGGAAATCTTGTAGTTAAACTTTTTGGTGTAATTTCGCCAAAAATCAAAAGTGCAACGGTTGCAATTCCTGTTGCGGCTCCAAGACCTGCCGGTCCAAAAAGTTTTAAAAAGATTGAAGTCAGTGTTACTGAAAGGATTACGTTTACGATTTCGTTGCCGACAAGGAGCATGTTTAAAAGCTGCTCCTTTTTTTCTAACATTTTGCCGGCACGAATTGCTTTTTTATCGCCTTTTTCGCGAAGATAGTGCACTCTGAGTTTGTTTAAACCCAAAAATGCACTTTCGGAGGCAGAAAACAGCGAAGATAAAACAACGCATGTTACTGCCAGAATTATAAGAAGAATTAAATTATCCGAGGGATAGTCGTCCATATCTGTAGAAATCCGTCTAATAAATTAGTTTTGTGCTGCGTCAGAAGTTTCTGCAGGTGCGTCTCCTGCTTCGTCAGAAGCCTCGGCGGCATCTTGAGAGACAGCTTCAGGTTCAGTTTCCGGTTCTACAGGTTTTGCCTTAGCTTCGAATTCTGCGATGCGTTCTTCGAGCATTTTAACCATGTTCTGAATCTGTTCTGCATACGGGCTTTCCGGGTCAGCCTTATAAGATTTTTCAAAGTAAGACTTTATCTTTTCAAAATCGTTCGGAGCGCTCTGACCATAGAGGTAGCCTGCTGTGTAGTAGCACTGCTGTTTTTCAACAGACGAAAGAAATTTGCTCTTTGCCGCATTTGCAAACTGTTCGCTTGCTGCAACCGGGTCCTGGTCAATATATGCCTGAACCGCATTTGCATTTGCAATTGCAACAATGTGCTTTCCAACATTGCCAGTTTCGTTCTTTTTGTCGAGTTTTACGTAAAGTCCGCTCAAATCTACAAGAAGATATCTGTGCTGAGCGTCTGTAAGTTCAAAAAGTTTATCGATTGCTTCGAGGCGGTCTTTTTTGTCTACGCTGTTCTCTGCAGCAGACAAAGTATTGTCGTAAACTGCGATATCGTCTTCGAGAGTTGCAAAAACATCGTTAACTTCTTCAACAGAAGAAACTGGTTTTTCAAAGATAACTTCTTTAACTACATAGCCTTCTTTTGTAAGAATGAAGAAAGTAGGTGTTGCTTCGATATTGTACAAAGAAGCGTCACGGAGATCTTCTTCGAGGCGCTTTTCAAGTTCAGCGGCAGTTTTCTTTTCTTCGTCAGTTGCACTTGAATCAACCCTTGCAGCTTCAAATCTTGAATCAGAAAAGTCCAGGTTTACGAGAACATACTTGTCGGTATAAACACGCATAAATTCTTCAGTGTTGAATACCTTTTCTTTTAATCCGGCACTTGCGCCGTCCTGATCATCGCCCGAAAAGAAAAGAAAGATTTTTTTGTTTTCTTTTACAGCAGCAGCTTTACCATCAATGAGATTGTCAATCCAAGAGGTAGAATCAATATTTTCTGACGGCTTGCGGGCCTTGTTTTTTGGTCTTGAGCAAGATGCCAGTACAGCAAGGGCAGTCATTGCCAAAACAACCAGTTTTAACTGTTTCTTCATATTTTCCTCACTTTTTATGCCCCGCAGGTCTCGCAGCGGGGACTTTTTTTATTTGTAGTATCTTACACCAGCCCTGAACAGATTCTGGCAGGAAGATGCATCGTCGTTTCCGGCAATGTTTTTAATCAAATCTTTGCTTGAACCGTTTGCATCTGTTCCAACAGTACGTTCTGAGTGTCCCATCTTTCCAAGTACGAGGCCGTCCGGGCTTGTAAGACCTTCGATTGCAAATGCCGAACCGTTCGGGTTGTCAGGTTCTGCCATTGTTGGGTTGCCGAATTCATCACAGTACTGGGTAAATACCTGTCCATTTTTGAAGAGCTCTTTTGCGAGAGTTTCGCTGATGTAGATTTTACCTTCACCATGACTTACAGGAACGTAATGTGGTTTTTCAATCAATACAGATTCATCCAGAGCCCATGGAGAAGAAGCGCTTACAACGCGGGTTCTTACTACACGGCTGATATGGCGGTGAATATCGTTAAAAGTAAGTGTCGGGTTATCTGCAGAAGGTTCCATAATCTTTCCAAATGGAACAAGTCCTGTCTTAATCAAAGCCTGGAATCCGTTACAGATACCGAGGATGAGTTTTTTGTCGGCCAGGTGCGCAGTAATTGCATCTGCGATTCGCTTTTCGCGGATTACGTTTGCAATAAATTTACCGGAACCGTCAGGTTCATCACCGGCACTAAAACCACCGGCAAATGCAACGAGCTGAGCCTGTTCGATTTCTGCCCTGAGGGCGTTCAAAGATTCTTCAAGATCTTTTGGAGTGCGGTTTTTGAATACAAGAATTTTTGAATCCGCACCGGCCAGATTGAATGCGCGGGCCATATCGTATTCACAGTTTGTTCCAGGGAATACAGGAATAATTACGCGCGGTTTTGCCTTAGATTTATCAAGAACAATCGGAGCAGCAGGTTTTGCGCCGGCAAAAGAAGCGTGCTTTTCAACTGCCCATTCAGGAAGTTTTTCATCTGCCTTTACTTTTGCTGCAGATGATACCGGCGGGAATACTTTTGCAAGTTTTCCTTCCCATGCGTCATAGAGTTCAGAAAGCGGAATGTCAACATGTGGCAGCGGGTTAAGTCCTGTCATTGCGATGCTGATGATTGGTTCTTTCTGAGTGTTACCAATCTTCATGACTGTTGTATTTACAAATCCGTTGTTTTCGAATTTCGGATCGTCTGTTTCAACAATAATTGAACCATACAAAGGTGTAAACAAATCAGCAATTGTGTTGTTTACATTGCGGTGGAATCCGAGGGCAGTTGCGCTTGAAGGAATTGCAGTAATCTGGGCACCGATTTTGTTACCAAATGCCATCTTTGTAATTGCTTCTGCGATACCGCCGGCTCCAACCGGGTACATTGCGTTGATTTTTCCGGCTTTATTTGCTTCATAAAGTGCGTCAGAGTTTTTCTTGAATGTATCCCAGTCAGGAGCAAGTTCTTCTGAATATGGAACCTGAACGAGATAGATAAAACTTCCGCCCTTCTTGAAAGGACCCGACTGAACATTTTTTGCTTCGTCGTGTGCTACGGCAAAAGAAACGAGTGTGTGAGGAACGTTCATGTGTTCAAAAGTTCCTGACATTGAGTCCTTACCGCCGATTGAAGCACAACCCATTTCTCTCTGTGCATCTACCGAACCAAGCAGAGCGGCTGTCGGATAACCCCAGCTTGTCTTGTCTACAGTGCGTCCAAAGAATTCCTGATAGCTCATGCGGCTTGTCGTAGCCTTACCGCCGATACAGGTAATCTTTGCAAGAGAAGAAAGAATTGCAGTCTGGGCTCCGTGCCATGCAGACCACTGTGCAACGCGCGGGTCATAACCATAAGCCATAAGGCTTACAGTAGAAGTTTCGCGCGGAGAAATTACCGGGATTTTAGCTGACATTGCACATTCAGGGGTGCCCTGATACTTTCCGCCGAATGGGAAGAGTACGGTTGATGCACCGATAGATCCGTCAAAGCGTTCCTGCAAACCACGCTGGCTGCAGCAGGCAAGGTCTGACATATCTGCGATAAATGCGTTTTTAATCTGCTCTTTTGTAGGCACATTTGATCCGCTTTCGCCGGTTGCG
>JAILFZ010000092.1 GCA_024697295.1 Treponema sp.
CTGGCACGTTTTTACAATTCACTTGATTATACACTCGTTCTGCCTTATGAGCGCTCACACGGATTGAGCGAAGGCAGGTACATAACTTTTGGCGTAAAAGAACGTTACGATTTGCGCGACTGGATAAACAAAGTAACTGAACTTTATGGCGCTGACATGAACATCTTTGTGCATGGAATTTCCATGGGCTGTGCCACAACTGTAATGTCCAGCGGTTTTGATTTGGGCTCAAACGTACGCGGCCTTGTTGCTGACTGCGGCTTTACAAGCCCTTACGAAATCCTCTACTGGAACATGCTGAATATTTATTATCTTCCGCGTTTCCTGGCGCGTCTCCAGATGTATTCAAACAATAAATTTGCAAACTGGTTTGCAGATTTTGACTTTAATGAATATTCAACTTCTCAGGCGCTGAGCCACACTAAACTGCCGGTTCTCTTTATTACCGGAAATAAAGACAAAAAAGTTCCGGCAGATATGAGCCAGGCAAACTTTTTGCTCTATAAAACAATCAATCCGGAAGCGGCAGACCTTGTAATTATCGAAGGTGCTCCTCATGCTGTAAGTTATTTTTACGATAAAGAAAAATATTTTACTGCTGTGGAGGCATTTCTTTTAAAAAATGGTGTATAATATAAGTAAGGGAGCACGAAAAAACCAGTTCCCCGGATAAATGGAGTCAGTAAAAAAATGCTTGAATTAAAAATTACACCATCTGCAACTGGAATTATCACTCAGACTTTTAAAAAGATAAATGACATGGTGCGTTCCGGCACAATTAATTCTGATACACCTGTACATATTGTTCTTATGCCAGGTAACTATCCCGGAATCATTTCTTACAACCTTGCAAACCCGCTTATTATGGAAACACCTTCTGGCACTAATCCGAAGGATTGTGTAATCAGCGCCGAAAACTGCGAGGCCTTCCACAAAGATACAGAAAACCGCTCGGTATTTGTAATCGGACAGGGAGCAACTGATGTTACTCTCCGCGGCTTTACTATCGAAAACACTCACTTAAAAACTGCTGATGACGCAGCGCTTGGC
The DNA here is from genome assembly GCA_024697295.1 of Treponema sp. Classification (GTDB taxonomy): domain Bacteria; phylum Spirochaetota; class Spirochaetia; order Treponematales; family Treponemataceae; genus Treponema_D. The sequence continues at coordinate 1,051 of JAILFZ010000092.1, forward strand.
AATCAGGCAGAAGCCCTCTGCTTTCACAACAACACAGGAAACCTTCTCTGCCAGAACATGCGCTTTATCAGCAGGCAGGATACAATTCACGTAAAGGGATTCAGCAGATTTGAAAACTGCTACATTACCGGTGACATAGACTATATATGGGGTTACTGCGACACCTGTGTATTTGAAAAGTGCCAGATTCACACAAGAGAAGATAACCGCGGCGGTGTAAGACCTGCCTACGTTGTTCAGAGCCGGGCCGTTAACTCAAAACCGGGCTTTATCTTTATCAATTGTGATTTTACCGCAGACAAACGCCCTGAAGGAAGCCGCATCTGGGTTGGACGCTCCCAGGGAACAGGAAAAGCCGACAGCGTAGACAGATGGGATTCAATTGCGCTGATAGATTGTACTTTAGACTCAAATTACGACGAAACTTTATGGACAGACGAAGACGGAACACGCGCCGTCTGGCCGGAAAAGGGCTGTGCAGAAAACGGCTGGCGCGAATTTGGAACACTCCGGAAGGACGATGATGGAAACACCGCTCCGGATTCAACCAAAAACCGTGACAAACACGGCTACGTAATGACAAAGACTGAAGCCAAAGAATTAAAGGATCAGTATTCGATTTCTATCTAAAATTTCTCTAAAATACAAATACTTATACACTTTGTTGTATTTACTTGTTGTTTGTTTCCTTATATCTTATAATGCAACAAAAAAGTAAAAAGGAGACCCTTTTCTTATGAAAACAATCAGTTTTAGAGACTTCGGTGCTAAAAGCGATGGCTCAGACAACACTTTAATCTTTAAAAAAGCTTTCGACGAGCTTGCAAAAAACGGCGGAGGCACTTTAACTGTAGAAAGCGGAAAGTGGGTTACAGGTCCTATCGACATTCCATCAGATACAACTCTTGAACTTCAGGACGGCGCAGAACTTTTATTTACTGATGATCCTAATGCTTATCCTCCTGCATTTACACGCTGGGAAGGTGTAGAGTGCTATGCAATGCACGCCCTCGTGCGCTCTGAAAATACAAAAAATGTAAAAATCACCGGAAAAGGCACAATCAACGGAAACGGAAAGACCTGGTGGGAACTCAAAAGAGCTAAAAAAGCATCCGGACAGTCAAAACCGGAAGAACCATACGAAAAGGCCCTTGCAACACTTAACCCGGGCTACGAAAATCAGGCCGGTGGCGGCGGCGGAAGAGAAACACAGTTCCTTCGTCCGTGTTTGGTTGAATTTATCAACTGCCAGAATGTTGTTTTAGAAGGCGTAAAAATTATTGATTCTCCTTTCTGGACTGTTCACCCGTTGTATGTTACTAATCTGACCCTTAAAAATCTTCATATTGAAAATCCATATTCGGCTCCTAACACCGACGGAATCGACGTTGACTCGTGCGAAGACGTAAAAATCATTGACTGCTTTGTATCAGTCGGTGACGACGGAATCTGTATTAAATCAGGTTCTGGTCCTGACGGAATCCGTGTTAACCGCCCGACAGTCGGAGTTGAAGTCCGCGGCTGTACTGTGCGCAATGCCCACGGAGGAATTGTACTCGGTTCAGAAACTGCTGCCGGAATGAGTAAGATTCATGCTTATGACTGCGACCTTTCCGGAACTGACCGCGGTATCCGTATCAAAAGCCGCCGGGGCCGTGGCGGGGATATCAACGACATTGAACTTAAAAATCTTGTAATGAACGACACTCTCTGTCCGATTGCAATGAACATGTATTATAAGTGCGGTGTAAATGACACTAAGTCTCCATTGTTCAGTCTGGAAAAGCAGCCTGTAACAAGCGAAACTCCACGCATTCACAACGTAAAAATCATCGGCTGCAAAGGAACCGGCTGTAAGGCAAGTGCTGGCTTTATCGTAGGTTTACCGGAAATGCCGATCGAAAACCTCGAAATCCGCGACTGCCATTTTACAACCGACGAAAATTCCGACCGCTCTCCAATGGACAGCGATATGTTCTTTGGCCTTCCGGAAGTCAGCGTTAAGAGTTTTAGGGTTCGTAATGCACCGGGCGCAAAATTTGAAAACGTAACGATTAAAGGTCCAAAAGAGACTTTTATTTATGAATAAAAATTCAATTCCAGTAAAAATTATTCTTTCTGCCGCCCTTGCAATTATGCTCTGCGTAACTGCGGGGGCGCAGTCTTTCCGGGGCAGGGGAGAGGTCTTTGCTCTGGATGGCCTTAAAGACGGCCTTATTTTCGGAAGCGGAGTTCTTTTAAGCGGAGGCGACCTCCTTCTGGACAACGTCCTTGAGTTCAACCGTCAGAAATACGATCCTTCAAAAGTTTACGACAAGGATGATGTAAATGCCTTTGACCGTTTTTTTATGAACAGCTATTCGTCTTCGCTCGACAGGGCCGGGGACGTTGGTGTAGCCCTTTGTCTGATGACACCGGCTGTTCTTTTAGCAACAGATAAAAGCGAATGGTTTACTGTCGCCGCAATGTACGCCGAAACCCTTTTAATTGCCAACGGAATCAAGGAACTTACAAAACTCTGCGTAACACGCGCGAGACCGTACATGTACTATGACGCGTCAACGTATCCTGAAAATGACATAAAAGACGGAGACTTTGCAAATTCCTTTCCGTCGGGGCACTCGACAATGGCCTTTGCCGGAGCAACTTTTGCTTCCTATACCTTCAGTAAATATTTTCCTGATTCTCCATATCGTTATGCTGTTACTGGCGGCAGCTACGCCCTTGCCCTTGCAACCGCCGCCCTCCGTATAAAAAGCGGAAATCATTTTATGACTGACGTAATGACAGGAGGGGCAATCGGCACGGTTGTCGGTTTTCTGGTTCCGTGGATGCATACATTCAACAATAAAAATGACCTGAATGTGGGGCTTACCGGCAACGGAGTTTTTGTTAGGGTTAAGTGGTAGGCAGAAAAAAAATTTTTCATCTGGATTAACAGTTATCTCTTAAAACAACGATTTTTTTGTTAATTATTTTTATTCCGTGTTATAACCTGTAGTTATAAATCTTCCCGGCAACATCCCCCCCTTACTCCGTTCTGAACTGGCCTACATCGGTTCCGAGCTGGTTTACATTCTGGTTCAGTGCTTCTACACATGCGTCGAGTTTCTGACCGCTTGTTACTACGTTCTGTGCGTTGGCGGACATTGCGCTGAGGCTCTG
>JAILFZ010000093.1 GCA_024697295.1 Treponema sp.
ATAAAATCTGAGGCCGGGATTCCGCTCTGTGTGAACAAAAATAAATTCTGCGGGCTTCCGAAAGGCATCAAAAGGGAACCCCGGATAGCGGCTATATTTTCAAAGGTTAAAACCGGAAGAATGTATTTTTCCTTGCCGCCCGCCCTGAACAAAATTAATGTGAGCGGAACAAAGATAATCAGTGATACGTCGTTTGTTACAAACATAGAAGTGAAGAACACGCTGAACACAAAAAAAACTGTAAGTACAAACTGGCTTTTTATGAATTTTGCTTTTCGTAAAAGAGGTGCAAAGATGTTTTCTTTTTTAAAGCCTTCAAGAACGGTCAAAAGCATAAAAAGGGTGGCAAGAGTTTTCCAGTCGATTGAATTTAAAAAGTCTCGGTCAGGAGGCGTGATAAAAAGTGCAATAATTGCCGCAGCGAGAGAAACACTGAGCATGAGTTCTTTTTTAAAGAGTTGAATTATTCTGTTCATCTGAGTTTGTCCAATTATCCTGGGTTACCATTAAGTCTAAAACTGTAAATAGGAGAATTATTATCATCGGTCCCAAAATAAGGCCGTTTAGTCCAAAAAGCTGTATTCCGCCGAGAATGGCAAAGAAGATAACCAGCGGGTGAACATGGATTCTGTCCCTTAAGAAGATCGGGCGGAGTATATTGTCCAGAAGTCCGACTGTTACAGCGCTGAAAAACATGAATAAAATTCCCTGTAATAAAGAACGGCTTACGCAGAGCACGATTCCGACCGGAAGCCATACTGCAGCGGATCCGATTAAAGGGATAAAGGATGCGAGCATGAGGGCAAACGAAAGCACAACTGCGCTGGGAACCTTAAAAATCAGCATGATAAGGAGGGCCACAATACCCTGATAAATGGCAACCAGAATGTAGCCGTGGAACAGATTCTTTACGATTTCCGCAAACTTTCCGGTCAAAACGTTCATGTGGCTTGTTTTGATTGGAATTGCGCGTTTTGTAAGGGCTGTAAGATATGCGCCGTCTAAAAAGAAAAAGTACAGCGCAAAAACAGTCATTACCAGAGAAATTATGAAGGAGCCTGTCTTGTTGATAACTGTTCTACCAAAAGAAAAAAGTCTGTCACTGTAACTGTGTAAAAATTCAATAAGGGACTGCTTTATTGCTTCCATGTTTGCTTCGGGCATGTTTAGCCCGAAACTTTTGAGATATGTAAAAAGCTTCTGTGCGTTTTCTTTATTGAATAAGGTGTTTGAGTCTGAGCGCAGCCATGCTTCGGCCGTCTGTAAAAAATCAACGGATTGCTGGGCAAGAAGAATAAAAAGAAAAATGAGAGGCCCGATGATTAAAATAAGGGTTCCGACAGAAAAACCGATTGAAAGCAGGTGGCGTTTTGCCTGGTAAAACCTTTTTTCTTTGGAAATCTTTGAAAGGCATTTGCGGTAAAGCGGACGCAAAAGAACATATAGAAGAACGGTCCACAATAAAACTGTCATAAATGGCTTTAACATAAAAAGCGCAAGTACAAACAGGATTGTAAAAAGTGCAAGAAGAAAAATATTCTGGATGTTTTGTTTATTATCAATCACAAGGTAATTATCATTGAATTGAAAGTGTTTTTCAAGTATCGGAGTAAAACAAGACCTGTGTAAATATAAAAAAAACCTCTGCAATTGCAGAGGTTATAAACGGCTCCTGCTGGGCTTGAACCAGCGACACACGGATTAACAGTCCGTTGCTCTACCGACTGAGCTAAGGAACCACTCATTCGTAAGAATGTATATTGATAATATAAAATATGCGCTTAAGTGTCAATAACGCTTGATTGTTTTTTTCAAATAATTTCTATTTTTTTACAAACTTATCTGATGATTTCAAAAACCAAAATCCAGATATAAACAAAGACACAAATCATTTTGATTCCAGTACCGAGCAAAAAGCCCAGAAAGGAACCGAAGGCGGCCTTTAATGCACGCTCTGTGTCAGACGAGTCATGAATCATTTCGCCGATAAATGCTCCGATAAACGGGGCGATAATTACAAAAAGGGGCCCAAGAAAAAGCGAAACGATAAGACCGATTGCAGCTCCCCATACTGCGTACTTGCTTCCGCCGTTACGCTTTGTCAGATACGGCTGAAGAATTGAGTCGAGCACCGTGACAATTACCGCGATTATTCCGGTAACAACTAATACCCAAACCGGGGTTGCTGTAGTTTGTGAAAAATGCGCTGCGAGAAGCCCGCACCATGCAAGAGGAACTCCCGGCAAAACAGGTACGACTGTACCGACAAGACCTGCAAGCAGTAAAACTGCGGCGGTAATTACCAGAAAAATATTTATATCCATAAATTGATTGTATGCTATAATCAACGATATGACAAATATTGAATTAAAAAAATCTCTGCGTTTGCAGATAAAGGCCGCCCTCAAAAATCTTCCGCCTCAGGATGTTTTAAAAAAAAGAAGTGATGCGGCGTGCAAAAAAATCTGCGCCACAGAACAATTCAATTCAAGTGAATACGTGTTTGTCTATATGAATATGAAAAACGAGGCTGACTGTCTTGAAGTATTGAATAATTCAATTGAGCAAAAGAAAAAGGTCTGCATTCCAAAAGTCCTTTCCGACACACAGATGGAATTCTATTTACTTTCAGGCGATGAAAAATCCATAAAAGACCAGCTTGTTTCCGGCGCTTTTGGCATTCTCGAACCTGGTCCTTCCATGCTCAAAAATATCGTAAATCCGGAAGATTTGAACGGCAAAAACGTTTTGATGATTGTCCCCGGGCTCGGTTTTACAAAAAGCGGTGAAAGGCTGGGACGCGGAAAAGGATATTATGACAGGTACATTGAGCGCCTGAGCCGGAGCGGGGCAAAATTATGCACGGTGGGATTTTGTTTTAGCGAACAGATTGTTCAAAAAATTCCGTGCGGCGATCATGATAAAAAAGTTGACCTGGTTTTTGAGTGCTAGCGCTTTGTGTCTGCCGAAAGCATTTTGAATGCCGGCGCCTGATCAAAGTAGGACATAAAAATCAGATAATAATCTTCTGCCTTTGCGCTGCTCACTGCCTGATACTGTCTTAAGTACAGGTCCGGAATCGAATTTCCGGCACCTTGAGCAATGAGTTCAGCACTGCCTTCTGCGTCGGAAGTTTTTGCAAGTTCCCTCACAACCCAGCGGTTTTCCATATTCATTAAAAGGTCATCCTTTTCAAGTTCTATAACGCCGTCTGTGTTTTTGGAAAGCAGGGCTTCAAGGTCGGTCGCAAGTTCGCGCACACACTGTGCATAAACTGCGTCGTTTTTATTTGAATGTTTGATTTTTGTCATTGTAAAAATCGCGTACGGAAACGAAGCTTCTGCAGGTTTAACCTTAACTTCCTGATTCAATTCGCACTGTGCCTGAACGCGCTCGCCGAGTTCATACAGGAGTGCGTTAAAGAGAGCGCAGTCCGTTGAGTTTAAATCAGGCGTGTTCAAAAAGTAAACCATCGGATCAGAAAAGTCCGTTGTCGGAATCAAAACCGCAGGTCTTGGTCCTGCCTTGTCCGCCGAAATGTCTGTAAAGAACTGGTGGGTGATTTGTGTGCGGATTGTCTTTTTTGGAAGGCTTTCCGGGATGATTTTTTCTTTAATTGACTGAGTCTGCTTAACCGAAGTCAACTGCCCGAATGTGTTGTTCAATTCCTGCTCGAGAGAAGGAACCTTATCGATTCCGCCGGTTACGACGAGAGAAAACCTGGAACTGTCCAGAATCAGCGGGTAGGCTGCGGCTATATCCGTGTAGTTCATCTTTTGCGGGCGGTCTTTTTTGTCGTCAAAGAGTTTTGCAATTTCTTTGTTAAAAATTGTTTTTGCGCCCGCACAGATTAACTGAAAGTCCGGAGCGCCGGTTTTGATCCGCCACTGGGTTCTCAGGTCGTAACTGATTCCGTCGGCGAGGGCGGGGCTTATGTCTCCAAAAATTACTGCGTCGCTTACGGCCCTGAGGGTTTGGATTGCGCTTTCTACATTTGTCGTAACGATTAAAAGTGAAGAGTCGGCCTTTGTACGGGCAGTAACTTCCACGTTGGAAACAATCGTACCCGATTCAATCTGTTTATCAGCGTACCGGCGGATATTAACGGCAAGGGCGTTTGTCAAAAGTTCAGCAAGACCCGGATTGTGGCCGGCAAATAAAAGTTCACCGCCGTCTATGGAAAGGGCGATGCAGAAGCTTTTTGAATTTTCAATCTGCTTTGTTACCACAGGAATCTGGTTTACAAGAGTAAACGAATTGAACTGAGCCTGATTTGACTGAATAAATCTTTGCGCAGAGTTTCTGATATCGTCCCGGCCGTTTTTGACATTTGCCAGGGCCTTCGGGTCGCTCTGGATTTTTGTGTAGAGTTTTTGCTTGTACCACGGGCCTGTTTTTCTGGTCAAAAGTTTGTAACCGCTTTTGTTGAATTCTTTCGAATATTTCTGGTAAGTCTGAGTATTGCACAGCACAAACAAAAAAGGCTTTTTGTCGAGATAGCTTTTATTCAGGTCTGCGGCTGAATGTTCTTCTCCGCCGGCGGCCATGTCAAACAAAGTCCGGCTGCTCTTCTTGTTTGTCCTGTTGAAGAGCGCGTACTGTTCCATTAATTTTGCACTGTTGTCTATTATTGAATTAAAAGAGGCCCTGGTTTTTGAAACTGCGCCGTCAACTTCTTCCTGGCTTATGCGCGGTGTTTCGTTATCGCGGCTCATCATCAAAAATAAATCGCCCTGAGTAGCCGGGCTAACCTTTGTTTTTTCACAAATCGCCTGAATTATAAGGCGGCTCGATGTTTTTTGCTGGGCGCTCGAGGCGTCGATATAATCTGCACCACGGATAGAAAGGTTACGCTGTTTTAATAGCAGCCGCTTAAATTCAGAAGTCGGCCTGTTAAAAACATTTGCAATCAGGTCAGCCTCATCCTGGTCAAAGTTTGTGTACTGAATTACAACCTGAGTGATGTCTGACGAAAGTTCTTCGTCAATCAAAACATACTTTCCGCTTTCTGCAAAATTTTGCGTCCTGATGAATTTTTCATATTCCTGAATTGAAGAAGATGACGGAACCGGAGATTTTGATTCAATCACGCCAAGATATTTTTCTGCAAGCATCAGGGCTGAGTTTGAAGTGATATTGCCGCTGATGTATAAAACGGAGTTTTTTGGCGTGTAATAAGTTGAACCTATGTCTGCAAGAATCGTACGGATTTGTTCTGTGTTTTTTGAATTAAAAACCTCCGGATTAACGCCGCTTTCCTGCTTCCAGGGGCTTTTGGGAAAAATCTTTGTATCAATAGTGCTGTTTATAAAGCCCGCCGCAGAGTATGCAAATTCATTTATTCCTGCGCGTATTTTGGAAACTGCCTGATTGAGCTCGCGGTCAGTAAGGGTTATATCCTTGAAATATTTTGTAAAGCCGATAATCGCGCTTTCGGTCTGGGAAGGAGCAACTGTGACTGTTGTACTTACGCAGTCAGTGCTTAAATTTAGCCCCATAATGCCCGCATAAAGGCCGAAAAATCCCGCGTTATCTGCGTTCTGGCAGACTGTTCCTGCATTTATATTCAGTTCAAGGCGGACAGTCGCGGTAGTCGTATCCTGCAATGTGCACAGAGTAAGTCCGTTTTGTAAGGTAAAAACTTTTATATCATCGGCGCCAAAGGCAAAACATAAAACACCCGACACCGCAAGTGCGAGTGCCAAAACAATTTTCTTCATATTGACGATTATATCATACAAGTCTGTTTTATTCTTGACCGCAGTTGAATTTTGATTGTAGAATGAACAAAACTATGACAAAAGTTACACCGTTAGTTAAAACTGTTAAAATAGACTTTCCCGCAGAATGCGCAAAGGGCAAACGGCACCTTAGCGACAGCGAAATCAATATTCTTAAACAAACAAATACAAACCGTGACAGCACCTGGCAGAACATCCTCGTTCCCGAAGAAAAGGATGCTTTTGACCCGAACCTTGTGCTGAACAATGATTTTTCCGGCTTTGTAATTTTTGGACGCACAACATCCGTTCTGCTCAAGTATCATGACCTTGAACTAATGGCAGGCGTATACAATTCTTACCTTCAGGACGTTGTTCTCGGCGACGATTGCGTTGTCCGTAACGTCAAGTATTTTTGCAATTACCGCACTGCCGAACGCGTTATCTTATTCAATATCCAGGAAATTTCGTGTACAAACCACTCAAAATTCGGAAACGGCTTTTTGAAGGAAGGTGAGAAAGAATCAGACCGAATCTGGATCGGCGTTGGTAATGAAAATGACAAACGCGCAGTTCTTCCGTTTGAAGACATGATTCCTGCGGACGCCTTTATCTGGTCACGCTACAAAGATGACGAACTTTTGCAGCAGCGCTTTATGGAAATGACCGAGCGCTCGAATACAAAAAAGCTCGACACTTACGGTATAATCGAAAGCGATGCAGTTATTAAAAATACAACTCTCTTAAAAGACGCAAAAATCGGTTCAAACTGTTATATAAAGGGCGCATTTAAACTCAAGAACATCACGATTCTTTCCAGCGCTGACGAGCCCAGTCAGGTGGGAGAAGGTGTTGAACTTGTAAACGGTATCCTGGGTTACGGTTCAAAAGTATTCTATCAGGCCGTTGCAGTCCGCTTTGTAATCGGCCGTAACTGCCAGCTTAAGTACGGCGCACGCCTTTTAAACTCTGTCCTCGGGGACAACTCAACCGTCAGCTGCTGTGAACTTTTGAACAACCTGATCTTTCCGTTCCATGAACAGCACCACAACTCTTCGTTCCTCATCGCGTCAACTGTATGCGGTCAGAGCAACATCGCTTCCGGGGCAACAATCGGTTCAAACCACAATTCGCGCTCCCCAGATGGCGAAATGCTTGCAGGCCGCGGTTTCTGGCCGGGACTTGGTTCTGACTTTAAATTCAACAGCCGTTTTGCAAGTTTTTCCCTGATTGCCAAAGGTTCTTACCAGAACGAACTGAATATTCAATATCCGTTTGCCCTTGTTGCCTATGACGGACCGTGCCGCCCGATTCATATTATTCCGGCCTACTGGTTCCTGTATAATATGTATGCAATTGCGCGCAATAAATCAAAGTTCCAGAAGCGTGACAAGCGGAAGGTAAAAGTTCAGCATATTGAAACTGACCCGCTCGCTCCGGATACAATTCAGGAAGTTGTAGAAGGTTTGCAGCGCATTATTATTCTTACGGCCGATTATCTTGTTTCCAAAAAAGACGGAAAGGCTTTGTCTGCAATTACAAATGCGGACGAATTGTATCAGGTTGCAAAAGATTATCTGCACCAGAATCCTGATTCAACAATCACCTTAAACGACCCTATCAGCCAGAAAAAATATGGTGCCGTAATCTATAAGCCTGTTAAAGCCTACAAAGAATACCGCAAGGTTGTAAAATACTTTGCAGTATCAGTTTTGATGGACTGGTGCAAAAAGAATAAGAAAAAATCTCTTGAATCTTCTGACTTTGCCACAATCAAGGAACTTGTCCTTTATAGAAAATGGCTTAACGTCGGCGGGCAGGTTATTCCGGAAGCAAAACTTGAAGAACTCTTTTTACGCATAAAGGATACTACGGTTAAAGCCTGGAAGCAGGTTCACCAGTATTATGATGAGTGTCAGAAAATGTATGACAGTTACAAAGCTTCCTATTCAATTTACCTGCTCGAATACCTGTATTCGCGCAAAATTGAAGAGTTTACCGACGATATCTGGGAAGACATCAAGGCTGACGTTCTTTTAATCAGCAACGAAATGTATAGTTCGGCTCTTACAAGCCGCATGAAGGACTACGACGACGAGTTCCGCATGATTACATTCCGCAACGCCCGTGAAATGAACGCCGTTTTGAGTTCAATCGTTGACAACGAATTCCTGGGCGAAATGAAGAAGAGCACTCAGGCCTTTGACAAAGCTCTGGAGCCGCTGTTTGCTAAATTGATAACAGAAAAATGAAAATCAATGCTATTGACCAAAAATTGGCAAAGTTGCATACTAAAGATATGAATAAATCACTACTACTTCTAGCTAAAGTTCTCTTTTCGGCCTAAAGCAAGCGGGTAGTGTATATTAATTTGCGTATATAACAAGAACCTGTTGCCCTGGGCGACGGGTTTTTTTTTATTTAGGGTTTATTACAAACCCTAAAAACGGCGAAGTCAAGGCTTTAAGCGTATGCGTGCCTTGACTCGACGTATTTTGGAGGATTAAAAAAATGAATGCATCAAAGTACAGACCAATTCCGCAGCCTGTGATGGAAAGCCGCGACTGGCCATCAAAACGAATCACAAAGGCACCAATCTGGTGTTCAGTTGATCTTCGTGACGGAAATCAGGCTCTTATTGACCCGATGGGTATCGAAACTAAACTGGCTTTCTTTGATCTTCTTGTAAAACTCGGCTTTAAGGAGGTAGAAATCGGATTCCCTTCTGCAAGTGACACTGAATATGAGTTTATCCGCCGTTTGATTGATGAAAACCGCATTCCTGACGATGTAACAATCCAGGTATTGTGCCAGGCCCGGGAAAAGCTCGTGCGCCGCACAATGGAATGTATCAAAGGCGCTCCAAAGGTAATTTTCCACATTTATAACTCAACAAGCCCGGCTCAGCGCAAATATACATTCAACAAGACAAAAGAAGAAATCATTAAAATCGCTGTTGACGGTGTCAAGGTAATCAAGGAATGCATGAAGGATTTGAGTCAGGAAGAACGTGACAGAATTCGTCTTGAATACAGTCCTGAAAGTTTTTCTATGACAGAAATCGACTATGCCATCGAAATCTGTGAAGCCGTTGGAAAGGAATGGGGCTATTCTGACAAAAACAAAATCATATTCAACCTGCC
>JAILFZ010000151.1 GCA_024697295.1 Treponema sp.
CGGAAAGAACGTCCAGAACAATAAACTTACCTGGGCTTTGGACGGAGCAAAAACAAAGGACCGCTACGACACAAAAAGCGGCGCCTCGCTCAACCGCACTACCCTGTCGCTTAAAAACTCGATAACAGATATGGGCGGCAAAAGTTTTTTAATTCCCAAAGCCCTTTATGAACTCATGCTTTTTGCCGTTTCAAATCCAGAATTTGCAAAGGATATAAAAGTTCAAAAGAATGAAAAGACCGGCGGCCATGACATTCTGATGATTCACAGGGGAAACGCCTACAAAATTCAGGCGGATGCAGATGGACGCATTGATGTACTGAAAGACTTTTTTATCTTTAATAACTTTGCAAAAAACTCAGACGGCAATTTTATAATCGGAGAAGAATTTGCCTCAGAAGATAAAAATTCAAACTGGCCTGACTTTTCAAAAATCACTTTTGAAGCCGACAAAGGCACTCAAAAAGAAAACAAATGCTATCAGGGCACTCTCAGAATTCAATTAAAGGGCGATATCCTAAAACTCTCAGGAAAACTCCTTATGAAGGAATTAAAGGCAGAAAAAGAAAAACCGGAAGACAAACCCGAGGCCCAAGAAAAAACAGATCCTGTTCCAGGTATGTAACCTTCAGGATTTTGTATTTTTTACTCATTATTGAAAAATCAAAGACACAGTGATAAACTTTAAAAATCATTCACTTTAAGGGGAAAATTAATGAAACCTACATTACTCGTTCTTGCAGCAGGAATGGGAAGCCGCTACGGCGGAGTTAAACAGATTGATTCAATTGGAAAGAACGGAGAATGTCTGCTCGACTTTGCAGCATTCGACGCAAAAAAATCCGGCTTTGGCAAGGTCGTTTACATAATCAGAAAAGATATCGAAAAAGACTTCCGCGAACGTCTTTTTGACCGCGTTGCAAAGAACTTTAACGCACAATACGTATTCCAGACACCGGATGCGCTTTTGACATCTGATGAATTAAAAAAGGCTGCCGACAGAACAAAACCCTGGGGAACCATCCACGCGGTTTTGTGTGCCCGCGACGCTGTAAAAGAACCGTTTGCAGTAATCAACGCTGACGATTATTACGGAAGAAACGCCTTTGAAACCATGGGCAGCTATTTAAGTTCAATCGATGCAGATTCAACTGAACACGCCATGGTAGGTTACGTGCTTAAAAACACAATGAGCCGCAACGGTTCTGTAAGCCGCGGTGTTGCAACGACTAAGGACGGCTACCTGGAAAAAATCGTAGAAAACACAAAAATCTACTACACCGGCGAAAACTTCTCAGGCAGCGAAATCGAGTCAAACCTCGACGGCAAAATTATCAAAATGAGCGGAAACGAAACTGTAAGCATGAACTTCTTTGGTTTTACGCAGCAGGCCTTCCCTACTTTTGATGAATACTGGGAAAACTTTAAAAAAACCAAAATAACAGATCCAAAGGCAGAAGCACTTCTTCCTGTTGCAGCAAGCGACATCATCCGCGAAGGCAAGGGAAAAATCAAAGTGTTTACAAGCACAGAAAGCTGGTTCGGCATGACTTACCCTGAAGACAAACAGGTTGTAAAAGACGAAATTGCAAAGAAAATTGCATCCGGCTATTACCCTGAAAAACTCTGGGAAAAATAAAAAGACAGCCCGGGAAAAACGATGATTAAACTTACTCCTGTCCGCTCAGAAAAAGTCTGGGGGTATGAAGACTGGATTGCTTCTACCCACCCGGACGGAGCACAAAAAGAATTTATTGAACTCGTTAAAGATTATCCGCTTCTTGTAAAAATAATTCAGGCAAATGATACGCTTTCGGTACAGGTTCATCCGGACGATAAGACGGCCGTAAAACTTGAAGGGCCGGACGCTGTCGGAAAAACCGAATGCTGGTTTGTTCTGGACGCAGCTCCGGATGCAAGACTTATCAGCGGCCTCAACGATAATTATTCAAAAGAACAGATGGCTGACGCGATTGCACAGGGCAGAACCGAAAGTTTATTGAATTCAATCAGTGTAAAAAAAGGAGATTTTATCTTTATCCCCGCAGGAACCGTACACGCTATTGGCGGCGGCTTAAGACTTCTTGAAGTTCAGCAGAACTGCAATATTACCTATCGTCTTTATGACTGGGGCCGTCCTCGTGAAATTCACGTAGAAAAGGCCTTGACTTCAATTGTTGAATCGGGCAAAAACGTTAAAACAAAAACTTCGGTAGAGCCTTTGACTGATTTTAGCTGTGAGTATTTTGAATTGCACAAAAAGGACGTAAAGGGCGGCTATTCCTACATCAACACCGATAAAAACAGGGTTCAGTTACTGTATATAATTTCAGGCAGTCCTGTTTTACACGCCCTTAACCAGAAAGGTCAGAAAACTGCCAAAAGCACTTCTGTCATTGCAAAGCCGGAAGAGATTTATGCAGTTCCATACGGTGAAAAAATCACTGTTGAAGGAACAGCATCTGTAATAAGAATTATTCCGCGCCAGTAAACGCTTTGTTTCCTACCGCTTCCTTTACTTTCTGGACGGTAGAAACAAGTTCCTGAATCTGATCAAACACGTCATCAAAATTCAAATAATAAGAGACAATTGTTCCATTCTTTTTTGTGGTAACCATGCCGCTGTCCTTTAAGACCTTAAGATGATAAGAAATTGCAGGTTTTGAAAGGCGGCGTTTTCCTGCAAGGTCTGCCATGGTCAAGCCGTCTGGATGCAAAGCCAGCTGGACTAAAAGATGCTGACGGTATTGGTCGCCCAATGCAAGAAAAAACGGTGAACACTGATGAAAAAGGTTAAGTGCTTTTTCAAGGTTCTCGTTTACTTCGGGATTGTCCTTCGCAATTGAATTATCAATCATTTCAATATTACTCCCTGCCCCTTCTGGAACGATTTGCCGCAACTTATCTGTCTATTCAATTTTAACAGAAAATTTATTGACAAATCAATTTGGGCTGGTTATATTTAATTTATTAACGGTTTAATATATTAAACCGTTAATAAATTAAAACATTTGCGGAAAATTTGCAACTATTTTTTCTGCACAAAAATATCGGGAGTAAGTTATGTTAAGAAAAATGCTTAAACATTCAAAGCTCATTGTAGCAGTAAGCATCGCTTTAACCGCTTTCTTTGCCTGGCAGCTGCGGGGCGTAGAAATCGAAAACACCGTACGGCTTTACATGCCGCACGACAGCGATTCTTACAGGACACTTCTCAAAACTGAAGAAGATTTTGGAAGCATGATTGTAATGGGAATCTCACTCGAAACTGATGAAGACTCCATCATTACGCCGCAAAATCTTGCTGTTATCCAAAAAATTACTGATTCAATTGAACCGCTTCAGTACATTGACAAGGTTCAGTCGATTACAAACATTGACTATGTTTGTGCAAAAGACGGAGCCCTCAGTGCAGAAAGCCTCATGGGAGAAGATTATTCAGGTTCAAGGGAAGATATTGCCGGCGTTAAAGAAAGAATTTACAGCTGGCAGGAAATGTACAACAGGGTAATCATTACAGACGACGAAAAAGCAACTCAGATTATGATTATTCTCGAGCCGCATGACGAAAACGGAAAGCCGCTGAGCGCAAGCGCACAGACTGCCGTTTTGCATGAGTTGAAAAACATTACAGAAGAAATCGCAAAAGACAGCAGCCTCGAAATCCGTTACTTTGGGGATCCGGTTCTTACCGACGACGCAAAAAGTTACATGATCCGTGACCTTATGGTTTTGATTCCATTTGTAGTTTTAGTCGTTCTTCTTTCTTTATATTTCTCATTCCATTCATGGGCAGGAACACTGCTTCCTCTGATTACAGTTTTGATGAGTACAATCTGGTCCTGTGGCCTCATGGCCATGTTGAACATCACCTTTACAATCGTAGCGAGCGTAATTCCCGTTACTTTGATTGCCTGCGGTTCTGCCTATGGAATCCATGTTCTGACTCACTACTACATCGCACTGGAAAAGACAGAGGGAGAACTTACCAAAGAAAAGCACGAAGACGCAATTATATTCGGTCTGAAGGACGTCTGGGTTGCTGTTCTGCTTGCCGCAGTTACTACAATCGCAGGCTTTATCTCCAACGTTACGAGCCCGATTCAGCCGCTGCGCTCATTCTCAGTATTCAGCGCGTCAGGGGTTGCATTCGCTTTGATTTTGTCAGTAACTTTAATTCCTGCAATGCTCAACCTTACACCGCTTTCCATGGCTGGAAAACGTGCAGCAAAAAAACTTCACCTTTCACAGAAAATCCGTGCCAAAATTGAACGCGAACTTGCACGCCGCGGCGGACGCACAGGTGAAGAAGCAAATGCAGACACTTTGTACAAACTCTATTACTTCTTCGGCGGAACTACACCACGCCTCTTTGTTTACATTCTTTTGATTGTCGGTTTGTCTGTTGCCGGAATTAAAAAGGTTGCAGTTGATACAGCTCTTGTAAACTACTTCCCTCCCAACAGCCAGTTCAGGCAGGACATCGCTTACGTCGATGAAAAACTTGCAGGTTCAAACGGAATGTACTTTATTGTTGAAGGAACTTCTCCTCTCAAACAGGCCGTTGATACAATGCAGGCTGATGTGGAAAAAGCCAGATACGGCAAAGTTTTGAATGCGCTCAATTCGCTTCCTCTCGAAAATGCAGCTCCTGTTGAAGGCAGCGAGACTGGCTCAGAAGATAATTCCGAAGGCTGGGGCGATTTTGACTTTGGAGATGGCACAGATTCAAATTCAACAGAAACAACACAGGCAGAAAATGACTTTGGCGACTTTGATTTTGGAGATGAATCAGCAGAAACATCGGAAGAAAGTTCAAAATACGACCTTAATACTTTGCAGGGCGCAGTTGATAACCTCAGGGAAATCTGTTCAACAAAGGCCGGAAAAAAGGCTCTTCTTGACGGATACAACGCTTTGACAATCGTTGTAAACAAAGACTTTAAGGGCTGCATGACAAATCCGGAAATCTTAAAGGCTGTAGACGGCATGAACGAATACCTCCTTGCAAAATACGACGGAATCGGTAAACTCGTTTCATTTACAACCTTTATCAAACGTATCAACCAGGTTATGAACGCACCTGCAGTTAACGACAGCCAGCCTCTCACAACAGAACAGGCCCTCAAGCTGATCAACGACGCTTACACACAGGCCGGCGGCAAAAACGCAGGCGTAAACGATATCGTAGTTCAACTTGAAAAATCGCTTAACTACAACGGAGCTGCCTACAACGAGATTCCTTATGATGTTGAAAAGTATCCGGTGGCAAGTCGCGAAGAACTTTCAAACCTCATTACGCAGTACCTCTACCTTTTGAGCAGTGACGCAATTGAACAGTTTGCAGATGACATGACAAACCCGAGTTCTATCCGTACCCAGGTTCAGCTCAGAACCCACAGTTCAGAAGACACAGGTGTCATCATCAAAGACGCAGCCAAGTATGCGGAGGAACACTTTCCGGAAGGATATACTTTCAAAGCAACAGGAAACGGAGAGATGGAACACACTATGACACGCATGGTTGTTTCAAGTCAGCTTACAAGCATTATCTTCTCGCTGCTGATGGTATTCCTCATCATTTCCCTTTCATTCAAGTCTGCATGGGCAGGTTTAATCGGTGCAATCCCACTTGGACTTACAATCATGCTCAACTTTATGGTTATGGGATTTACAGGAATCCGGCTTGACCTTGTAACAAGTATTGTTTCTTCAGTTGCTATCGGTGTTGGAATCGACTACACGATTCACTTTATGGAAACATACCGCGCACTGCGTATAAAGAGCAGCGACCTTGATGCAATCACAAAAGAAACCTTCAAGACCTCCGGCAAAGGCATCATTACAAACGCAATTGCCGTAGGACTTGGATTTTTGGTTTTGCTTCTGTCAAAGTTCATCATTCTTCGTTACATCGGCGTACTTGTAGCAATCGTAATGTTCACAAGTTCAACACTGGCAATGACAATCATTCCTGGCGTGCTCAACACCTTTGACCCTAAGTTTATGTGGTCAAAAGAACAGCGCGCAGAATATGATGCAAAATTAAACCGCTAACGCGGAGTTTATATATAAAGGAGACATGACAAACATGAAAAAATTACAAACACTTATCGCAGCAACAACTATGATTTTGACAGGATTTTCCGCTTTCGCACTCGACGGAAAAGAAATTATGGAAAAAGTTTATGACCGCCAGAAACCGGAATTTACCAAAGCCGCTGTTGAACTGACACTGACAGCGAAGAACGGAGCAAAAGAAGTTCGCCACGTCGGTGAATACGGCCGGGACAGAAACGGAACCTCAGACATCGTAATGGTATTCCTTTCACCTGCTTCCGTTAAGAACACACGCTTTCTCCAGAAACAGAACAAGGGCGCAGACGACGACAAATGGATTTATCTTCCATCTCTCCGCACAACACGCCGTGTGGCATCAAGTGATGGTGACAAGCCGTTCGTAGGAACCGACTTTACATATGATGACATGAGTACACGCAAGGTTGAAGAAGACACACATGAATATCTTAAAGACGAAAAACACGGCAATTTTGACTGCTACGTTGTAAAATCAACTCCAAAAGACAACAAGAGCCAGTACCTTTACAGAATCAGCTGGGTAGATAAAGATTCAATACTCCCGGTTTACATCGAAATGTACGACAAAAAAGGCAAGCTTTTAAAGACAAGTGAAGTTACAAAACTTGAAAAGAAACAGGGCAACAGGGTTTACAATGTGCCGATGGAAGAGGTTATGACAAACGTTCAGACCGGTCACTCAACTACTCTCAAGATGAAGAATATTGAAATCGACAAACCTCTCGCTGACGGTTATTTTACACCTAACTTCCTCGAAACAGGCCGTCTGTAGAGCCCCTGCTTATTCATAAACCTTAATCGCCGATAGAATTTTTTCTATCTGGGCGATTAAGTCTTTTACTTCTTTAACACGATCCAGAAGATGCAGGCGGTAGAATATTTGAGTTCCGATTTTAATGGGTTCAATGATACCGCTTGTTTTTAAAATCTTAAGGTGGTGAGAAACTGCCGGACGGGACAGATGGGTCAGGCGGGTCAAATCCGCAACACTCAAACTCTTTTCATTAACCGTTGCTTCAGCCAGATCAAGAATTAATTTCTGCCTGATAGGATCGCCGAGCGCAATAAAAACCGGCGAACAATCTTCAAACAGACGGGTTGCTTTTTCAAATTCAGCCTTGTCGATCATTTCGCCTGTCCAAGAGTAACAATAGTGTCGAGGGCAAGCTTAATCATATTTGTAAATGTAGTCTGGCGTTCTTCTGCTGTGGTCTGTCCTCCGAGAAGAATATGGTCGCTGACAGTCATAATTGCCAGGGCCTTGCGTTTGTATTCGGCGGCAAGTGTAAAAAGCTCGGCACTTTCCATTTCGATTCCGAGGACGCCGTACTCTGCCCATTTTTTCCAGTTATCATTTTTGTCGTAGAAAAAGTCACTCGATGCAACGGAACCGACCTTGTAGCGGATGTCCATTTTTTCTGCGATTGAATCAGCGGTCTTTACAAGTTCAAAACTGGCGGTTGGCGCAAAGTGCATATTGCCGAACCTCTGGTTCAACAGGCTTGAATCAGAACAGGCTGAATTTACAATAATTGTGTCACGTAATTTTGTGTCCGCATTAACGGCGCCACAGGTACCAACACGGATTGCAGTCTGCACGTTGTAGAATTTAAAAAGTTCTGTGGCGTATATTGAAAGCGAAGGCTGCCCCATTCCGGTGCCCTGCACGCTGATTTTTTTGCCTTTATATGTGCCGGTAAAACCGTACATTCCACGAACTTCGTTATAACAAACCGGATTTTCGAGAAAATTTTCTGCGATAAACTTTGCCCTGAGCGGATCTCCGGGAAGAAGTATACTGTCTGCAATTGCTCCCTCTGGAGCGTTAATATGTGTGCTCATATAAACAGTATAGCATAATAATGGATTTTTAGGAAAAGATTTTTTAACGGGATTAAAACCTTATACACTGCGTACGCGAGGCTAGAAGGAAAAGTTTTTTTGCCGGGATTAAAGCCTTATACACTGCGGACGCCAGGCTGGAAGGAAAAAACGACCGCCCTTCCGCAGCGAAGCGAGGACAGCTGCGGGCGTTTTTGACTTTTGCCGTGAGTACGCAGTTGTACAGTTTTTTATTTCCCGGCAAAAAAAACGACCGCCCTTCCCAAGCGAAGCGAGGACAGCAGCGTGTGTTTTTGACTTTTGCCGGGAGTACGCAGTTGTACAGTTTTTTATTTCCCGACAAAAGAGTTTTTACTTAAGCTGCTGGTTCTTCCTGAACTGCCGGAGCGTTCTGTTCAGCTTTATGAGCGTCCCATTCAAGAGCAGCCTTAGCCTTTGCATCGCGTTTTTCGCAGATTTTACATTCAGCTTCTTTTTTAGAAGCTGCAGCTTCGTCGAGAGAACCGCTTGTAATTGTTGTGCTGTTTTTGATTGCAGAGCAGTCATCGTGTGTATGGTATTTTGAACCGTACTGTGTCCAGTAAACAGTGTTTACACCCTGAGCAGCGAGGTCTTCTTTAGAAACCGGATTCCAGTCGTAGCTTGCAAGACCGCTGATTGCGAGAAGGATAGCAGCTGCAACGGCACCGATTGCCTTTGTTTTTTTGTCTGCCTTATCGTTTTTGAGAAGAATAACGATAAAAGGAATAAAACAGATTGCTGCAACGACAACCCCCATGTTGTTCCAGAGCCAGAAAAGGAACTTGTTCTTTTCAGAAGCAGGGCTGATGTGGTTGGCTTTTTTCCACAGCTGAGCGCCGATGATAACAAATACTGCATCAACAATAAGAAGACCGACCATTACGTAGATGCGGCCGTCTGTACTCTTAAGTGAGTCGCATACTTTTTCAACTAAAGCTGCGATAAAACCAACTGATACAGTGTCCATGATTGTGCTGATTGCAAAAAACTCCATTACAAGAGCTGCAATCCAGAGAATTACTGCGCCGATGCGCAATCCGATTGAACTTCCGCCGGAAGCCTTTTTTGTGTCTGCCATATTAGCAAACCTCCTTTTTTTTATGTTTTACAAGTCAAATTTCGAGTTTTTCAAATTATCCCAAAACACAATCTGCCTCTCAGCGAGAACACGCCAGCAAACCTCGCAGTGAGCGAAGCTCAGGCGAGTTTGTGTCGTAACCTCGCTTACGGCAGATTTTCACTTGCTGATATAAGAATAACTCGAAATTTCCCGATTATACATAAATTTATTATTTTAAAAGTCCCATAAGGCCGCCTAAAAGACTGCCTGCCGAGCTTGAAGAAGGTTTTGATGAACCTGAAGAAGCACCAAGAAGACTTCCAAGAAGGTTACCTGCATTTACATTCTGCATTAGTCCGCCGAGAAGGCTTGATGCCATAGAAGCCTGGGCTCCGCCAGAAGAAGACTGGGTCTGCTGACCGAGAAGACTCATCAAAAGCGGAGCGAGAGCAGAAAGAACTGAAATTGTCTTTGCTGCAGATGTTCCTGATGCCTTTGAAATCTGGGCAGTTGTTGATTTTTCAGAAGATCCGAGAAGGTGGCCCAGAATTTTTGTACCGTCATCGAGGTCAACATTCTTCATAAATGAAGTGATGTTTGATGTGTCGTCCTGAGCGTGCTGTGACAATGCAGCAGCAAAGTTTTCTGCCGTTGATTTTGAAGTCGCCTGTTTATTTGCGCCCTGTAAAAGAGCAGGAACTGCGTTGGCAAGAATACGCTGAACTTCGTCGGTACTTGCGTTTGATGTTTTACTGATTCCCTTGATTGCCGATGAACTCAGCAAAGCAGAAAGAATGGATGATGTGTCTGCCATTAAAATGCCTCTTTTTTTTTATTTTGATAACAATCAGTATAGCACATTTTTTTTGAATTCACCAAATTTTCAATTTATATTGAAAGTATACAAAGCAAAAGATAGAATAAAGCCTGTTATGAATGTAAACATCAGACTTTTATGGGAATTGTATTCAACACTTTTTAAAATCGGTCTTTGTACATTTGGCGGAGGAATTGCAATGCTCCCCGTTCTGGACAGAGAACTTGCACAAAAAAGAAAATGGACAAACAGCGAAGAACTTCTTGACTGGTTTGCCATCGGTCAGAGCACACCTGGAATCATCGCGGTAAATGTTTCGACCTTTATCGGTAATAAACTTGCAGGCGTAACCGGAGGAATTGTCGGAACTCTGGGCATGATTACGCCGTCGATTATCGTAATCAGCATAATTGCCAGATTCATCTCGAATTTTGCGGACATTCCATGGGTTCAGGCAGCCCTGACCGGAATCAACATTTCGGTAGCCGCCCTCCTCACCCACGCAGTATGGAAGTTTGCGACAAAAGCAGTAAAAAATCTTTTTGGCTTTGTGCTCTTTCTTTTAAGTTTTATCGCAATTTATTATTTTAACGTCAGCACAGTCTGGATAATTGTAGTTTCAGTTGCAATCGGAGTTTTGACAGGAGCGATTCAAAAACAGTATCCGCTCAAACCTGTTTTAATTGGAATCATAATTGCCGCCGCTGCCTTCATCGGATTGAATTTTGGAATTGGTGCCCTCAAAAGTCTTGCTTCCGGAGAAGCTGCCGTTACAGTTACAGCAGGACATAAAATTCCCCTGTACCAGCTTTTCTTTGTTTTTATGTACATCGGCCTGATTACAATCGGAGGCGGACTTGTTGCAATCACCGTAATGCAGCAGCTGCTCGTAGAAAAATTTGCCCTTATTGGAATTGATATGTTCTACAATATGGTTGCCGTAAGCGAAAGCACCCCCGGCCCGATGGGAATCAATATGGCAACCTACATCGGCTTTGAACTTTACGGACCTGCCGGAGCACTCATTACAACGCTTGGACAGGCAGCGCCTTCGGTAATCTGTATTTTGATAATAGCACGCTTTTTTGGCAGATTTGCAGACCGTGCTGGCGTAAAAGCCGCCTTCTCTTCCCTGCGTCCGGCCGTAACCGGAGTTATCGCAGTCGCAGCAGTAAAGGTATTTGTTCTTGCCCTCTTAAATATACCGGAAGCAGGACTATGTGCATTCAGTCAGGCTGAGACATGGAAAAATCTTGTAAACATTCCGGCACTGCTGTTTTATATTGCAGGCTGTTTCTGCCTCTTTAAGACAAAGATTCATCCGATAGTCGTCGTCCTTGCCGGCGCCGTTTTTGGGGTTTTAACAAGCCTGTTTTAAAAAACAAAAGACCGCTTCTGGCGGCCTTTTGTTTTTAACTTAGCAGTTGATAAGTCTGAGAATGCTCTTGTTGAAAAGCATGCAGAGAATGTCCAGAATCCAGATGATGTTCCATCCGAGAAGGAGACGAAGTACAGCTGCTACATATTTTTTCTCAGAAAAACGTGTACAGAATCCAAGAATAAATGATGTAATCGGAATGATTGCGAGAATCAAACTGATAAACCAGTTAATACCAAAGTAGTCATGACCTCTAGCCATTTTTATTCCTCCATAAAGTTTTATAGACTGAATTTTAATTCAATAACACTGATTGTCAAGGAAATTTGAATATACTCCAAAATATTAACGGGCATACAGAATATTCAATTCCTTTAACCATGCAGTTTTGCTGTCTGCATCGGCTCCGTAAAGCATGTCGCTCCTCATCCGCCAGCTCCAGTTTGCATGTCCTGTTCCCGGAGTATTCATGCGGCAGTCACTTCCAAAGCCAAACAAATCCTGTTCAGGAACTATTGCAAAGTCAGCACAGCTTGAATAGCACAAGCTTACGAGGGAACGGCACAATTCGCCGGAAGAGCGCATTGAGCGGGCTTCTTCGCATTCAACACGGCGGCCTTTGACGTAAGATGCAACAAGGCACAAACACTCATCATTCATTGAGTTTAAGCTTCCCTGGGTTGTATCGTTGTCGTGGGTGCCCGTGTAAACTACGCAGTTTGTTGTCGTAAAATTGTGGGGCAAAAATGAATTGAGCAGGGCTCCGCTAGAAAACTCTGCCGTGTCAAAACCAAACTGAAGGATTTTCATTCCCGGAAGTCCTGTTTTGTCGCGCAAAACTCGAACTGCGTCAGTGATGATTCCAAGATCTTCTGCGATTAAAGGAAGTTCGCCGAGCTGCTTTTTAAGTTCATTAAAAAACGCAATTCCAGGTCCCTTGAGCCACTTTCCTTTTACGGCGTTTTCTGAACCGAACGGAACTGCCCAGTAAGTGTCAAAACCACGGAAGTGATCGATTCGAATATAATCCACGAGGGCAAGATTATATTCAACGCGCTTGATCCACCAGCTGTAATTGTCTTCTTTCATGGCCTTCCAGTCGTAAAGAGGGTTGCCCCAGAGCTGACCGGTAGGACTAAAATAATCAGGCGGAACTCCGGCTACAACCTTCGGAACTCCGTTTTTATTCAACTGAAAAAACTTCTGGTTTGCCCAAACATCAGCGCTGTCAGGACTTACAAAAATAGGAATATCACCGATTATCTCCACACCGCTTGCTTTTGCGTATTCATGAAGGGCAGTCCATTGAGCGTGCGCAAAAAACTGAATTATTTTATAGGCCTTGATTTCCTTAGCATGCTTTTTCTGCCAGTTTGCAAGGGCTTCTTTGTCACGGCCTGCAAGTTCCTTTGGCCATGCCTTGTTCCACATGCCATCCTTGTCGTAGGCGGTTTTTATGCTCATAAAAAGAGCATAGTCTGAAAGCCAGAAACTGTTTTTGGATTCAAACTCACTGAGTTCTTTTTTGAATTGTGCGCCGCCGAGTTTTTCTGCTTTGGCGGCAATTGAATTCAACAAAGGAACCTTCCAGTAAACGACGCTTCCGTATTCAACATTTCCTTCAGTTTTTATATATTCAGGAATCTGGATGTCAGTTGAATCAGCCCAGCCGCGTTCAACAAGGTCGTCCAGGTCGATCAATAGAGGATTTAGTGCGAAGGTAGAAAAAGACTGGTAAGGACTGTCGCCGTAGCCTGTCGGGCCGAGCGGCAGCACCTGCCAGAGTCTGGTGCTGGAGTTTGCAAGAAAGTCAACAAAGTCGCGTGCAACTTTTCCAAAAGTTCCGATGCCCGGTGTTCCCGGAAGGCTTGCCGGATGCAGCAAAATGCCTGATTTACGAGGTAATTTCATATATTCAAGTATAAACTGAAAACCAGAAGTTGAAAACTCAAAAACCTTTATTCTTTAAAATCTGCGTTATCTTAAGGAGAGTTTTACCTTCCTCGTTGTACAAAGTTATTTAATCTAGTAAAGTAGTAGAGTATGGAAAACCTATTACAAATCGAAAATTTACAAGTCAATATAGAAAAAAAACAGGTTCTCAACGGAATCAACTTAAGCGTTAAAGCCGGAGAAACACATGTTTTAATGGGTCCAAACGGAGCAGGAAAATCTACTCTGGGCTATTCAATTATGGGAAATCCGCGCTACACAGTTACCGGCGGAAAAATTTTATTTGACGGCCAGGACATCACAGAAATGAGTGCAGACAAACGAGCTGCCCTCGGAATCTTTTTGTCGTTCCAGACTCCGCTTGAAGTTCCGGGAATTTCTCTCGAAACCTTTATCAGAAACGCTGTTCAGGCCCGTACAGGAGAGCGCGTTAAATTATTCCATTTCCAGAAAGAACTCAAAGCAATGATGGAACTCTTGCACATGGATCCGTCTTACGCAAGCCGCGACCTGAACGTTGGATTTTCAGGCGGAGAAAAAAAGAAGAGTGAAATTCTTCAGCTTCTGATGCTCAAACCAAAACTTGCAATTCTTGACGAAACTGACTCGGGCCTCGATGTTGATGCTGTCCGCACTGTTTCCAACGGAATC
Organism: Treponema sp.; assembly: GCA_024697295.1. Lineage (GTDB taxonomy): Bacteria > Spirochaetota > Spirochaetia > Treponematales > Treponemataceae > Treponema_D. The sequence continues at coordinate 13,822 of JAILFZ010000151.1, forward strand.
AAAGAATACCAGAAACAGACAAACGGCACTTTAATCATCATCACTCACTCAACAAAGATTCTTGAAAGTCTCCGCGTAGACCGGACTCACGTTCTTGCAAAGGGTAAAATCATAAAAGATGATGACGGTTCACTTGTTCAAAAAATCAACGAAGAAGGTTTTGAACAGTTTATCGGCTGATTGAATTGAATCGAATTAATTTGAACGCTTATGGAAACAGAAAAAACACAGATTTCAGATATAGATACCTCGCCGTACGACTTTAAGTACGAAGAAAAAGGCTTTTACCGCAACAAGGCAGGTCTTACTGCACAAATTGTCGAACAGCTTTCTAAAGACAAAAACGACCCGGAGTGGATGCGCAAATTCCGACTGAATGCGCTCAAAATTTACAACGAACTGAAAGAACCAGACTGGGGACCTGATATTTCAGGACTTAACATGGAAAATATCGCAACTTATGTCCGCCCAAACACTAAAATGCAGGGCAAGTGGGAAGACGTTCCCCAGGACATTAAGGACACATTCGAAAAACTTGGAATTCCACAGGCTGAACGTACAAGCCTTGCAGGGGTCGGCGCACAGTATGACTCGGAGCTTGTTTACCACAATCTTCAGGAAGAAGTTGCAAAACAGGGAGTTGTTTACACAGACTTTGAGAGTTCTTTGCGCGGCCCTTATGCGGACATGGTAAAAGAACATTTTATGCAGCTCGTAAAACCAGACGACCACAAGTTTGCGGCCCTCCACGGGGCAGTATGGAGCGGCGGAAGTTTTGTTTACGTTCCAAAGGGAGTCAAAGTTCAAATTCCCCTGCAGTCATACTTCAGATTGAATGCGAAGGGAGCCGGTCAGTTTGAACACACTCTGATTATCGTTGATGAAGGCGCAGACCTGCACTTTATCGAAGGCTGCTCGGCACCAAAATACAACGTTGCAAACCTCCACGCAGGCTGTGTTGAACTTTATGTTAAAAAAGGCGCCCGATTGAGATATTCAACAGTAGAAAACTGGTCAAAAAATATGTACAACCTCAATACAAAACGTGCCCGCGTTGAAGAAGGCGGTGCAATTGAATGGGTATCGGGTTCATTCGGAAGCCACGTTTCTTATCTTTATCCTGAAAGCGACCTCGTCGGAAAGGGAGCCCGGGCAGAATTTACAGGCGTTACCTTTGCAGGCGAAGGCCAGAATCTTGATACAGGCGCAAAGATGGTTCACCTGGCTCCAAAGACAACTTCATTGATTACTACAAAGTCACTTTCAAAAGGCGGCGGTATTTCGACCTACAGAAGCGCAATTTATATCGGAAAAGACGCAGAAGGCAGCAAGGCAAGCGTAGACTGCGAAAGCCTCATGCTCGACAACAAAAGCCGGAGCGACACTGTTCCGGCAATGGATATTCATAACGACAGATGCGATATCGGTCACGAAGCAAAAATCGGTCGTATCTCAAACGAAGCAATTTTCTACCTGATGAGCCGCGGAATCAGCGAAGAAGAAGCCCGCACGATGATTGTATCGGGCTTTGCAAATCCGGTCAGCAAGGAACTGCCCCTCGAATACGCAGTCGAAATGAATAATCTGATTCGACTTGAAATGAAGGGCTCCCTGTAAGTCCCTAATAAGCAAAAAAAATGCTCACTCTTCCCTTTTCAGACGGGACAGAAGTGAGCGTTTTTTTTGCCTTCAGAAATGCAGTTTTTTATTCCTGAGCAGTAACTTCTTTATAGAACTCTGCGTAATCCTTTCGGCCGTCCTTTGTAAACTGGATTGCTGTGCGCGGATGCTGGTTCATGAGGCCTGTGAGAAGGTACTGCCAGTCGTAGCCCCACACTACTCCGCTTTCTTTTAACGGCACGATGTGGTCCTGGATAAACTTAATTACCGGGTAAATATTGTATTTTGGATTTTTGAGGAATCCAAGAAGGTTCTCCATTGAACAGTTGCCGGCTCCTCGTCCCATTGCACCATAGGTTGCATCCAGATAATCAACTCCGTCACCTACAGCTTCAATTGTATTTGCAAAAGCAAGACGCTGGTTGTCGTGAGCGTGGATGCCGAGCTTTTTGCCGTACTTGGCTGCAAATTCACCGTAAACACCGGCAAGGCGGGCCATCTGTTCAGGATAGATTGCGCCATAACTGTCTACAATGTAAATTACGTCTACAGGAGACTGACCAATCAAATCAAGGGCTGCACGAACGTCGTTTTCCTGCGCGTTTGAAATAGCCATGATGTTACAGCTGGTTTCATAACCTTTTTTGTGTGCATCTTCAATCATATCAATTGCGCCTGGAATCTGGTGAAGATAAGTTGCCACACGAATCAAATCAACCGGGCTTTCGCTTTTTGGAAGAATGTCTGTTTTATAGTTTGTTCGGCCGACATCTGCCATTACGGCGATTTTTAAGTCAGTGTCGTTGTCACCTACAATCGAGCGGATATATTCATCATCGGAAAATTTGCAGGGACCAAAATCTTTTTCGTTAAACATATCTTTGGCTGCCTTATAGCCAAATTCCATGTAATCTACACCTGCTTTAACATTTGTTTCGTAAAGTGCTTTGGCAAAACCTTCAGGAAAGAAAAAACTGTTTACAAGACCGCCATCACGCAAAGTTGCGTCAACTACCTTAATCGACGGGCGGAAACCAATCATCTTTGATACTTCTTTCATTTGTAAAACCTTCTTTTATCGATTATTGTTTCTTTTAATAGAAACATCGTAT
>JAILFZ010000167.1 GCA_024697295.1 Treponema sp.
ATTCTTAAAATATGACTTTGTTTATCCTAGACGATTCAAGGTCAATTTTATATACTGTTAAAAAATGAATTTGGAGGAAAAATTCAAATGGCAAAAGCATTCGAAATGAAAGACTTTGACCTCACAGGTAAAGTTGCCTGGGTAACAGGTGCTTCATACGGTATCGGTTTCGCGATTGCAAAAGCATTTGCTGCAGCAGGTGCCAAAATCGTTTTCAATGACCTTTCTCAGGACAAACTCGAAAACGGTCTCAAATCATACAAAGAAGCAGGTATTGACGCTCATGGTTACGTATGTAACGTATGTGACGAAGAACAGGTTCAGGAAACTGTTAAAAAGATCGAAAAAGACGTTGGTGTAATCGATATCCTCGTAAACAACGCTGGTATCATCAAACGTATTCCAATGATTGAAATGTCAGCAGCTGACTTCCGTGCTGTAGTAGACGTTGACCTTAACGCACCATTTATCGTTTCAAAAGCTGTTCTCCCTGGAATGATCAAAAAGGGACACGGTAAAATCATCAACATCTGTTCTATGATGTCAGAACTCGGACGCGAAACTGTATCTGCCTACGCAGCTGCAAAGGGCGGTCTTAAGATGCTCACACGCAACATCTGTTCTGAATACGGTGGAGCAAACATCCAGTGTAACGGTATCGGACCTGGATACATCGCAACACCACAGACTGCACCACTTCGCGAAAGACAGCCAGATGGAAGCCGTCATCCATTCGACCAGTTCATCTGCGCTAAAACACCGGCTGGACGTTGGCTCGATGCTGAAGAACTCGCAGGACCTGCAGTATTCTTGGCATCAGACGCTTCTAACGCTGTAAACGGACACATCCTCTACGTAGATGGTGGTATCCTCGCTTACATCGGTAAACAGCCGTCGTAATAATTAGCTCAACACGCTGATTTATAAACCAGTTCCTTCTTTCTGGAGCTGGTTTTTTTTTGTTTTACTTGTATTTCTCAAATTTAGTGATAAAATTAAAAATATAAATTGTCTTCACAGACATTAATTAAACAATGGAGTTTATTTATGGTTGGTAATGTAATCGTTGGTCAGTCAGGCGGACCAACTTCTGTAATCAATTCTTCTCTCGCAGGAGTTTATAAAACAGCTAAAGACCGTGGTGCAAAAAAAGTTTATGGCATGCTTCACGGAATCAAAGGTCTTTTAGATAAACAATATGTCGATTTATCAGAAAAAATCGGCACAACAATGGATATCGACCTTCTTAAACGTACACCTTCATCATATCTCGGGTCATGTCGTTTTAAGCTTCCAGAAATCGAAGCCGACAAAGCAACCTACGAAAAAATCTTTAAAATCCTCAATGAACTCAATATTGAATACTTTTTCTACATCGGCGGTAACGACTCGATGGATACAATAAAAAAGCTCTCGGACTATGCACAAATCATCAAGAGCGACATCAAGTTTATGGGTGTTCCAAAAACAATCGACAACGACCTTGCTGTAACAGACCACACACCTGGTTACGGTTCAGCAGCAAAGTTTATTGCCGCAACAATGAAAGAAGTTATCCGCGACGGTCTTGTTTATGACTATCCGACAGTTACAGTTGTAGAAATCATGGGTCGTAACGCTGGATGGCTTACCGCCGCCGCTGCCCTTGCAAAAAGCGACGACTGCGAAGGCGTAGATTTGATTTACCTTCCGGAAAAAGTTTTTGACATTGATCACTTTATGGCAACTGTTAAAAATCTTCTTAAAAAGAATAAATCCCTCGTAATCGCAATCAGCGAAGGTATCAAAGTTGCTGACGGACGTTACGTTTTTGAACTTTCCGACCATGTTGAATTTGTAGACGCTTTCGGACACAAACAGATGTCAGGTTCTGCAAAATACCTTTCAAACCGCATTGCAGCCGATTTGGGCGTTAAATCGCGTGCAATTGAATTATCTACTCTACAGCGCTGTGCAGCCCACATGACAAGCCGTACAGACATCACAGAAGCCTTTAACGTAGGCGGTGCCGCAGTTAAAGCAGCATTCGAAGGTGAAACCGGCAAAGTTGTTGTTCTTAAACGTGTTTCTGATGACCCGTATATGTGTATTACAGAAACTCACGATGTTCACGACATTGCAAACGTAGAAAAGAAAGTTCCGCTTGAGTGGATTACAAAAGACGACTATGTAACAAACGACCTGCTGCATTATATCAGACCGTTGATTCAGGCCGAGTTAAGCCCGATCATGGTTGATGGTCTTCCACGCCACTTAAACGTAAACATGTAACCTTTTTATTAAATCCCGGCTGCGGTCGGGATTTTTTTTATTTTTTTAGGCCGGTGTTCAACATGGATTCTCAAAAATAGTCCCGTTGTAAAACCTTGTGAATTTCAATAAAATAATGGTTATGAAAACTTCAAAATTCTATATTTCAACGCTTCGCGAAGCACCTTCGGAAGCAGTCATTGCCAGTCACAAACTCATGCTCCGGGCCGGCATTACACGCAAACTTGGAAACGGACTTTATACTTACCTTCCACTTGGTGTGCGTTCCCTTTACAAACTCGAAAACATTATCCGCGAAGAACTTGACGCCTCAGGCGCACTTGAATTCAAATCTACAGTTATCGTTCCAGGAGAAATCTGGAAAGAATCCGGCCGCTGGGAAACCATGGGCCCTCAAATGCTTAAAGCAAAAAACCGCGGCGAACAGGACATGGTAGTATCCCCAACCGCCGAAGAAGCATATACGGCAATTGTCCGAGATGCACTGGACTCATACAAACAGCTTCCAGTAAATTTCTATCAGATTAACACAAAATACCGCGACGAAATCCGCCCACGTTATGGAGTTATGCGTGGACGAGAATTCATCATGATGGATGCATACACAATGAATGCTGACGATGCTTCCCTTGACGAATCATACAACGAATACGAAAAAGCATATTTCCGCATCTTTAAGAGACTCGGCATCAAAATCATCCCGGTACGTGCTGACTCAGGTGCAATGGGTGGTTCTGGTTCAGAAGAATTTATGGTTGAAAGCCCAATTGGTGACGACACACTCATCATCTGTCCAAACGACAAATGCGGTTATGCAGCCAATGTAGAAAAGGCAGAATGTGCTCCCGACCAATCAATAAACAAAAAAGGAGAAAAACCTGCAAAAACAGATTTACCGGTAGAAGATGTAGCAACACCAAATGTTTTCTCAATCGAAGACATGGAAAAATTCTTTGATGAGTCACCTAAAATGTTCATCAAAGCACTCATTTACCGCGTTATTAATTCAAGTCTCGATATGTCAGATGCAACAGGCGCTGATAAATTCAAAAGGGTTAAAGATCCGGCAGGCGATTATTATCCGGTTTCTTACGCATGTGTTTTGATTCGTGCAGACCTTGATGTAAACGAAGCTAAACTTGCAGCAACACTTAAAGCAAGCGAAGTTGTACTTGCAGAAGACGAAGAAGTTCTCGAATACGCAGGCGCTCCACACGGTTTTGTCGGTCCAATCACAGCAAAATGTCCGCTCATTGTTGACTATTCAGTTGTTAAGGACGGAGAAGCCCAGATGCACGACGCAATTGCCGGTGCAGGAAAAGAAGGATTCCACATCAAGCACGTTGAACCAATGCGTGACTTTAAGCCATACATCAATGCAGATTTGCGCACAGTAAAAGAAGGCGACAAATGTGCCTGCTGCGGCGGAACATTCTACCAGAAAAAGGGCAACGAACTTGGACATATCTTCAAGCTCGGACACAAATACACAAAATCAATGCATGTAACATTCCTCGGCCAGAATGGAAAGCCTCAGGAACCGACAATGGGTTGTTACGGAATCGGTGTAGACCGTACCCTCGCTTCAATTATCGAAAAGAACAACGACGAAAAAGGAATCATCTGGCCAATGACAGTTGCTCCTTTCCAGGTTTGTATTGTTCCAATTCGCTATGACGGACAGATGAAGGAAGTTGCAGACAATATTTATGAACAGCTCAAAAAATCAGGAATCGAAGTTCTGCTCGATGACCGCAATGAACGCCCTGGCGTTAAGTTTGCCGACATGGAGCTGATTGGTATTCCTTTGCGCATCACAGTCGGGGATAAAAATCTTCCTAATGTTGAGTTCAAACCGCGCGCAGCCAAGGAAGCAACTCTTGTTCCGGCAACAGAAGCTGCAGAAAAAGCCGTACAGTTCGTAAAAGATGAACTTGCAAAGCTTAATGCATAAATAATTTTTACTAAAAGGGGGGAGGTCTCCCCCTCGCTCCCAAGTCCTCGCGGGCTCCGGTCTTGTCCGCTGCCCCCTCTACGGGCTCAAGGATGTTGCTGTCGCAACAATTAAATGAGCCCGTAACGCCTGCTAAAAAAGGAAAACAGAATGAAAAGATTTTTAACTTTTGCAATTTCTTTATTTATTACAACTCTTACTTACGCACTTCCTGGAATTACACAAATTTTGCCAGATACTTCCGGTCAGTTTGTTTTTTACCGGGACACTTCCTTTGAACGCGAATCTTACTTTGGAATCGTTTACTTTGACGAGTCAACCGTCGGTTTGCGTTACTTTGCACCGGCCGTTCTTGATTCATATCCGATGCAGCCAAAAAAAGATGTTTACATCCTGTTCTCACTTGATTCAACCAAAAACCACATTGAACTGCTCGGAGAACGGATTTTAACGACCGTTACACCAGAAGACACAGATTTAATCAATTACCTTCATGACATGCTTTATGAGCTTACCTCACGCCGCTCAAAGGCAGGAATTGTTGAGACCACTCAGGTCATCGAACAGGAATATGAACAGTTTGGCGGTTACGTAAACATTTTATTCAATCCTGTGGTACCTATTTTTAATATTCAGAAAATCATCAGCAAGGACGGTAAGACAGTATTTTCACTTATAACTGCGGGTCAG
>JAILFZ010000100.1 GCA_024697295.1 Treponema sp.
ACATTCCAGAAGGATATCACGACAAAGGTTGATGCACTCCAGAACGGCGTAGAAAGCAAAGTTTCCGCTCTCGTAGGCGGAGTTGAAGAACGCGTCGGCGAACTTACCGGCAGTGTTGAAGGCCGTGTTTCTTCTCTTGAAAAAATCATCACCGATAAAGTTGATTCCCTCAAAAACAATGTTGAACAGACAGTCAATATGGTTCAGGGAGATGTCCAGGAAAGGGTCAGCTCGCTTAAAAACGATGTTGACAGCCGCGTAAATGGAATCCAGGTTGATGTTAACAGCCGCATTGATACTTTGCAGAACCAGCTTGTTTCTTCGATCGAACAGGTTCAAAAAACAATCAGCGACAGCGAAAACGGAGCAATGGCAACCGCAGAAAACGTCCGTTCAACAGCCGAAAGCGCAAGAACCCAGCTTGATAACTTTAAGGCAGAAACATCGGAAAAAATCGAAACAATCAACAAAATGCTTGCTGAAGCAATGTCAAAAATCAGCTCGGCTTACGATTCAAAACAGACAGAACTTTTATCTGCCGTTGACCGCCAGCTTGAAGAATACAAAAACAATGTTGAATACAGATTCTCTAAACTCGAAAACACTGCATCCGATATTGACGCCCTCGAAAACTCTCTCCGCGCAGCGCTCGAACGCACACAGAGTTCAGTGCTTGCTGACTTTAACCAGTTCTCGCAGAGCCAGAACGAACGTCAGGCCCAGTTTGAATCAGACGTTAAACGCAATAATGACGAACTTGAAACACAGATTACCGCACTCGAAAAGAATCTTGATTCAATTAAGGCAAATGCAAGCGACAATGTAAGTGCTGTTCTTGCTGACTTTGAGTTGAAATTCGGCGATGACTTGAAACAGCGCGGTGAGGCAATCGATGACAGCCTCAACAGCTGGAAAAACTCTATGGACAGTAAGCTTGCAGTTTTGGGCGGCGACTATGAAAATGCCCGCCGCGAAATTGAAAGCCAGTATTCAGAAAAGCTCAAGAACCAGCTCTCAGAACTTGCCGCTAAAAATACTGACCAGATTGACAGATTCCAGGAAGGTATCGAAAAGACCATTGTTGACCTTCAGAGCCAAATCCAGGAAATCGACCAGTCAATCCGCTCATTTACAGAAAACAGCCGCACAGAACTTGCAAACGCTACAACAGGACAGAATTCGTTTGTCAAGACTTCTCTTGAGTCTTACAACCAGCGTCTTGAAGAGCAGCTGGCAAAAACAGAAAAAGATACTGAAGACCGCCTCGCAGAAATTGACGAAAGCATCAAGGGACAGGCCGAAGCAAACCGCGCCGGAATCGATGCAATGGTCGGCGAATTTGGTGCATGGCGTACACAGCTTAAAAATCAGTTTGACCAGACAAAGTCACTCTTTGCAAGCCAGCTTTCAGGCATTCAGGAAAACTCAGATCAGAAACTTGCAGAACTTACGGCAAACTTACAGAACAGTCTCGATGAGTTCAAGACTTCGAGCCGCAGCGAACAGGAAGAAATTTCTGCAGGAATTGAAGAACTTCACCAGAAGGTTGAACAGGCCGTTTCAGGTTATGAAGAGCGCTCAGCCCATATCCTCGGTGAACTTAATAAAATGTACGAAGACATGCTCAACGAAACACAAAAGCGTGTCCGCGAACAGAATGCTGACAGTGACAAGGCCCTCCGTGACCTTCGCGCACATATTCAGGAAATCAACGATACGACAAATGCACGCGAGTCAGAAATGGTAATGAAGATGCAGAATGATGCTTCTGACTTACAGACCCGCATGAGCGAAATCGACCGCGAAGTTAAAGCCTATGCTGCACAAATGCAGATTTACCAGAAGGCTGACCAGCTCAAGCTCCAGCTCGAAACACAGCTTTCTGAACTTAAACAGCAGATTGCCGGCGTAGAGCAGTTCCAGGGAACTGTTGATGAACTCCAGGCAAACTTTAAGTCAATCCAGCGTATCAACGAAGACGTCAATGCAAAACTTACAAACTTTAACAATGAAAAAACACACATCGACAGTCTTGAACGCGACTTCAACCGCCTCGTTGAACTGAGCGGAACAATGGACAAAAAGATTGAAGAACTTCAGACTACAAGCGATGACCTTCAGGGAATGCAGCTTAACGTCAGAAGTTTCCAGGAAACACTCGGCGAAATTTCAACACGCTATGACCGCCTCGAAAAGAAGCAGGAGCAGATTGACGCAATTTCCAACCAGGTTGACCAGACCTTTGATGTACTCAAGGCCCTTGAGTCCCGTCTCAACGACGCATCACGACAGGTAAACAACTTGCCTGACCAGATTTCTGATGTTCAGAAAAACATCGACACTCTCGTCAGCAACCGCGGCGTAATCAGTGACGCAGTCCAGCAGTTGAGTTCATTGCAGGGTATTCTGGATGAAACAGAAAGCCGGGTAGAAAAAATTCAAAACAGCCGCGAAGGCATCGGACGTACAGAAACACGCCTTGTAAATCTTGATTCAGAAATCGACAAAAAGCTGAGTCTTCTTGCTGCGATTACACGCGATGATATCAAGAAAAATCCGGCACCACAGAGCGACAGGCTTACACCTCAGGAAAAAGATAACATCATCACACTCAAGCGCCAGGGATGGTCGATTGAAGAAATTGCCCGCCGCATGAAGCGCAGCGAAGGCGAAGTAGAAATGGTTATCGAAATGGGTGAACAGTAGTTATTTTGACAAAAGGCAGGTTGCCCAGACTTCGACAACCTTGCCGAGCCCAACATCTCCTGTCTTTTCGCCGGTTTTTGCCTTTACAAAGACCTGGCTGTTATCTACACCAAGTACATCGCTAATCGATTGAATTACATTCTGGCGATGCGGTAAAAACTTTGGTTTTTCAAGCGCGATTACGCAGTCCAGGTTTTCAAGCGACCAGCCGGCATTTTTTATATCTTGCCACACAGTTTTGAGGAGAACTTTTGAGTCTGCGTCCTTCCATTTTGCTTCTTCAGGCGGAAAGTATGAACCGATATCGCCCATGCCGCAGGCTCCGAGCAGAGCGTCGGTAATTGCGTGGAGGAGGGCGTCGCCGTCAGAGTGACCGAGTTCGCCGCGGTCGGAAGGTATGTTGAGTCCGCCCAGCATGAGAGGACGGCCTTCCGCCAGAATATGTTTATCGTAACCAAGACCGCATCTGATCATTTTATTGTTTCCTTTTTTAGTTGAATCTATATCCTGAATATAAGTGATTTTTTTGTTTTTACTGTCACCTTGAACAACTTTTACTTTTCCGTCTGGGACAAACAGGTCCCAGATTTCTGTGTCGTCGGTGCATTCTTTATTTGAATCCAGTGCTTTTTTGTGGGCTTCAAACAATTGATTTAATAAAAATCCTTGCGGTGTCTGAACAGCTGTTAGTTCTGCGCGGACAAGGTGCTGTCTGATAAAGCCGTCTCTGTCGATTATATTCTGCGTGTCAGTCGGTTCAAGGCCGGGAACGGCGGCTCCGTATTCGATAGTTGAATTATATACGTCCGTTACAATCTGTCGGCTTACGAAGGGTCTAGCCCCGTCATGTATCAAAACAACAGCATTGCCAAGAATTCTTTTATTAATTGAATTAAGCGCGTTAAAAACAGACTTTTGTCTTGATGGGCCGCCTTCAACAAAAATTACTTCTGTTTTGTTTTTTTGAATTAAAACCTCAATTTCGCGGTCAGAGTAAAAGGCATTTTTACAGGCATTGAGGGAAGTATTAAGTTCATCAGTATTTGGTTTGGAAGGATATGTAACTGCGATTAGATTAAGGGAAAGGGTTTGTAAAAAAACTTTGGCGGCCGATGAAAGCACCGTACCGCCATCAAGAGGAAGGTATTCTTTTTTGATACCTCCCATCCGGCTTGAAGAGCCTCCTGCAACAAGTACAAGAGCGCTCTGTCTGCCATTATTATTCATCATCGTCGTCTTCATCTTCGTCGTTAGCGTCATCTCCGCCGTCGCCGTCGTCAGAATCATCGTCATCGTCGTCATCGCTGCTGCTTGAAGAGTCTGAAAGTTCGTCGTCAAATTCGTCGTCATCTTCATCATCGTCGTCAATCTGAGCAACTTTCTTTTCATGCAGAGCGCCGAGCGGTTCAAGTTTGGCGTGAAGCATTGATTCAACTTCTTTAACGTCGAGACCAAGTGCAATTGCGATTTCGTCCGTTAAAAGTTTGCGTGCAGTGTCGTAAAGTTTGCGTTCCTGGATTGGAAGTTCCTTAACCTTGGAACGGTGATAGAGACAGCGTACTATATTTGTAATATCTTCGATGCTTCCTTTTTTGAGAAGGTCAAGGTTCATCTGATAGCGGAGTTTCCAGTCAGATGTTACTGATTCAACAGGTTGACCGAGCATATCGAGTGCTTTCTGGGCAGCTTCCGCAGATACAATTTTGCGGATACCGAGCATGTTTGCGTTTTCGACAGGTACCATTACGTTCATGTCAGAAACTTCGAGGTAAATCTTATAGTATTTTACAGCTTTATCCTGAACTGTTTTTTCAAAGATTTCTTTAATTTCGCCTACGCCCTGACTTGGGTAGACAACTTTCTCATTGATTGAAAATTCTGAACTCATAGAACCAATTATACCATAAAAAACGGTTAAATTCAATTATAGTGTTGATTAGAAGGGCCTTTTAGGTTATAGTGGCTAAACATTGCTCACAGGGTGTGGGCTTAATTTTACACGCTAAAACAGGCCTCTAATGTGCTGCAAGGGCCTAAACGGCGTTTTGTGGATACATTATGGAAGACTCATTAATCGACGAGAAGGACGAAATTTCCTTCGAAGACCTCGGCCTGGACGAAACTGTACTCGCCGCTATCGAAAAGAAGGGTTTTAAAACACCTTCACCAATTCAAGTACTTGCAATCCCGCGTTTGTTGAACGGGGATGCAAACATTATCGCAAAAGCCAGAACAGGAACAGGAAAAACTGCCGCCTTCGGGCTGCCTATCGTTCAGAACGTCTGCACGGAAAGTGATCATGTCCGTGCCCTTGTCCTGGAACCAACCCGTGAACTTGCAATTCAAACCTGCACTGAACTCCAGTCATTTACAAGCGGAAAGTTTCCGCGCGTTACAGTTTTGTACGGCGGGGCATCGTATTCAACTCAGATAAAGGAATTAAAACGCGGTGCAGAAATTGTTGTCGGAACTCCAGGACGAATCAAAGATCACATTGAACGCGGCACCCTCAAACTCGACAAAATCGACTACTTTATCCTCGACGAAGGCGACGAAATGCTGGACATGGGCTTTGTGGATGACATCAAGTCTATTTTTGCAAGTGCAAACAGCCAGAGCCGCATTCTACTTTTTAGTGCAACCATGCCAAAACCGATTCTTCAGATAGCAGAAGAATTTATGGGTGAATACGACATTTGTGAAGAAGAAGGATTTGTTGAAGAACCCCTTTTGATTGAACAAAAATACTGGGTTGTAAGTGAACCCGATAAAATCGAAGCACTTGTCAGGCTTGTTGACATCTCGCCTGATTTTTACGGTCTTGTCTTTACAATGACCAAAAACGATGCCGACATGGTAAGCCGTCTTCTTGACGAACGCGGATACGAAGCCGCAGCCTTGCACGGAGATATTCCTCAGGGGCAGCGGGAAAAGATTCTTGCCCGCTTTAGAAGCAAAAAGACCCGCATTCTCGTTGCCACAGATGTTGCCGCCCGCGGTATTGATATTACAGGCTTGAGCCACGTTGTAAACTACAGTCTGCCTTTTGACGGGGCAACTTATATTCACCGAATTGGCCGTACCGGCCGCGCAGGCACATCCGGAATTGCAGTAACTTTTGTCAGACCCGAAGAGCGCCGTAAACTTGAATATTTGAGAAACGCAGTGCGCCGTGCCGCTAAAGGCGAAATGACTCAGGAAGAAATCCCTGAAATCGACGACGTATTGAATTCAAAACGGCTTCGAATTCTGGGCGACATAAAGGAAAAACTCGGCCTTGCAAAACCGGATTCAGATATTAACTCAGAAAGTGAAGTATCCGACGAAATTGTCCCGCTTGAACAGGATGCAACAGCTGACGCTCCGGCAAAAGAAGAATCTGCACCACAGCCAATCGATGCAGGAGAGTTTTATAACAGGATGGCAGATGAATTATGTCAGGATGCAGATCCAAAACAGGTTCTTGCAGGGGTTTTGAAGATTACATTCGGCCAGTCGCTCGACAAATCTCATTACGGAAGAATTGCTTCTAACCGATCGCGCGCAAATCCTAACCAGAAACGAATCTATGTTCAGCTTGGCAGAAGGGACGGCTTTAACGCGCGCTCAATCGCGTCTTATTTCAGTGATTTGCTTCATATTCCGGGACGCATGGTTGACCAGATTGATGTAAGCCAGAACTTTTCTCTGGTAAGCCTTCCTTCAAGCAACGCAATCCGTGCCCTTGAACTTTCAAAGAGCCGCAAAGACATGCCGCACATGCATCTGGATTCAAAAGAAGAAAACAACTTTACTGGCCGCTCACGCTCAGACCGCTCTCCAAGAGGGCAGGACCGCGGGCGCCGTGGTGGTTTTGAACGCGACAGATATTCAGTTGCAAAAAGGGAAGGAAGGGAAAACCGCGGGGGAGAAAAAGCTTCCAGAAGTTCAGCATTTAAAAATGAACACGGAAGAACCCGTGTTCACACTTCGACAAACAGAAGCGGTGCAAGTGCGTATAAAAAGAGCAACCGCCACTCTGAAGAATACTGATTACAGTCTTACCGGGATACCTGCTTTTGACAAATCGCGTTTGATTCCGTCAACTGTGTATCCCATAGAGTGTACCATGCTTGCAATAAGTGCAGC
>JAILFZ010000178.1 GCA_024697295.1 Treponema sp.
GCAAGTGCAATCGTTCTCTGGCTTATCTGGGCTTAGGCTTCGATATTTAGAAGTGTTCCGGGCTGCGGGTTTAATCCTGCAAGTCCGTAACCGCTTATATTTGCCTTGTCAATTTCTTTCTGCAATTCACCCTGATAATTTTGAATCAGGCTGTCCAGTTCACCCTGAGCAAAGGCGTCTTCGTTGTTTCCGTAGAGCGGCTGCTTAGGTTCATTTCTTAAACTGATCAACTGATTTATAAGCGAATTTAATATCTGTATTTTGCTGACTGCAATTCCGTTCTGATTGTCCGGAGCTGCAACGCCAGAAATGTGGTCAAACTGAGAGTAAATTACGGCAGAAGGGCTTACAGGAACATATAATTTTCCTGAACTTCCTGAGACAATTCCATTGTATGAATATGCGTTTAATGAAATAGAATCAACCATAATTGCGCCTCTATACTTCAAGTATCGGCGCCATGCAGAGAAAGTTTAGGAATTTGACCTGTCAGATTAGTTGAACTGCTTTTCCCAGGCAGAAAGAAGCTGTGTAATGGTTTCTGTTTCTTTGTCCTGGTTTGTATTGCCCGCAGAAATAAGATACGGGTAAACAACGCGCTCCTTGAGGCTTATCCAGCGCGAAGGAAAGGCGTATGGGGAAGCAAGGGATTTTTCTGCAGGCAGGTTTCCCAAAAGAGTGTGGTAATAAGTCGGAAATACGAGTTCGTTTACAGTGTGCAGAGACGAAAATCCGCCTGAAATGCCAAATGTCATGCTGGAAAGATCCATTTTCTTTGCACGTTCAAGCATGCTTTTCTGGTTTTCTGCCTGGAAGAACCATGTGATAAAATTTTCTGCATCTTTAGGCTGGCGTGACTTTCTGTAAATTGCCATAGAAACCATATTGTCTTGAACCGGAATCTTGTCTCTTACAGTAATCCATCGGAAGGCAAGGTTTTTTATCTGTTCTGAGGTAATTGCAAAAATGTCTTCGCTGGATGTGTAGGCAAACAAAGTGCGTTCTTCGGTTACCTGACGGTATTTTGGCGTGTACAGATATTTGAACTGAAAGTCCTGTTCGCTCGTTGTCGAAGTGTTGGCTGTTTGTGTCCAGTCCTTAATGTATTCAACTGACTGTTTGAGTTTAGCCGTGTCTGTGGTAAAGGATGTCCCTTTTTCCTTAAAGCATTGGCCAAAGTTTTTTGTAACCAGGTATAAAAATTCATTGTCCCATGAAGGTCCAAAACCCATTTTTACGTAAAAGTCGTCTTTATTTTTTGCGTTGAATTTGGCGGCCGCCGTTTTTAATTCGTCCATGGAAATTGAATAATTTTTTGGAAGAAGGTATTCGTTTTTTACGGAAAAAATTACCAGCGGCATGTTAAAACTTACAGGAAACAAAAACTGTTTGCCCGAAGCCTTGCCCCAGTCAAGCAGCGGCTTGTAAATTGTGTCTGCCTTGACTGCATCTTCGCTTAAAAGCCCGTCGAGCGGACGGAAATTCTTTTTGATTCTTTTGTTTTTTAGGAATGAACCCACAACGAGGTCGGGTTTTTCTTCGTCTTTTGCAGGCGGAAGGGAGTTTGCAAGATTCGGCTTGTAAACTACAATTGCCTTTGATTTAGGATTTAATGAATTGTAAAGTTCTGAGTATGAGACAAATTCCGGGCGGTCGGTCCAGATTGTAAAACTGTCTGTGTTTGTTGAATTATTGCATGAAGAAAAAAGGCCCAGGATTAAAAAAACTGGCGCTGTAAAGCGTAAAAAAGATTTTTTGTCCATGAGCCAATTATAACTTTTACATTCGTTCGGCGCAATCGTAAATTGCCGAATAAACTGTTTCGATCAGAGATTCTTCTACCGAGCTGAATGCAACGCGGAGTGTGTTTGCATCGATAGAAATAGTTCCGATCTGTTTTTCTTCGAGAATTTTCTGGCGGAGTGCTTCTGCATTGATTCCCTTTGTTTTAAAGCTCATAAAATAGCCTGAGTTAAAAGGAAGCGGTTCAAGTTTTGAACATGTATGTGAAGAAACAAATTTTCTGACTGCCTTGTAGCGTTTTTCAAGAACTTCGCGGAAGATTTTTTTCTGCAGATCGAGTGCCGGGTCAGCAAAAGCGCGGAGGGCAAGGCTCTGGCTTGGTGTTGAAGAACAGCTTACTGATGAGCGGATGAGACCCATGAGTTTCTTTTCGAGGGCAGTGTAGTGGTCGGCTGTAAGGCCTTTGCCGCCGAATGTGAGGAAGCCGCAACGGAATCCCCATACAAAGTCTTCTTTTGTCGGACCGTCGATTTTTACAGCGAGAACATTTTCGTGCAAATCGGCAAATTCCGCAAAGAGTGACTGCGGGTAGATGTCATTTTCGTAATTCAATCCAAAATAAGCGTCGTCATCAAGAACGAGGACTTTTACTCCCTTGTCTGCAACGTCGCGTATAATTTTTACAATCTGTGCGGCTTCGGCGTTTGTCGGGCTGTAACCGCTCGGGTTCTGAGGAAAGTTCAATAAAATGCGTACTGAACCTGATTCTGCTTCTTTTTCTACTGCCGCCTTGAATGACTTAAGGTCAAATCCGCCGTCAGCAAACAGGTTGAATGTGTGAAGCTGTGAATTGCGTCTTGTTTCTACAACAAGAGCGTAATTGTCCCAGGACGGGTCTGCTGCAAGGAGCGGTTTATTTTCGTCCAGGAAAAGGTCAGAAAGATATGAAATGCCTGCTGTAAGTCCCGGTACTACAACCGGAAGAGAAGTTGTTTTGCCCTTGAGACCAGGATTCTTTCTGTAAATGAGGTCTTTCCATAAAGCACGGAGGTCAGGATTGCCGGCTGTCGGAGCGTAAGCTACGAGTTCTGCGGCTGACAATGTCGGAGCGTATTTGTGAATTGCTTCGAGAATTGCAGGTTTGCCGTCGATGATTGTTGTACCGATGGTGGCATTTGCAACTTTACCAAATTTTTTAGCTTCGCCGCCCTGGCTGATAATTCCGCGCGGGAAGAATATACGAGTTCCTAAATCCGACAACAAATCTCCCGGAGTTGTTCCGTGGAGTGTTTTATTCAATTCTTGTGCTAAAGGGTTTAACATGGTAAAGTATAATATCGCGATTTTATGCACTAGTCAATTGTAGAAATGTATAATTATGCAGTTTTTATGCATAATTTGTAACTATTGAGGCACAATTAATGGAAAAAAAACCTGATTTAAATAACGTAACTCCTGAAGATTTTGATAATTGCAAAAAAATTATCGATTCAGTCAGAAAAGAAACCGCAAAACGACTTGTCGGTCAGACTGAAGTAATCGACGGAATTTTGACCGCAATTGTCTGCGGAGGCCACATTCTTCTTGAAGGGGTTCCGGGACTTGCAAAAACTCTCGCCGTAAAAACATTTGCCGATATTTCGGGCGTCGATTTTAAACGAATTCAATTTACACCTGATCTTCTGCCTGCTGATGTCAGCGGAACTTTGATTTACGAACAGACAAGCGGTAAATTTAGTGTGAGAAAAGGACCTGTTTTTACTAACATCGTGCTTGCCGACGAAATCAACCGCGCGCCTGCAAAGGTTCAGTCGGCTCTGCTTGAAGCAATGGCCGAAAAGCAGGTTACTATCGGCGAAGAAACTTATCCTCTTCCTGAGCCGTTCCTCGTTCTCGCAACCCAGAACCCGATTGAACAGGAAGGAACATACAACCTGCCGGAAGCCGAACTTGACCGCTTTTTGCTAAAAGTTATGGTTCCGTACCCGACTGCCCAGGAAGAAATTCAAATCGTAAAAACCTGCGGTAAGGCAGATCAGGTTGCCGTAAAAAAAATTCTTACAAAAGAAAAAATAAAAGACCTGCAGCGTATTCTCGACAGCGTTACCTGTGACGACAGCATTGTTGAATACATAGTTTCAATTGTTTCCGTGACAAGAACCATCACTGCAACTTCAAAAAAGAATGATATTTCAAAATACATTTCTTTTGGTGCTTCACCCCGTTCAGGAATTGCAATGCTCCAGTGCGCAAAGGCACACGCAATGTTTAACGGACGTTCCTTTGTAACTCCAGAAGATGTAAATGCCGTTGCCCTGAGCGTCCTGCGTCACCGCCTTGTACTTTCATACGAGGCTGCCGCAGACGGTGTTACAGCCGACGATATTATCAGCCGCATTCTTTCTTTTGTTCCTGTTCCGTAATCGTCTGGGACTTTTTGAATATGCCTAAAATTTTAAGCGCCGGCAAAAGCGGACTTTTAAAAAAAGCTTCTCTTCTGACAATTACTGCCTCAACTCTCGCTGAACAGATGCGAAACGGTAACTTTCGCTCCCTTTACCGCGGGCAGGGGATTGAATTTGACAGTGTCCGCGAGTACCTGAACGGCGACAATGTGAGGGCAATCGACTGGAACGTTACCGCCCGCATGGGTAAACCTTTTATCAAACTATATGAAGAAGACCGCGACCTGAACGTTTTTTTTGTTCTGGACAGATCTGCCTCGATGTTCCTTGGCTCTGACGGAAAAAGCCGCCTTGAATGCGCTTCTGAGACCGCAGCACTTTTGCTCCTTGCAGCCTCGATGAACGGTATGTCGGCCGGTGCAGTTTTATTTGACGGAAAAATCAGATTCTCTGCGCCTCCGAAAAGCGGTCCCGAGCAGCAGATGCTGATTTTATCTCACCTTGATGAACTTGAATCCAATGTTGAAAACGGCTCGGTTTTGTCCGGGGCACTTGCGGGAGCGACAAAACTTTTGCGAAAGAGATCGCTTGTTTTTGTAATTTCCGACTTCCGTTCAACGGGCTACCAGCAGAACCTTGCGCGACTTGCGGCTAAAAATGATGTTGTTGCAATCCGGATTACGGACCCGTCTGACGCAAGTTTGAGTGAAATCGGTTCAGTTCTTTTTTCTGATGTTGAAAGCGCGGTCCAGATGAGACTTCCTACACTTTCCAAAAAGTTTAAGCATGCATGGCTTGAAGAAAACCGCCGCCGTGTTGACAAGTGGAGCGAACACTGCATCCGCCACGGAATCCATCCGCTCCAGCTGTCCACAACAGAAGACCCGGCCCTCGTTTTGAGCAGGTTCTTTTTAAGGAGGGCAAAACATTGATTCATATTCAATTAAAAAAAGCCCTCCCGGTTGTTTTGTGGGCCCTCGTTTTTATCGGAGGTACAGCTGGCCAGCCTTCGAGCCTTCATTCGCAGCAGGGTGCGGTTCAGATTTTAATTCCTAAAACGCCGTACGTGGGAGACCGCTCGGAGCTGAAATATGTTTTTCACTCTGACGCCGATTTATTTTCTGACAAAATTACCGGAGCGCAGACCACTTCCCTCGAACTCGACTGCAATTTTGAAACTTTTGCAAGCCTTTCGGACAAATGCCTTGTTCAAAAAGCCGTGCTCGAGCACACCGGTTTTGAGTATTCTCTTACCATTTCTTTTATTCCGTGGAAAAGCGGCATAATTGATTTTGCAAGCTTTGACCTTGAACGCCTTGTCCGCCGTGCGCAAAAACTTGATGACTCAGATGCAGTCTTTTTTGTAGATTTTGCACCGATTACAATTTACTCAATTGCTCAGGCGACCGGCACAACAGTGATGCGCCCGTCCAAGCCTCCGATGGCAGTTCCGGGAACAACATTTATGCTTGGAATAACCGGTGCCATAAGCCTGGTAATTCTACTGCCTCTGATTATTTTTATAATCCGCTTACCGGCATTTCTGATTTATTATGCTTCTACCAGGGATTACAGACGGCTTAGAAAACTCAAAAAGCAGACTGACAAAAACCTTGCAAAACTTGTTAAGGAATATAAAAACCAAAGCGATTACGGCTTTTGTGTTGAATTAAAACGCCTTCTCAGAAATTATCTCTGTGCGCGTTTTGATGAGTCGTTCAAAAGCGTTACGACAGGCAGCCTGTATTCAACCTTTGAAAAATTTGCACTCGGCTCGCTGAACGAAAGCCAGGAAACTGCTGTTAATGAACTTTATACGGTGTTCCAGCGCTGCGATTACATCTGTTTTGCAAACGGCTCGCTCGACACTAAGCGTCAGCCGGCTTCCATGTATGAAGCCATTCTTGCCGAAGGCGAGCGGGAACTTATGACAAAGCGTGCCCGCAAGGCGATTGAATTATTTGATGTGGAGGAAGAAAATGCCGGCGTTTGAAAATCCTGCAGCCTTTTTGTTTTTGTTTGCAATTCCTCTGCTTTATATTTTACGAAAACTCAAAATCTTTAAGCGCATTGCCTTTCCGCTCACTTTGTCCGACTGGAAGGGAAGGGCCTTTGAATGGGACGGACGTTTTGGTTCTTTCCTTGAGGTTTCTTCTGACATTTTGTGCATTTTGGCTTATATTTGCCTTGTTTTTGCCTTTGCGGAACCTGTAATTCACCACCACGAAAAGATTTACACTTCCAGAGGCGCAGACATCCTGTTTGTGCTTGATACAAGCCCTTCGATGGCAGCAAAAGATATTGCAAACATGACACGCCTGGAAGCCGCACGCCGCGGAATCCACACACTGGTCAACTCAAACCGTGGCGCAAGTTTTGCACTTGTTGCGATGGCAAGTGAAGCGGCCGCAGTGGTTCCGCCGACAAGTGATTCGGAGTTCTTTTTAAATCGCCTGGACAGCCTTGTAATCGGAGGCCTTGGAGAAGGTTCTGCGATTGGGACGGGCTTGAGCAGTGCGGTTTACCATCTGATTGCTTCATCGGCCCCCAAAAAATGTATTGTTTTGATTACAGACGGCGAAAACAACGCGGGCTCAGTTCATCCGGAGACAGCGGCCCGCCTTGCGCGCGAAAACAATATTACACTTTACGCGTTTGGAATCGGAACCCGAGGTTCTGTTCCGATTGAATACATCGATCCAAAAACAGGTCAGGTTCATTCCGGATATTATGAATCAGAGTTTGACACAAGCGGTCTTGAATCAATTGCACAGAGCGCCGGCGGACGTTATTTTGGAATCGAATCCACCGCCCAGCTTTCGCAGTCGCTTTCCTTGATCAGTCAGCGCGAAAGCGTAACGCAGACTTTTCACTACAAGACCGTAGTTGAATATTTATACAAAAAATTCATTCTGCTTGCGACCGTTTTGTTCGTGATTGCATGGATTATAAAACGATTTTTCTTAAAGGAGGTTTTCTAAAATGGGTGTTGAACGGCCGTATGCCTTTGTTTTTTTACTGCTTTTGATTCCAATCGCAATTTATTCAATTTATAATTTTAAAAGAGCAACCTCCTTCCTTGGAAAAATGTACAGGCAAACTTCTTTTTCCACAAACAATGATTTTTCAAAATTCAAAAATGCAATTTTGTGGCGTACGGTTTTCAGACTCGCTGCCTGCGTTATGGTTATCTTTGCATTTGCCGGAATTTCGTGGGGCTTAAAACCCGTTCCGCTTCAGAAAAGCGGAGACGCCGTAAGTTTTGTCTTTGATATTTCATACAGCATGACTGCAACCGACTGCCCTGACGGACTGAGCCGGCTTGAAGCTGCATCTGCCTATGCAAACGGACTTTTGGAGCGCATGGGCGGAACAGAAGTTTCTGTCGTGCTTGCAAAGGGCGACGGTGTAATTGCACTTCCTTTGACTCAGGACGTGAGCGCAGTAAAATCCCTGCTCGAAAACCTTTCTCCATCTTTGATGACTTCTGCAGGTTCATCAATCGGCAAGGGAATCCAGGCTGCAATTCAATCCTTTCCGACAAACTGCTCTCATAATCCCCATATCTGGGTTTTTACAGACGGGGACGAAACTGACTCAAATCTTGTGCGCGCGCTTGAAGACGCCGGAAAGTTTGCCTTTCCGGTAACGCTTATTGGTTTTGGACAGCCAAATCCTGTAGAAATTACTGCAGGCGACGGAAAAACAAAGGTAAAGACTTCTCTGCGCGCCGATAAAATGATTGACGCAGCAGCCTTTGTAAACCAGAAAAAACTTTCAGTTCCATCCGCTCTCAATAACCGCCCGTATATTACATATCTTGCAGCTGATTCGGACGGCTCGGCTTTGGCTCTTTTAAAAGAAATTTCTTCAAAGGTTTCTAATGTTGAATCCACTGAATTTCTCCCGGTGTCGCGCCACGGAATTTTCCTTTTCTTTGGCTTATTGTTCTTTGTCCTTTCGTACTTTGCCGGAGAATTTGACATTCATTTTTTCAGAAATAAAAGACTTTCTTTGCTGACGATGGTTTTTGTTTTGACAAGCCTTTTGTCTTCATGCAAGAGCGGCAAGGGAACCGTCCTCCGCGGAATCTGGGACTGGCACCAGAAAGAATATCAGAAGGCGACCGGTCAGTTTTTGCGCACCTATACCGATGCAAAAATCGAAAACAATATGGTTTTGCAGCAGTACGCTTCATTCAATCTGGCAAGTACTTACATCATGCAGGAAGAATACGAAGCCGCCCTCCAGCGCCTTAATCAGATTGAAGGCTCGGATGACGTAAAGCTCAAAAGCGCTGCCTGCTACAACATCGGCATCATAAAAAACCGCCAGGGCCATTACGACGAGGCAAGTGAGTATTTTAAAAAGGCAATTCTTCTCGACAGTTCAAACCTCGATGCAAAAATCAATCTGGAGTTTTCGGTTCAGCTTTCACTGAGCCGTTCAGCACAAAGTGCCGAAACCGAAATGACAGGCACAAATATAGACAATAAAGACAACACGCTTTCTGATCAGGTGTTTACATTAATTCAACAGGAGGAAAGGGAACAATGGAAAAAACTTCAATCAAACCGCAAAGAAAGTTCTGCAATCGACTATTAGTTTTTGTTCTTGTTGAATTTATATCGCTTCTCCTGCCGGCTTTTTCAAAGACTCTGTCGCATTCCCAGCTCAAGCAGCTCAAGGTTGTGCCTGACAGCAAAATCTTTTTTACAGCCCAGGAAAATGGTTATACCTTAAAAATCCCGACTTTTTCTCCGTCGCAGGTTCAGACCGATTTGCCGGAACTTCCTCCTGGTGTACAGCTCGTTTCTTCAAAGCGCGAGGAATACCTGGACAGCGACGGTACGCGGGGAACTGCGGTTCATTTGTGGTTTACGTTCCGTGATACAGGTCCGGTCCGGATGCCGCCTCTTATCGCAATCATCGGTTACCGCACTTATTATCTTGCCTTTGAAAGTGTTGAAGTTTACGAAAATCCGGCTGTAATTGCTCCTGTTATGGATGTAAATTTTGAAGGCGCCGTATTGAATTCAAGAAACGCCGGCGGTGTAAAGGAAGTTACGGTAAATCAGGGTGACGAACTCATAATCAGCGTAAACTTAAAGTATTTTGTTCAGATTTTAAAATTTTCGTGGACTCTTCCTAAAAATTCAATTTTTAAGGAACTCGAACGTTACGACATAACAAACGGCGGAACTACAGGCTCGGAATTTTCAGCAGAGTTGTTCCCGGTTGCAAAATTCTCCTGGAAAATTCTTGAAAGCGGAACTTACACCTGCCCGGATTTTGCAATTCTTGCCACGTCCTATAACGGTTCAAAAAAACAGGTTTCTCTTCCTCAGTGCAAAATAATTGTCAGGCCTGCGGCAAATCATGTGCAAAAGAATGTTTACGAAAGTTTTGAATTAGTAAAGGCCGACGAAGTATTTAAATCTGCTTTTGAAGGCTCAGATCATGATTCAATTGACGACGAAGAAAGTTTAATCCGGCCTGAAGACTGCAAAAAACTTGCTGAACTGCGTTTAAGGGAAAGAACCAGTCTGCCGTTTTCTTCAGTTACTTATGAAAGGCGCCAGATTGAATATAAACTTTATGGCAGCGAAGGCGACCGTGAACCAAGCGTTTTGCTTTTTATTGCAGGTCTTGCAGCCTGCTTTGTGCTTCTCGTTCTTTTTGTTTTGAGCGTATTTATCTGGCACGGAAAAAAAGTTCAGATATTGTTTGTGCTCACTTTTGTGGTTCTGGTTTTGACAATCAGAAGAGGTGCGGCCCTTCTGCCAAAGTGGGGCGTTTTTGCAGGCGGTACCGTAAGCCCGGTTCCGGAACTTGTAACTTCGTCATCGCACAACGCTTCGAGCTGTAAACGTGTAAAAATTCTGGAAAAGGCCGGAGATTATTATTATATTGAAAGTGATGAAATCAACGGCTGGGTTTTAAAAGACCTCGTCTTCGAAATCAATTGAGGAAACCGTAATAATGGACTTTGGTGATATTTTAAATCAGTGGGATAAGCAGGAAAAGGCAAAAAGCTTTCAAAAAAAGGAGAGCGACCAAAAAAACAAGCAGGTAAGCCACAAAAAAGCAAACGCTGACTTTATCCAGAATGCAGGAAAGATTGTAGAACGAGAAAAAACTTCCGCTAAAGATAATCAAAATCCGACCATCAACCCGATGGAACTCTGGCTCAGACGTTACGGCGTTACCGACAAAGACGCGATAAGGGAAAGCAGTGAAGAAGCATCGCTGATGAAAAACCGTGAGTACATAAGCAAAATGCACCCTGAAGCAAGAATTGACCTTCACGGCAATACACGCGACGAAGCCTGGGCCCGCCTTGAATCCTTTGTAAATGACGCCGTAAAGCGGGGACTCAAAAAAATAGAAATCGTTCACGGCAAGGGAATCCACTCGACAGGAAGCGACCCTGTCCTTGGACCAATGGTCCGTACCTTTATCGAGCAGAACAAACACCTTGGGGTAAGCGGACATAACGACAGAAATCACGGCGGTTCCGGGGCAACCTGGGTTTTAATAAAATAATCTGCCTCCTCAGAATACAGGACATATTCAGGTTGAGGCCAAATAAAAAAATTTTTTTCTTGTAACGTAGCCTGGATTTTATTATTTTTTTTATATATACATTTAGAGAAAGGAAGAAGCGTGGAAGATTTATACAGTATTCTTGAAGTAAGCAAAACTGCAACTCAGGACCAGATAAAAGCTTCATATAAAAAACTTGCCCGTAAATATCATCCGGATTTACATCCCGGCGACAAGACGGCAGAAGAGAAATTCAAGCAGATTAACGCGGCATACGATGTGCTGGGAGACGCTGCCAGACGCGCACAGTACGATTCTTACGGCAGTAATGACGCTCAGTCGGCATATAACTCCAACTGGAGCGGACAGAGCGCGCAGGACCCATGGTCGGCCTGGGCAAGTGCCTGGCAGCAACACCAGCAACAGCAGAATAATTACAGTCAGAACGACGATACTTACGGTGCATGGCACACATACACAAATTATGAACGGCGCTCATATACAAAAGGCGACTATCTTATCAGCCTGCTTCGAAACCTCGTAATTACAGCTGTTTGTTTTTCTTTGAGCAGATTCAGTATCATTTTCTTTCCGTTTGGGCCGATTTTATGCTTTGCCGGTATTGTCTCTGGCATCGGTGGAATTATAAAGAGTCTGCACGGTCTTTTGACCAGCAGCGGTAAGTAAAAAAAAACTCTCCGGACGGAGAGTTTTGTGAAGTTTAGCGCTCGCGGAAAATGATGCGTCCGCGGTTCAAATCATACGGAGAAAGAGCAACTTTTACGCTGTCGCCCGGAACGATTCTGATGTAGTGCTTTCGCATCTTACCTGATAAGTGAGCCATGATTACATGACCGCCGTTTTTGAGTTCAACACGGAACATTGTATTAGGAAGAGCTTCCTTTACAATACCTTCAACTTCAATTGCTTCTTCTTTAGCCACATTTCCTCCAAAAAAAGTTTGCTTTTTTGCTAAATCTTAATTATACTTTATTATCAACTTATGAAAAAAATTGTCAACGGGAGTAAGACATTATGGAACAAGCATTTATTGAAAAAATGAAAGAGCAGCTGCTGGCTCAAAAAAAAGTTATTCTTGAATCACTTGCTGGACAAAACACAGACTATAAAAAAATCCTTGAAGGCGGTATCTCAGGAGACGAAGTTGACGTTGCTTCTGATGTAGTAGACGGACAGCTTCTTGAGTCTCTCGGCGCACAGGATTCCAACAGACTTCAGATGATTAACAATGCACTTGATCGAATCAAGCAGGGCAGTTACGGAAAGTGCCTTAAATGCGGTCAGGAAATTCCACAGGAACGTCTGGAAGCTATTCCATACGCTTTTATGTGTATCCAGTGCCAGACACACAACGAGCGTTCAAACCGCTAGTTAAATTGACATTGTAATAATATTGCCCTTTTCCGGGTAAGCAAGTTCGGTGTAACCGGCTTCCTTTACTTTCTGGAGGGCAAGTTCAAAGGCATAATCCAGATTTTTTGCATCGTGGGCGTCGCTGTTTATCATGACAGGGACGCCTTCTTCGTATAAGAGGCTCAAAAAGTAATCGGACGGGTAAATGCAGTCGTAGCCGCGCGAAAGGGCTCCGGTGTTTACTTCTGCAATGACACCTGCTTTTTTGATTGCGTGTGCCGTGAGTTTTATCTGCTCTTTGTACCAGCTTTCGTTTTCGTCAAAAAAGTGAATTTTTCCGTTAAACTTTCTTATTAAATCCGCGTGCCCGATAATCGAAAAATTACATTCATCAAGCATCTGCCTTTCGCATTCAAAATAGTGACAGATCATTTTTTTTGCATCGTCTTTGTAAATCCGCTTTAAGCCGTCCATTAAAATGGCCGGAGTGTTATCGACTGCCAGAACCTTGTCCAGTTCCTTTTCGCCGTTGTACATAAAATGAACGGAGCCGATTAAAAAATCCGGGTTGAATTTTCTGTATGCAAAAAAATCAGGGCGGCAGAAGTTTTGTATGTAGTCTGCTTCAAAACCGAGCCTTATATCAATCTGCGAATTGTATTTCATTTTGAGAAAATCAATATTCATGCAGTAATTGTCAAAGTCTGCAGTTTTTAAATTGAATGACAGATCGTTCGGGTAAACGGAATGGCTTGAAAATCCAAGTATTTTGATTCCCTTTTCAATTGCGGAAAGAACGTTTTCTTCGAGGGTGCTTTTTCCGTCGCAGAAAATTGAGTGAGTATGAAAATTGGTTTTTATATATGGAATAGCCATTATTTTTTCTCCAGATAATCTTTAGAAAGTGATTTAAATACTTCGTATTCGTGCTCAAATTCGTTAAGGTTAAAGTTGCAGGAAGCGATGTCTTTTGCCTTTGCCGACTGGTTCAATCGTTTTGCGTACTCTGCAAGTTTTGTTGCACTGATAGTTCCCGAGCTGCCGCAAAGTGAGTGGCCTGCCGCGCGCAGTTCAGTAAAGTTACCTGTTTCGACGGATTTTTTTGCTTCTGCAATAATTTTGTCCGTCTGTTCAATAAATGAATTGATGATGCTTTCTGCAAGAGCCATGTCGCCTGCAACAGTCTCTGTAAAACTCTGTTTGTCCCAGGCGCTTTCCTTGTTGATTTCTACGTTTATGTTTGTGATTGAAGCAAGGTTTGCCGTTTCCATAACCGTGCTCCATTTTTCAAGAATGTTTTTGATTGTATCGCTTTTAAATGGTTTTACGATAATGTCGTTGATTCCAGAACTGATGTACGAATCAAAGTCAGTTGAATCATTGTTTGCGGTACAGGCGATGATAATTCCATTGTAGCCGTCTTTTCTCAGTTCAACTGTGGCTTCTATACCGTTCATTACAGGCATCTGAATATCCATAAAGATTAAGTCGATGTCCTTGTTTTCGCGGATGGCCTGGACTGCCTGCTGTCCGTCCTCTGCAAGGTAAACATCGGCGCCGGTTTTTTTGACAAAGGTTTCGAGGAGTTTGCGGTTAACAGGATGGTCTTCTGCAACGAGGATTTTAAGGCCAGAGGCAACTTCTTTTTCCTTCTGGGAAAGGGCCATTACCTCTTCGTCGTCCGCAAGTTCAAGTTCCTCAAGTTCTTCGTTCTGGTTACGCAGTTCGCCCTCCAGAAGCTCTGTGATTTTATGTTTTTTGAACGGCTTGTAGAGGTAACCGTCAAACCAGTTGAGCATCTTCATTTTTGCTTCGGCGCGCATCTGTCCTTCCGGAACCAGAAGGTAGAGGGTGAGTGTATTTCTAAGTTCAGAATTATTTTTAATTTCGCTTGCCAGATGCCAGCCGTCCATAATCGGCATAATCATGTCGATAAAAACGAGTGAGAACGGGTTACCGCTCTTCCGGGCATCGAGTAAAAGTTCCATTACGCGCTCTGGAGAATCGATGGAAGTGATTTTTGTAATTCCTGCGTCGTTCAAAAGGGTAGTCAGACTCTGCGAAGCAAGGCTGCTGTCGTCTACGATTAAAATCTTTCTGTCGTCGTAGCAGGTAGGTGCCATCGGAGCATCAAGAATATCCATTGCGCTTTTGTGTGGAATTGTAAACCAGAAGCTTGCACCGCCTTCAGGATTGTTGTCTACGCCGATTTTTCCCTTCATAAGGCCGACAAGGTTTTTACAGATTGAAAGCCCGAGCCCGGTCCCGCCGAATTTGCGGTATGTCGAAATGTCTGCCTGGTAATAATCTGTAAAGAGTTTTTGCTTTGTATCTTCGGAAATGCCGATTCCGGTGTCTGTGATGCGGAACTTAATCATTTCCCTGTCTTTTTTTAATTCAATATGAATATAACCTGAGTTTGTAAACTTAACGGCGTTTTTCAAAAGATTAAGGATAATCTGTTGAACTCGTACAGGGTCGCCCATTACAGGCTGCGAAATTGAACTGTCTATGTCCGTTATGATTTCGAGGCCGCGGTTAAAGGCTTCGATACTGATAAGGTCAACAACCTGTTCGGTAAGTTCGCAGATGTTGAACGGAACGGATTCGAGCTGAAAGTTATTGGAACGGATTTTAGAAAAGTCCAGGATATTGTTGGCTAAATCAAGAAGAACATCCGCACTGAACTGAATCTGGCGAATGTATTCGCGCTGCTCGCTGTCCATGTTTGTGTCCTGGAGCAGTTCGATTGTTCCGATTATGGTCTGAATCGGAGTTCTTATTTCGTGAAGGGTACTTGCAAGGTATCGGCTTGCTTCGTCAAGAACGCCCTTAGATTTTGCCATTTAGGATTTCCAAAGCCTTCTGAATAATGACTTCGCCTTTCTGCGGTTTAACGAGATAGGTTTTTGCTCCAAGGCTTAAGGACTGAATGATTGCTTCTCGTTGAGCCGCCTGCGAATAAACAATGATAGGAACAGTGTTATTGCGGTCATGCAGGATTTTTAATATATCGAATCCAGAAATTCCAGGCATAAATACGTCGAGGATTACGAGATTGTATGTATTTGAATTGAATTTCTGAAGGAACTCAGAGCCGCTTGCAAACAAATCACACTGCGCTTTGATTGCAGAAAATGTTGCCTGCATAACCTGTCGTACTACAGCATCATCATCTACAACAGCAATCTTGAGCGGCATCTGTCCTGCTGTCAGAGTATTCATTTCGCCGCCTTTATCGGCAGTTCCTGAGTCTGAGTAAAAACGCATTTCTACCGAGCCGTCATTTGAGTCGTTTGTAGAAGTCAAAATCTGATCGGAGATAAGTTCCTGGATACTTGAAGTAGGTCCTGCTTCTACTACATCGTTGAGAACCTGAGAAAGGTTTGTAACAACTTCTATTCCGTGGTATTCGGGATGGCCTGCGATGAGTTCTTTTGTAAAAGAGTCCAGCGAAAGAACCTTTACGTTTTTGCGGTCAATCCGCTTGTCGGCAAGCACGTTGTCAAAAAGAAGTTCGAGGTTTGCACCGTCGACAAAACTAAGCGACAGACCTGTCATCATGATAATAACCTTTGGATTATCAAGACGGTGGTTGTCCATAAACTCGGTGAGTTTGTATTTGAGCAGGGACATTTTTTCGCGGTTCATGCCCTGGGCAATTTCGATAAAAATGATGTTTTTGTTAAGGTGAATTTCGAGAACACATGGGGTAGTGTCCATCGAGAAAGACAGTTTAAGGATACGGCCGATGGATTCAAAAAACAGATCGAATTTGATTGGCTTTGTAAAATATTTAATTACGCCGTACTGGGTCAATGAAGCAACTTTTTCTTTGGAAACCTCAGGACCTGAAATAATGATGGGAATATGAACTGCGTTCGGATCAAGACGTTTTTTATCCAGAAAGTCCATCATATCGTCGACAGAGTTTTCAATGTCGAGGATAAGAAGGTCAGGTAACTGGGATATAAGTTTTGTAAATGCGTCGCGATGTCCTTGCGCCGTTTCTACAGAGACGTTTTCGGCTGCAAGTTTTTCTTTAAGAAACTCACGGAACATCGGAGATGCATCTATGATAAGAACTTGCTTCATAATAATATATTGTAAATTAATAACGATGATTTTTCAATGACCAATTTATTGCAGATTGTGCTATAATTAAAACGATTCCAAGCATTTATGCATGGCATCCCTGCAGCGCCGCTAACGCGGTGTTTTATAAGGAGACGTGATAAAAATAACATCCGTGTAATTTTTATCACTGGCAGATTTTGCCGTTGGCAAAACTGCTATACGCTGCATCCGTGCAGCGCCGCTAACGCGGTGTTTTTTAAGGAGATTTTATGAATGTAGCAGTTTTTCTTGCGCCGGGCTTTGAAGAAATCGAAGCATTGACCGTTGTAGATTATCTTCGCCGTGCAAATCAAAATACAGTTGTGGTTGCAGTTCCGACTGACGGTCACAGTGACTGCGAGCTTACCGTTGAAGGTGCTCATCAGATTAAAGTTGTGGCCGACATCAGCCTTAAAAATTATATCGAAAAATTGAACGGCTCTGAACCGGACGCAATTTTCTTTCCGGGCGGATCGAACGGGGCAAAAAATCTTTCGGACAATCAGTTTTTGTTCCAGCTGGCAACAAAAATGGAACGCAAGGGTAAAGTTGTAAGCGCAATCTGTGCTGCTCCGGCAGTTGTTCTTGCCCATACAGGAATCCTTTCGGGACGAAAGTGGACCGGTTATCCGGGACTTGAAAAGGAACTTGATAAAATCTGTGGAGGCTCACTTAGAGTGGACGAGCTGATGGAAAATTCAACTTATATTCCGAACGTTCCGTTTGTTCTTGATAACAATATTCTGACAGGACGCGGCCCTGGCACGACAGAACAGTTTGCAATGAAACTTGTTGAACTTACTGCCGGCACTGAAGTTGCAGAACAGATAAAAAAAGGCAGCTTACAAAGGTAAGCCGCCTTTAAGAATTAAAGCTTTTTCTTGAACTTGTAAGTATAACTTACAGGAACCGAAATCGAAGTCAGCCCGTCTGAACGTGCTTTGTTCAGCGTCAGGCGGACTCCCGCTCCAACCTTTCCGTAATTTTGGGGAAGATCGAATGTCAATTTTGGCGCAAAAGCCATTATTGTGCTGTCGCCCATAAAGTCGTAGAGCATCGAGCGGAGCTTAAAACTAAAATCAAATTCAAGATCTGCCGTGATTAAATAATTTGCCCGGAATGCCGCATACATCGGAATTGTGCGCGCTGTAAATTCATCCGTGCGCTTGGCTTTGCCGTTTTTGTATTTTACGACGGTTTCGCCGCGGACAATTGTTGTAACTTTGCTTGAAATTAAATTTCCGGACGCATCATAGTATTTGACTTCGTCTATGTATTCATTTGTAAGGCCCGTAATAAAGTCTGCGTAGAGCCCGAGCAGAAGGCTGTCAAAATAGTAGCCTGCAGTTCCGCCGAGTGCGTACTTGGTTTTTTGCTTTTTGTATTCCCAGGTGTCGTTTCTCTCAACACGGGTTTGCGGCAAAAAGTCGCTGTCCGTAAAATTATAGTAAAACTGTGCGTTAAAAATCAGGTTTGGAATTGCTGTCAGTCCGATAAAGCCGCCTAATTTGCGGTCATCCTCGGTCAGATTGTGAGCGGTTGCTCCGATATCAAAAAGATTGAACATCCCGCCGTTAATTCCTATATCGACTGCCTTTTCAAATTCCTCGCCAGGATACATTGTGGCACCTGCTGCGAGTTTAAGGTAAAAATCCTGGAATGTCCCGAATATCCAGTCACTTGTAACGGCACCTGCAAATCCATTTGAATAAACAGAAACGTCCTCACTGCCAAAATAAGCATCGTAACCGAGTGAGTCAGTAACGAGGCGTCCCCATTTTGTCGTTGTGTCTGCTGCCGCTAAATATGCGGACGGAATTGCAAGATGCTTAAAAAAGTCGTTTCCTGCAATAATGCCGAACTGTTCAATTGGTTTATAGTGAATAAAACCATGCGGCGCGATAATGAGTTTTGCCGCTGCATCCTCAGCGCCTGAATAAAGTGCATCCAGCCGGAACCTGGCCTCGATATCGGATAGTTTAAGTTCAACCAGAAACTCGTCAGCCAGAGCAAAACTTGAATCCGTACTTTTTGTTCCGTCATAGTTTTCTGTCTTTGAGCGTGTGTAAAAGTCGTAGTCGCCTGATTCGTCAAGGTCTGCGCCAAAGGTGTTTTTTATTGTAATTTTGTCTGCGGCAAGCGGAAGGGCTGCCAGTGCAAAAACTGATGTAAGTAAAAGCTTTATCTTTGATGTCATGACTTATCTCC
>JAILFZ010000202.1 GCA_024697295.1 Treponema sp.
ACAGGAAGCCGTATTCAGCGAAACAATGCTGCGTATGTACCCTGCATTCATCGCCGGAATCTTCCTCTGTGCAATTCTTGCAGCCGCAATGTCTACAGCCGACAGCCAGCTGCTCAGTGCTTCTTCTGCTATCGCCCAGGATGTTTACAAGGGAATTATCAAAAAGGATGCTGACGAAAAGACGGTTCTCCGCGTAAGCCGTATTTCCGTATTTGCAGTTGCAATTCTCGGACTTTTGCTTGCTTTGAATCCTAACAGTTCAATCTTTGGCCTGGTTGCTTTTGCATGGTCGGGATTTGGCGGAACTTTCGGACCGCTCATTCTTCTTGCTTTGTACTGGCGTAAGGCAACTGCTAAGGGTGCCATTGCAGGTTTGATTGCCGGCGGTGTAACAGATGTTGTATGGCATTACCTGCCTGCTTCTGTCTGCCCAATCTTTGGTGTATATGAAATCCTTCCTGCATTCATCATGTGTCTCGTTGTTGCTGTTGTAGTTTCTCTCTGCGACAAAAACAAGGACCCGCAGATGCTTGAAGAATTTGATAATTATAAAAGTATGAAAGACTAATTTTCTTAAGGCGGGTGCTCTGGTGCCCGCCATTTAGGGTTTATTACAAACCCTAAAAACGGCGAAGTCAAGGCTTTAAGCGTATGCGTGCCTTGACTCGACGTATTATAAAGAGAGGTGCTTTAATGAAACTTACTGCAATATTTTTGACCGGAATGCTTGCTGCTTCGCTCGTGTTTGCGATGGCAGGATGCAAGAACGGTGACGACGAACAAAAAAGTGAACCTACTGCTGTTACAACAGAAGCAAACGGAACTACAACCCTCAAGATTCAGGAAAATGCAGCCGGCTTTGTAAGTTCAACTTTTGAAAAAAAGACTGAATTTCCAGGCTACACGGGAACGGGTTATTTTGACGGCGGAACAAGCCAAAAAGGAAGCATAGTTTATACCGTTTCTGCAGCAGAAGCCATAACAAATGCAAAAATTGCGATTCACTATTTGTGTACGGAAGTCTCTCGTGTTCGTGCGGCAATTGTTTCTGTAAACGGAACGGTTATCAACGCTGACAGCCCCCTTGCGATGACGACAGATGTAAAAGTAAAGAAAGACAACTGTAGCTCGGCGAACTGGAAAGACACTGTCTATCTTGAAAATATTTCGCTGAAAGCCGGTTCAAACTCCATTATCCTTACAGGCGCGCCAGATGGAAGCTATACGGCAGCAGGGGGAACTAGCATAAAAATTGATTCGAAAAAAAATGATACTGATGCTGGAAATTACTGTTATCTTAACTATGTTGACTACCTCATCGTAAATGGAAAGGGAATCGATTATGGAACAGATACGACGAAATATGTAAGTCTCTCTTATGCTTCAGAAAACACAACAGCAGGTTCAGTTGAAAGTTCTGTGACTTCATCTACCGTTGCTGAAAATTCAGATGTCACTTTCACAGCAACAGCAAATTCTGGCTGGGTATTTGATTGCTGGTCTGACGGAAGTAAAGAAAATCCTCACAAAGTCACTGTCACTAAAAATACAATTATGTTTGCACACTTCATTCCAACAGATTACACGGCTTCTTCTGATTTGGTAGGATATGCGACAATCACGACAGATTCTGGTGACGGCTACACAATCTCTGGCGGTGCAGGTGCAAGTTCGGAAAACACAATCACAATTTCAAGCTATGCTGAACTCGTTGCAAAGAAAGACCTTCTCTCATCTGACGAGCCAAAGATCATTACAATCAGCGGAACAATCTCGACAAAAGACAATGCAAATCCGCTTTTGAGCGAAAAATACACAATCGGCTCGAATTCGACAGTCTACGGTGACACAACAAATCAGGGAAGATTGCAGAACATCGAGTTCATCGTTGAGGGTGAGAACGTAATCATCCGCAACATGATGTTCGGTGAAGTAATCAGCTGGGACGGCTACACAAAGAGTGGCGCAGACGATGCCCTTTCTTTAAACGGTGCCACACATGTATGGGTTGACCACTGCGAATTCCAGTCGCACCTCACTCCGCAGGATTTGGACGGCAACGAAATCACTTCTAGTAGCACAGGAATTGCTGGAAGTTATTATTCAACCGACGAAAAATGGAAAAAGGACTTCTACGACGGGCTTTTGGACATTAAAAACGGTTCTACCTGGATTACAATTTCTAACTGTTATATCCATGACCACTATAAGGCATGTCTTTGTGCCTCAGGTGATGACGGTCCGGACAAAAATACGACAACAGGTGCTACCGATTCTGACATGAGGGTAACTTTCTACCACAACTACTGGAAGAATATAAATGCACGTATGCCTCTCTTCCGCTATGGAACCGGCCACATCTACAGCTGTTATTTTGATGCAGGCTCTCAGAGTGATTCTGCAAGCTGTATCAATGTTCGCGCAGGCAGTAAACTCTACATCGAAGGAAACAATTTTGCAAACTTCACCAAAACAACAGGGGACTCTGTAACAAACGGTACTTACATAATCGGATTCTTCTTCGCAGACACCAATAAAGCCTATGGAAATGTTTCCGGTTCATGGACTGCAAAAAACAACAGTACTTCAAACGGAAGCGAAGGATCTGTTTCTAAGCCTCCATACGAATATACTGCTCCAACCAGCTATCCGACATTCGCTCCAACAGACATCGGTGTTGGAATTCTGACAGCATCTGACTTGCAGTAAAATAATTTGTCCCGGCTCTGCGTGGCCGGCACAGCATGACAAAGGGTCCGCTTAATCGCGGGCCTTTTTTTTAATTTGTACCGAATGATTTTTTCCACTGACGGCGGAGCATGGGAAGTTCGTAGACGAGCATCATTACCCAGCCGGCAAGGCAGGCCCATGCAACGCCGTTTACTGCGTGAACTGCATATGCGCCGCCGTGCATTTTCTGGTAGAGCGCTACAAGCACATAACTGAATATTACGCGGAAGATTATCTGGGTTGTTGT
>JAILFZ010000040.1 GCA_024697295.1 Treponema sp.
CATTCGGTTCTTTAAAGTGTGACTGTGGCGAACAGTTTGATGCTGCGATGAAAAAAATTGCAGAAGCTGGAAAAGGTATTCTTGTTTATCTTCGTCAGGAAGGCCGCGGCATCGGACTTCTTAATAAAATAAAAGCGTATGCACTTCAGGATAAAGGAATGGACACTGTTGATGCAAATCTTGCGCTTGGCCTTCCGGCTGATGCACGTGACTATTACTGCGGCATTCAGATTCTGCGGGATCTTGGCGTAAAAAAAATTAAGCTTATGACAAATAATCCGCAGAAGGTTTACGGATTAAAAAGTGATGTTCATGGCCTTGAAATTACAGAGCGGGTTCCGCTTCAGCTTCCGGTTCGTGAGCAGGACAAGTTTTACATGAAAACAAAAGCAGTGCGCATGGGACATCTGCTTGATTTATAAAATCATTTGAGGAGGCATGAAAAAAAGTACATCCGTGGACTTTTTTTCATGAGCAGATTTTGCCGTTGGCAAAACTGCAATTTCGTGCCTCCTGCACGACCGCTAACGCGGAGTTTATAAGGAGCTTAAGATGAAACGAATCAGCAGCCAGATGAATAACAATAATACTCAGTACAATCTTCGCATTCAGGAAAGAAGAATGAACAAACTGAATAACCAGCTTGGCACTCAGCAGCGCATTACTTCTTTACGCGATGATCCTGTGGCTGCAGGTCATCTTGTTAAATACCAGTCTTACCTTAACCGTGTAAATAATTTTGAAAAAAACGGCCTTACCTTAAGCGACCAGTTTCAGTACAGGGAAGGCTACATGACAAATTCCCTCGAAATAATTCAGAGGGTCAGGGAACTTGCTGTAACCGGTGCAAACGGAATCTACAATCAGGATGATATGCGCAATATGGCAGTAGAAGTTGATGAACTTCTTGGTGAACTTTTACAGAACGCCAATGCAATCGGACCTGACGGAAATTCAATTTTTGCAGGAACAAATACTGATGCTCCGGCTTTTGAAATCGACTATGGTAATGTTGAAGGCGCCGCAAATCCGCTCGTTTCTTCTGTCCGCTATAACGGTACAATCGACATCAATCATGTTGAAATAGACGAAAATAAATACGTTGACGTGGATAATGCCGGAAACAAGACTTTCTGGGCAGAAAACCAGCGCCTCTTCGGTGGACGTGACCTTTCAATGTGGCAGGCAAAAGAACGCGGAGTAATCAACATCGACGGCCAGAACATTCAGG
This sequence comes from Treponema sp., assembly GCA_024697295.1. Taxonomy (GTDB): domain Bacteria; phylum Spirochaetota; class Spirochaetia; order Treponematales; family Treponemataceae; genus Treponema_D. Next base: position 1,232 of record JAILFZ010000040.1, read on the forward strand.
TTGAACTTGGGGACACTGTACATTCCCTTATTAGCAAGATCAACGACAGCGGCGCAGCTGTAAAGGCAGGGCTTGATCCGATTACAAACGGTCTCAACCTTACAACAACCGACGAAAGACAGCTGTGGATTGAAGACGTAAGCGGTTCAGTCCTCAATGAAATGGGAATCATCAAAGATTCAAGCCAAAAGCCACCGTATAATATTTCAGACAATGTGAGGGTCAGTGGAGGTTCTCTGTTTGATTCTGTAATTGCTTTGCGTGACAGTCTCTTAAAAGGTGACAGCGAAGCAATCGGCGGCCGCGTAATGGCAAGCCTTGACAGTGGCATCAACGCTCTTACAACCCGTATTGCAAAAAGCGGCAGTGAATACGAAAGACTTCAGAACGATATTATGCGTAACAGTGCTACTGCGCTTAACGTAACAAACAGTATCAGCCGGGAAGGTGACCTGGATATTACAAAGGCAATCACTGACCAGAAAATGCTCGAATACACTCAGCAGGCAACATTGAGTAATGCGGGCAAGATGTATTCATCTTCATTATTGAATTACATGAAATAAAATATAAAGGAGTGTGTAACTTAACATGGAAGTAAAAACAAAAACAATGGGAACCGTTTCCATTGACGAAAAGCAAATCGTAGAATTTCCACACGGATTATTTGGATTTGAAGATTATCACCGTTATGCGGTAATCGAGGCAGAATACCAGCCGTTTTACTGGCTTCAGAGCCTTGACGAGTCATCTCTGGCCTTTATCATGGTAGATCCGTTTTTGATTGTTGCAGATTACGAGCTTGACATAGACGATAAAACTCTCCTGGAAATCGGACTGGACAGTCCTCAGGACGTAATTTTGTTCTCGATTGTTACCATTCCTGCAGACGGCGGTCCTGTAACAGCCAATTTGCAGGGGCCGGTTGTAATCAACCGCCGTAACAACCAGGCTCTTCAGGTTATTCTTTCTGATTCAAGATGGACCACAAAGCATAATATCATCAAAGCTCTTAAATCAAAGGAAAATAAGTAATGCTGATATTATCAAGAAAAGTAGACGAAAAAATTAAGATTGGCGATGACATTACAATCACTTTGATTGAAGTTCACGGCGATCAGGTTAAAATCGGTGTTGAGGCTCCAAAAAACGTAAAGGTTTTCAGACAGGAAGTCTTTGATGCCATTCAGACAGAGAACAGGGAAGCGGCCGCAAGTTCGGCAGCCATGGAAGCGTTGTCAAAGTTCCTTGGAGCAAAATAAATTATTTGTTTTCCAGGGCAAGTTCAGCTTCGCTTTTTCTTAAATATTCGGGTCCTTCAAAATCTTTGAGGGGCTCGATTTTTTTTGCAATCATGTCTTCTGCAATTTCGTAAAGGCAGTCAGCGCTTACACAATCGCTTACAAGCGTGCTTACGGTTAGAGCCGGACATTTATCCTTAAGCTGGCCTGCAAAGAGCCTGCTGTCGGGTCCTGTGCAGATTACCGGGGAATTTTTATCGAGATTGCTGACAACTTCTTCAATGCTTGTGTCTTTTGAATCCATTATTTTGTTTCCGTCTTTATAAACGGTTGCAAAAAACTGTTCTTTTTTAGCATCTATTGTTGCAACAACCTGAGCCTTGATGTCTTTGAATGCGTATGCGTAACAATCCAACGTAGGAACTGCGTAAACGTCTGTCCCAAATGCAAGGGAAATTGCTTTAACGGCGGAAAAAGCAAGACGTAAACCTGTAAAAGTTCCAGGGCCTTTGCAGATTGTAATGTAATCAAGTTCGCTGGATTTGAGGGAAACCTTTGAAAGTACAAAATCTATTGCAGGTAAAAGTTCCTGGGATTGTTTTGGTCCGATATCCAGTATTAAGGTAGCCTTGTTGTCCTGATTTTTTGCGCTGATAGTAATTTTAGATGCTGCACAGTCAACTGCTAAAGCTTTCAATTTAATTCTCCATAAGGCCAGTTTTGAATTGTGATATTTCTCTCGTCAGTATTGCCTTGAGGTTCAAGTTTTATGATTATAGTGCTTTTTGGAAGTTCGTCCATTATTTTTTCTGACCACTCGATAATGCAGACCCCGTTTCCGTAAAGCATATCGTCAACACCGAGGTTTATAAAGTCTTCTGTTCCGTCAAGGCGGTAAACGTCCATATGATACAAAGGCATTTTTCCTTCGTATTCACTTATGAGACAGAAAGTAGGGCTTGTAATGTCTTCTGTTACTCCAAGGGCAAGTGCAATTCCTTTAGTGATTGTAGTTTTGCCTGCTGCAAGTGTTCCCTGCATGGCAAGGATATCGCCTTTTTGAAGTTTTGAACCGATTTTTTGACCTAACTGGATGGTTTGTTCACGGCTGGTTGTGTGCAGAGAAAGCGTCATATTGGTAATGCACCTTCGTTATCCATTTTGACAATTTTTTCTTTTAATTGGTTTGTAACGGGTAAAACCGGATAATCAAAAGTCATGCCGAATGGGTATTCGACATAAACCATTTTTCTTCCCAGTGGATCTATTTCGATTGTGAAAGCAATTTTTACTTCTTCAGTTCTGGTGAGAATTTCGAGTTTTGCTACACCTGTGTAATTACGACGATAATAAATTAATGTGTCTTCGCCTGTGATGGAACTGATTTCAACCACTCTCATATTACTATAGAATATCTCAATTCTAACCAATCGTCAATGTAAATAACTATTTGATATATCCGCAGGCAAGGGCGTTTATTCTGTTTGAAAGTTTTAATTCAATTTCTTCGTATTTGATGTGGAGAATAAATTTTCCGTTTTTGTTCTGTGTGGTACGTAGAATTTTTCCAATCGCAGAGTGCTCGTCCTGGCCGTCCAGAGGACCGCGGATGAACATGTACTGCTCGGCCTTGATTGGAAGCTCGGTAACAATCCGGCATCCGCCGCTTGAAACATCTTCAAGAACACCGGAGTGCATTTTGTCGCTTGGAAAGTATTCAACTGATTCGCTTTTACCTTTTTTCTGTACCTGAACTTTTACCGAACTGAATTCACAGTCCATATGCAGTTCGATACGGGGTGCCATTCGTTTCTGGAGAGGGAAGATCCTGTCGGTGTGACCGCAGACTACAATTTCCTTATTGTTTTTGTCTTTCTGATAACGCACAACCCGGGCTTCCAGATTGTACGGGCTCGATTTTTTATAAATGAAAACAAGACTGATTTTTGAGAGAATTTCAGGTTTTTCATCATTTGGAAGTTCATCCGGAATTCCAATAAGCATTTCGTCCGGAGTTATGTTATTCAGCTTGAATTTATAGTGAATACCCTGGGATGGAGTGTAAGTTAATTCGGTTTCTACAGGAATAAGCCTTGAGTTTTTGATTGGCTGTGGAGAGCCAAATGTTTTTGCAAGCTTTGAGCGCAGTCCAAAAAGTGCTGCTTTGCTTTCTTCATCATTAATTACATTGTATCCGTCAAAAGTTTCCTTGAGATAAGATTCCATCGGTTCTTCGTCTTTTACGGCGTAAATAATGTTTGGAAGAGGGTGCTTTTTAAAGATTGAATGTAAAATCTCTTTTTCTTCTTTGTTAAGGTTTGCGCGTTTTGCTATATCCTGAATTTCGCTGTGTTTGGTTGGATGATTTTTCTGTTTTGCTGCATATTCGGGAGAAAGTTTGTATTCTTCAAGTTTTTTAAAGAGAAAGTATAATGCGGCCAGCACAACTGCAATTGCAAGGGCTACAATTAAGACCGCAAAAATGTTGAGATTTAGTCTTGCTGCAAGAGGTGAGCCTGTATTCATTAAATATACTCCAGTGATGTGGCTAATTGATCCAGACGAGGCGAAATTTCGTATTCAGCCAGGTCTCCGATTAAAACGGTGTCCTTATTTTTAATTGCCTGCTCAAAATCAGGGAGAATTGAAGAAAGGTCTGCAAAGAATTCGTTGAATGTTTTACCGTCAATTTTGATTGAACCAAAATCTTCAGGAAAAAGCATTGAAAGGCTTGCCGTATGACAGATACCGTCGATATAGTCGGCAAGTTTTGCAATAATTGCGTTTGCTTCTGCATCTTTTGAACTCTGGAATTTTACTGAAATTGTCTTTAGTTCTTCTGAAAGGGATTTTGCGGCATCTTTCTGCTGTTCAAATGAATTTTTGATTGCCTCTTTTGAAACAACTCCAAGTTCAATTTTTGTTGAATCTTTAAGTTCCTGTTTTGCAGTTTCGTCAAAAATGTCTGCCGTTATCTGTTTGCCGTCAACGATGATGTTAACTGTCGCAATGCCTTCTTTTGAAGACTCCTCCTCAAAACTTTTGAGTACGTCTCCGACAGTTTTTTCGTTTTCGAGCTGAATGTCTAGTTTTGAACCGTTAACAAATAATTCCATTTATGTCTCCACCCTTATTTTACTGTTGTTTTCCGCTATTTGCAAAGTTAGAAATAGTATTTGACTGAGAGTTAAGGCTGTTCAATGTACCTTCCATCTGGCCGTATTTATTTCTTAACTGAGCTTCCTTGCGGTCAATCTGGTTTTCGAGTTTTGTGATTTTCTGTTCGCTTGCCTTTATACGGCCGTTTATTGTTGCGTTTTTATTTGCAATAATTCCGCCGTTCTGCACCCAGGAAGTGAGCTGCTTATCCAAAGCATAACCGATTCCGCTGTCTACGATTAAGTCTCCGTCACTGTCAAAACCAAATATGTTTTTTATCTGGTCAAGATTTGATTCAAGGCTTTCGTCCAGCTTCTTTTCATTTATTTCAAGATAACCGCGCATCTGGCTTGCAGAGTAACCTCCGCTTGCTCCCGTTGCACGTGTGCTTATTCCAATCTGGTTGAGCATCGTAATGTCGGCGCTTTCGCTCCAGCGGTAACTTCCTGCAACGATTGACTGCATTGTTGCTTTGCCGTTTGAAAGAGAAAAGTCTCCCTGGAACATTCCGAGCCGTTTGCCGGCTGATTCCTGTTCATCTTCTGTAAGATAATCAAGTTCGCTGATGATTTCGGGTTTATTGTCGCTCAAAATATTGATTTCGGCGATACACTGGTTATATGTTCCTACAAAGGCAATTAATGCGTCTTTTGCGCTTTCTTTGTCAGGCTTGATTTCGATTGTTGCTGTTTTTTCTGTTTTGTTGGTTACGTTAAGCGTAACATGCGGAACTACATCGTCGATTTTATTTGTCGGACGGTTAACTGTAATTCCTTCGTATTTGATTACTGCGTCTCCAGCCTTTGAAACCGGATGAACAGGTTCGTATCCAAGATTCTTTTTTGCGTCGTAAACTGAAAAACTCGTAACGGCTACGGCTTCACCTGTGTTGCGGTTACGGGCAACGATGCTTTTGATATCAGAATAGTCTTTTACATAAACTCTTACAGTTTTGTCTCCTGTTTCGGGATCTGCTGTAAGGTCTTTTGTTTCGATTAAAGTTTCTTTACCGTTGCTGTCGCGTACATAAAAGTCTGCGCGTCCTTCAATCGGTGTAAGCGGTTCTGCAGGAACCGGCGGAAGGGAAGTTTCGCTTAATTCGTTTAAAACTGTTACGTCTTCGTAAGTTGCCTGTCCTGCACCGTCGAGTTCCGGGCGGGTAGTGCGAAGTCTGTTTAATTCTTCCGTGATATCTTCTACTTCAAAAGTGTAATAATTGAATTCGATTACGTTGTTTTGTTCTTTTGTAAAATCTTCTGGGACTTGAACTTCAAATCCGCTTCGGGGAGGCATAATGTACCTGTTTTCTTCTGCATCCCATTCAATTTGTCTGCTGGTGAATTCCGGCATTCCGTTTTGTTCAACGGCAGGAACCGGGAATTCAAGTTCCGGAGTTGTAAGTTCTGCGGTCTCGGTTGCAAATTCCTGTAAATCTGCCTTTGTTTTTTGAATCATGCCATGGTTGATTGCAAAAGTGAGGGCGTCATCTTTAAAAATAAGGTTGTTTCCGTCGCCGGTTTTTAGGGATTCGATTAAAAGTGACTGTTTATCGTTTGAAACACCTACAATGCTTGCCTTGACTGTGTTTACACCGCGTTTATTGAGTGAATTTACAAAATCGCCCAGTTTTCCGCCTTTCCAGTTGAACGTAATTGTCTTTTCATTTACCTGAAAAGTATACTTTCCCTGCGGAATTGTAAAATCCTTTTCCAGATCGCCGGACAAAAATCTGTCTGCTGTTGCCGGTTTTATTACATCAATTTTAATAGAACCATACGCAGCTTCACGGCCTGCTGTCGCGGTAATTGCATTTTCTTCTGTACTGGAAGCAAGTTTGTTGTTGAAAGGATTTTCAAAAGAGTAGAGTGTTTTTGTATTAGTGCGGAGCGAACTCATTTTCTGGTTCATTCCGTTCCATGCGTTACGCTGGTCTTTGTACCTGTCGAGCGACTCCTGTTCCCTTGTAAGCGGGAGCCGCTCCTTTTTCATCAATGCTTCAATATAATCGTTTGTCTTATATTTATCACTGACGCCAGGTATTGATATATCAGCCATAATTATTCTTCCATTTCCCGTTGAATTTAAATCATTTCATCGAATAAAAGTCCAATTGCCTTACGGATACGTACTTTCATTCTCTGAATGTCCTGGGAAGGAATCTCCTTAATTACTTTATCGGTCGAAGGATCGACGATTGTTACTACAACCTGGTTCAATTCCTGATTAACATTAAACTGAACCTTGCGACCATTTACGACGTCTGAAAGCTTTTGGAGCTGGCGGACATCTTCTTGAAGTTGGGCATTATTGTTGGTAATGTTTTGTACCACTTGTGCAGCGTCAGCCATAGGTACATTCATTTCCTGCGAAACAGGTGCAGAATGCGCGGCTGTAGCCGTTGCTGCGGAGTTGTTTAAGCGGCCATCCATTGCCATGCTTTGCCCGAGTGAACTAATAGTCATAGGGCTTTTCCTCCTGAAAAAACAAGTAGAAGGGGGGCGCACCCCTTCCGCTTTTTCGCCTTTTATACAAAAGACAACATCCAGAAGTCTCTTATAACTAAAAGGCGGCTAATTATCTGAGCAATGCAAGTACGTTCTGTGACTGGCTGTTAGCCTGTGCAAGCATTGCAGTACCAGACTGTGTAAGAATCTGGTTCTTTGTGTATTCAACCATTTCAGAAGCCATATCTGTATCACGGATACGAGATTCAGCAGCCTGAAGGTTTTCAGCAGCTACGCCTACGCCATTTGATGCCATTTCAAAGCGGTTCTGGTATGCACCGAGATCTGCACGCTGTTTTGATACTGTCAAAAGAGCATTGTCGATTGATGCGATAGCCATGTTAGCCTTGTCTGGTGAATCAATGCTGATCTGTTCATCAGATCCCTGAGCTCCCTTAAGACCAAGAGCCTGAGCTGTCATAGTGCCGATATATACACGTTCGTTCTGGTCAACATTTGCACCAATCTGGAACTGCATGATGCGGTTTCCAGTTTCTTTTGCAAATGCACCTGTAAGCATATTCATACCGTTGAACTGAGCCTGTGAAGCGATTCTGTCTACTTCTGATACAAGCTGTGATACTTCAACCTGAATCTGCATGCGGTCTTCATCTGAGTAGATACCGTTTGACGACTGAACTGCAAGTTCACGGATTCTCTGAAGAATGTCTGTTGTTTCTCCAAGATATCCTTCTGTAGACTGAATGAAAGAAACACCGTTCTGGATGTTTCTGTTAGCCTGATTCAATCCGCGGATCTGGCTGCGCATCTTTTCAGATACTGCCAATCCAGAAGCGTCATCGCCTGCGCGGTTGATGCGCTGACCTGAACTGAGTTTTTCGATGTTGTTCTGCAACTGGTCGCTTGATACGCCCAATGTGCGGTTTGAGTACATCGAACTCATGTTGTGATTAATAACCATAATTATGCCCTCCATGAATTTAAGAACTTCAGCATCGTGCTGTAAGTCCTGCTTTTGTACGGGCTGCAGGCGGTTTTTGCGCCCCCACCACGCAGATTTAGACCCTTTCAGCAGGAATCGTTGTTTGTGCCCCTTGTATGCACATGACAACCATTTTTGCTGTCACAAAAGCCATAGAAAGCTAATTTCAAAGATCGATGACATTTCTAAATAAAATGCCAAAAGTTATCGAACCAGCACAATTACTTATGCAATCACACGGTTCTTATATAGTTACTACATTAATTGTAAGTGATGTTTTTCGGATTTAGAATAGGGTAGGCCAAAGAAACACCGCTTATTTACGGATAGCTGAAAAAAATTCAACTACCCGTAAATATATTATACAGCACTATCTAAGCAAAGACAAGACAGTTTGTGACTGTGAATTTGCCTGAGCGAGCATTGCTGTTCCAGCCTGTGTGAGTACCTGGTTCTTTGTAAATTCAACCATCTGTGCTGCCATGTCTGTATCACGGATGCGTGATTCAGATGCCTGCATGTTTTCGGCTGATACATCGAGACCACGAACTGCATATTCCATGCGGTTCTGGTAACCACCAAGGTCGGCGCGCTGCTTGTTAATCTTTTTAAGAGCTTCGTCGATAGTACCGATTGCGCGGTTGGCCAAATCAGGAGCTGCCAGGCTCATAACGTTCTCTGTACCGATTTCGCGGATACCGAGAGCTTCAGCTGTCATAGTTCCGATGAATACAGACATACGCTGATCCATGTTGGCACCAATGTGGAACCACATAGAACCTGTAACTGTATTTTCGCCTGTAGCCTGTGCAAAACGTCCAGTGAGCATGTTCATGCCATTGAACTGTGCAGCAGAAGCGATGCGGTCTACTTCAGCAACGAGCTGTGATACTTCAACCTGAATCTGCATTCGGTCTTCATCAGAGTAGATACCGTTTGATGACTGAACGGCAAGTTCACGGATGCGCTGCATGATATCTGTTGTTTCCTGCAAGTAGCCTTCTGCTACCTGAATGAAGCTGATACCATTCTGTGCATTTGTAGATGCCTGGTTCAAGCCGCGGATCTGGCTGCGCATCTTTTCTGATACTGCCAATCCTGAAGCGTCATCACCTGCGCGGTTGATTTTTTCGCCTGATGAAAGTTTTTCCATGTCTTTTGTAAGACCCAGATTTGTTACTCCAAGCTGTCTGTTAGAGTAAAGTGCTGACATGTTGTGGTTAATGACCATAGTGTTTTCCTCCGTGGAAATGTCAGACTAAAATCCTTTTTAGTCTGTTGTAAAAGGAAACTTCTGCATTACAAGGCTACATCCATTTCCTTTTACATTGATTCACTTGAACGGGCAGCTTCTACGAAGTTTTACCCACTCATAGTTCATCTTTTTCACTATCGGCATTACCTTACAGGAACTTTAATATTTTTTTTGATTTTTTTTTAATTTTTTTTATTGAACATTATCGTACCTTGATACGGCGTAAAAAGCTTACAATGTTTGCAACTGCCTTGCCGCGGTGGGAGATTTTATTCTTTTCTTCTGCGCTTATTTCTGCGACAGTTTTACCATATTCAGGCAAAAATACGATTGGATCATAGCCAAAACCGCCGCTTCCTGCCTGTTTTGAAATATCATCTATCAATTTACCTTCAAATGTTTCCTGGCTGATGATAAATCTTTCGCGATCGTAATATAAAACCATTGCGCAAACATAACGGCACGAGCGGTCAGGATTTTTTGAATCATTTGTCTGCTGGATCAAAAACCTGTTCTGTTCTTCCTGGCTAATCTTTTTGCCGTCAGGGCGTCCCTGCATATACTCAGGGCCTGCGTATCGTGAAGAGTAGATGCCCGGGGCACCTCCAAGTGCGTCAACGCAGATTCCTGAGTCGTCTGCAATTACCGGCTCTTTTACAAGATCGTAAAGGGCCTTTGCTTTTATCATTGAGTTTTCATAGAATGAATTGCCTGTTTCATCCGGATCAAATTCAATTCCAGCATCTGATGGAATTAAAACTTCGTAGTCCGGTAAAAGTTCCTGCATTTCTTTCTGCTTGTGTTTATTTGAACTTGCTAAAAATATTCTCATAAATAAAAATATAACGGAATTCAATTTGTCTTACAATCAAGGCTGTTTGTCCCCGTCATCGCCTGCGTTTTTCTTTATTTCAGGCTTGTTTATGAAGGGCCAGAAATTTCGTTTGAGACGGATGACGCTTAAATAATAGGAGACCGTTTTTTGGGCAAGTCCTGTTTCACGGCTTATCAGGGCGTAACTTGGAGAAGTTGAGCAGCTTTTTACGAGAAGTTCATTGTTTTTCTTCCACGCCTCGTAATGCTTTTTCATTTTTATTTTTGTTGTTTCGTAACATGGGGTGCCTTCTTCGAGTCTTTCAAGTTCCCTTTCATATTTGTTTTTAAAATAGAATGCACGGTTTCTTCTTATAATCAAAAGTTCACGTTTGTTGATTTTTTTTCTGGTTGAATCCTTAATCCCGTTTAATTCATCAATAAACTTATCCCTGTCAACTTCCAGAAAATCAGAAATCTTTTGAATCAGACTGTCCGTAAGATTATTGCATTCGTGGAGAGCCAGAAGTTTGACACGTCTTTTAATCCGGTCAAGAGTAAAATCGTTTGGTTTATCTGAAGCCTCAATGAGCGTGGAATCGGATTCAAGTTTTTCTGTAAAATCAATTTCATAACTAAAATCGTCTTCCTTGACTGCCATAATTGAATCAAGACTGTTTGTGCCTGCGTATGTTCTCAGTTTTTTTCTTATAAATCCCGGAAGCGAATTTAAAACACCCTTTTTGACGTAAGAGATAAACGGAACCGGACCTTCCTTATAACGCACAAGCATTTTTGAAAAAAGTTCGCGGTTATAAAGCAAAAAATCGCTTACATCGTCAGCACTTAAAGTTACCAGCCCGAATAAGCGCGGATTTTGATATAGCAAAACCCAGAGTTTATCGGAGGCCTGCTTTAATGAAAGTTTTCCGTTTTTGTAATCTTGCGGAAGTGAATTGATTTGTTTAATGACCATTTTTATTCCTGCCTTTGTTAAATTGTCCTGATAGGGACAGCTATCAAAAGCAAGAGCCGTGCCAGGTGTTAAAAAAGGCTAAAAACGGGGCGCTTTATAAAAGTTTTAACGCTTTCAATTATTTTTGAAACAGCTTTATGCAAAGTCCTTAAAAATATAAATAAAAAACAACTGATTTTAAACGAATAAAACGGCTTTAAACAAAAAAAATGCCGTTTCAATATTTTTCAATTTGAATACGGCATTTTTCTTACAGAATCGTTTTGTTTACAACTGCTTCAAACAAAAATCAAACAGTTTGAGAAAAAAATTAAAGGATTTTTCCAAATTCTTTTTTTACCTGTGGAATTAAAGATTCAAGTTTTCCTTCTACGCTAAAGCCGGATGCGTTTTTATGTCCGCCGCCTCCGAATTTGGCTGCAACCTGACTTACATCAACTTCATCTCTTGAGCGAAGACCGCAGGTGCATGTGTGTTCACTGTCCTGGCGCAAAAAGGCTACAGCCTGTACTTTTTCGCACGAAAGTAAAAGTGAATAGAGGGAATCACTGTCGCGGCCTTCAAGACCGTATTTTTTGGTGTCTTCCATTGTTTCCCAGGTGATGATGAATTTATCGTTAAAATATTTTTCTGAGCGTTCAAGTAAAACGCCAAGAAGTTTTCTCGTTGAATAAGGCTTTCCGCCTGTTATTTTGTCATAGGTTTGTCTTGGATTAACCCCCGCCTGAATAAGGCGGGCTGTCTGCAAAAATACTTCTGACGAGCGGTCGTCCAGAAATCTAAAATAGCCTGTGTCGGTGCTCTGGCCAAAGAAAATGTATTCTGCAACTTCTTTTGTAAGAGGACCTGCGAGTTTTTCATAAAGCTGCTGGATGAGGCAGCAGGTTGCCGGAGAAGACGGGTCAATAATGCAGTTGTCAGTTACAGAGGCAGTAAGATGATGGTCAACAATAAAAGTATCTAGTCCCTGTAAATCATCTCCGAGTTCTCCGAGTCGCTTGAGTTCAGAGCAGTCGAGAATTATGAGACCTGTTTTTTTGAGTTCGGGTTCGGATAAAAAGGTTGGGGTAGCAGAAAAGAATTCTGCTTTGTCTGAAACTTCATTTCGTTTGAATGGACCTGCATTCAAAAGCTGGTATTCGAGATTCAATTTGTCTAAAAGTCGTGCCATTCCAAGACAGCTGTAAATACAGTCCCCGTCCGGTTCCTTATGACCGATTACATAAAAAAACTTATGTGAGTCCAAAAAGGCTTTAAACTCTTTGATCTGTTCGTCAGTGATAATTTTCATTACTCAATCCTTACTGTTTATTTGCGTGTATACAAAAAAAGAGCCGCCCGGAAGCGGCCCTTTACTATAAAGTATTTTTGATTAGTAAACAATATCAAAAGTATCTTTGTTTGCATCAACCTGAACGTTGCTGTCAGCTATGCCCCAGGTTGAATCGCCGCGGTTTACAGGCATTGTAAGGATAACCTGGCTGAATTCTCCTGACTTATATAAAACTGTCATGTAAGGAGACATTCCGGCAGGAAGAGGTCTGAAAGCAAGCTTGTGTGGAGATTCTTTATACCATTTTTTTGGAATGGTAACGTTTCCAACTTCACGGTGGCCTTTTGCATACATAACTACATAGGCATCCTTGTGATCAAGAACCTTGTATACAATTACATTTTTGTAAGTAAGGTTTGATTCCTGAAATTCATATTTGTATTCACGTTCTTCTGCAGAAACGGTGAATAATGAAGCAACAAGAAGCAATGCAGAAATTATAAAAAATCTTTTCATATTAGTCTCCTTCTAAATACTAGATAAGTGCAAGCATAATTGCTTTAATCGTATGTTTTCGGTTTTCGGCTTCGTCCCAGACCTTGCTCTGTGGACCTTCAAAAACGTCTTCGGTAACTTCCTGACCCAAAACAGCAGGAAGGCAGTGCATAAAGATTGTATTATCTTTACCTGTTGCCTTCATCAAGTCAGCATTTACCTGATACGGACTAAGCAAACGGGTTCTTTCTTCTTTGAGTGCTTCTTCACCCATTGAAACCCATACATCAGTATAAAGGCAATCTGCGCCTTTTACAACTGAAATATCATCAGAAATTTCAATTTTTGCACCGCTTTCTTTTGCAAAAGGTGCACACAGGTCCTGAATGTCCTTTGGCGGGAAAAGTTCTTTTGGGGAATAAATTGCAAAATCAATACCGAGTTTTGCCGAAATTACCATGAGTGAGCGTGCAACATTGTTGCGTCCGTCACCGCAGAATGCCCATTTTAGACCTTTGAGAGTTCCAAAGTTTTCTTTAAGAGTCATTATATCTGCAAGGGCCTGTGTCGGATGAAAGTCATCAGTAAGGCCGTTGATTACTGGAATTCCAGAGTATTTTGCAAGCTGTTCAACGTGTTCCTGCTTAAATCCGCGGAATTCAATCGCACTGAACATTCTTCCCAAAACACGTGCTGTGTCTTTTACACTTTCTTTGCCACCGAGCTGGATGTCCTGTGTAGACATAAATACAGGGTGTCCGCCTTCTTCTCCAAAAGCTGTTTCGAATGAAGATCTTGTGCGGGTAGAGCGTTTTTCAAAAATAAGGGCAATGGTTTTTCCTAAAAATCTCTGGTGAACTTCGCCTTTATGTGACTGTTTTTTAACTAAAAATGCGTAATCCAGAATCTGTAAGATTTCTTCGGGAGTCCAGTCCACCCATGATAAAAGTGAGCGTCCTTTGAATGGTGTTTTAAATTTTTCTGCTTTAATCAATTTTTTTGTACTCCAAAGGCAAACTTTAACACTTAGTTTTTGTACTGTCAAGAATTGCGGAATCTCTGCAACAGCCTGGTAAATCGGCTTACCATAGGGCGCTTTCCGATGATGCCTGCAGACTTGTCAAATTCATCGAGTTTAAGCTGTGTCATTTTCATTGAACTTTGAAGCTGGATTATAGTTTCGGACTTTTTGTCCTTTATAAAGTCGTTTGCGGCCTCGCTTGCAGTTTTATACAGCTCCATGGCGTCGCGGAAGGCAAACTGATGTTCTGCATTTTTTGCAGCTGCTAACGCATACTTGTAAATCTTCCTTTTGTCCTGGGCTTCAATTGCATGGAATAAAAGCTTTTCTGCGTATGGAGAGAGGTCTTCAGTGTAAAGATTTTCAAGAACTTCAAGAATTTCCCTGTTCATCTCTTTTTTGGTAGTTTCGAGAACTGTATCGTAAATAATATGATGAATATAACTTGTTCTGAAACTGAATGTGTCAGGAACAAGGTCGTTGTCGATAATATTGTGGAATACAAGGTCTGCAAGCATTTTGTCTAATTCTTCCTGGCTCATTTTTTCCGGAAGAATCTGCATAAGAATCTTGGAATTGAATTTTAATCCGAGTGCAGAAGCTGATTTGCATACAATCTGTTCGCGGTAACTGAGGGTAGAAAGACGCGATAGAATTACGTTCTGCATTGTGGTCGGGATATTTAGTTCATCCTTGTCAGAAGAAGATTTTGACAGGGTCTTTGTTCCGTTTTTATTGACGATGATAGTTCCGCTGTTGATAAGTTCGGTAATCATATTGTCGATAAAGAGCGGGTTGCCGCCGGCAGCATTTACGACTTTAAGAATCAGTTCCGGATTGCCTTCCTGTAAATTCAACCTTTCTTCCGTGTAAAAATATGCATCCTTTACTGAAAGCGGATTTACGAGGAGAACCGGAACAATATTAGAAGCAAAGAAAGAAATGATGTCTTCATTTTGTCTTGAAGCAAAAATAAATGTGATGTCAGCGTCCAGCGGGGACTCGACAATCGACTGGATAAGTGCCATGGAAACATCATCACACCACTGAATGTTGTCCAGGAAGATTATGAGGGGCTTTTTCTGCGCAAACTTTGTAAGGCCTTCGCGGAATTCTGCAAAGTATTTTGCGTTATTCTGTGAAAGATCTGACTGGCTTATATGTGCCCCGGGAACTGTTGCCGTAATAATGTCCTTCCAGAGATAAAGGTTTGTAAAGGACTCGTACTTGAACATTTTGCCTGTAAGAACTGCAAGTTCAGGTTTTTCAGACTTTGCCCAGTCGATAAAATTATTTACGAGGAAGGTTTTGCCCGTTCCCGCATCCCCTGTGATAAGAATTGAGCGGCTCTTATTATTTGTGCTTAAATACAGGTCTTTGATTGTCTGCAGATCTTCAGTGTGGCCGTACATAGTCTTCTTTTTGCTTTTGGAGAATGAACGGTTTTTCATGCTGATGATTCTGTAGCCTGTCTGAGGTCCCGTGTAGCCCTTGCAGGTAATTCCGCGGATTTCTTCTGTTTCGATAATCATCGAAGTCATTTCTTTTGTAAGACTGTCCAGAAGAATTGAAAAGCTCTTGGAAGTGCTGATTGAACTCATCAGGCGGGATGCAAAATTCAACGGGTT
This sequence comes from Treponema sp., assembly GCA_024697295.1. GTDB lineage: Bacteria > Spirochaetota > Spirochaetia > Treponematales > Treponemataceae > Treponema_D. Next base: position 16,540 of record JAILFZ010000040.1, read on the forward strand.
TCCGATGCTGGTATAATCTTTTCTCAGGTAACCGCCAAATTCGCCTGTGTATGCAGTTCCGGTGGAAATTCCGATGTGGAGGCCTTTTACAAATGGCAGTTTTGTGCAGCTTTGCTTGAGTTCTGCCGCAAGAAGAATTGAATTCTGTTCTTTGTATTCAATTACGTTGGGAGTTCCAAAAAGAATAGGGAATACCACACCCTTGTCCGAGATATCCGGTTTTGTACAGTATGCGCCGTAGCGGAATGCCTTTTCGTTTACAAGCCGGTAAATTGCGTCAATCTGGTTAAAAAAGAGGTTTGGATTAAAGTCGCTGTCCGGTGTAGAAAAGTCACCTTCAAAGTGAACCATCATACACGTAATTTCCCGGTATTCTCCGCTGAATCCTGTAAAGCCCGACTGAATCTGCTGCAGAATAAGCGGATTGATAAAGCGCGAAAGGTTATTGTAAAAAGACGGATCGTCAAAAAACTGGTCCAGTGAAATATATTCGCCGTCGTATGCAGTTTCGCTCATGATTTCTTTTTCTTTAACCATGTGGTAAAAATCACCGCGCTTTTCAAAAAGATTCTGGATTCCGAGAGGTTCGCATAACTTCCAGGTTTCTTCGTTGAGGACGATTTCCTGCTTTGTGCAGTTTTTTTCGCATGCTATGGCCGCAGCATGGGCCGGTCCTGAAATAATCGGGGTAAGGTAATAATCAGTGCTTCCGAGAATCATCTGGTAAAAAGTTCCGTAACTGATTCCAATCTTTGCCTTGAGCGAAAATCCGTTGTCCTTTTCATTTACCTGATTGTAGTTGTCGCAGAGGCCTTTTAAGGTTTGAATTGCACCAAGTGCCCGCTGAATATTTGCTGACGGAGGTTCATCCTTTCCCTGATCAAAAGTGATTAAGAGTGAGTCACCTGCAAACTGGAAGATCGAACCGTTAAAGCCGCGTACGGCTTCTGTCATTACTGAATAGAATTCTGAAAGGGTTTCGGAAAGATCTGCTATATCTTTGTTTTTGTTGAGATAGGTAAGGGCAATGGTGGTAAAGCCGATTATGTCAAAATAAACGACGCATCCTTTTAATTCGACAACGCGTTCATCAAAAACTTTGTCTTTTATTAATCCGATTTGTTCAGAAACACAGCAGGGAATATACTGTGTCAATCTCTGTGTTTGTTCCGGGGTAGGAGATTCTGTTTTTTTTATCTGAATGTTCATGTTGAGAAAGTCTTTCCTGATGTATTTTTATTGTTAACATTATATAACAGGAATGAAAGTTTTGGAAGAAAAAACTTAAGTATTGTTGAATAAAATTAGTGGAAATTTAGTAAATGTTTTTTGAAGAATGCGTGCCTTTAAAAAAAATAAAGGGAAACGAAAGAGGCTTTTGCCCTTTAATAATCGTTTCCCCTTTGATTTAGGGTTTATTACAAACCCTAAAAACGGCGAAGTCAAGGCTTTAAGCGTATGCGTGCCTTGACTCGACGTATTGCGTTTTTTTACTGACTGCTCAGTTTTAGTTTCCGAAAGTTATTTCAGTGTATTTGGTAAAATCTTCACGGAAGAAGTAAGATACTTTTTTTGCAGACGGTTCGTAGATTGCGCTCCAGATGGAAACGTGAGTTGAATTTTCGTCCGCATACTGTTTTGCACCTGTTACTTTAAGGGCATCTTTCATCTGAACCGGGCTCATGTTCCATTCTGCGTCATTTCCGGCTTTGTTTGCGTTGTTGTAGCGCAGGAGAGAATCATCATCGGAAGCAGGAGCAGTTTTACCGCTGTTTTCCGTAAGATAATGATTTGTAACTACCTTTGTATCTGTTACCTTCATTTCGTTGTTAATATATTCTACAACTACGGATTTTCCTGTTTTGTCTGCAAGTGCAAAGTGGTAGGCAGTTCCGTGAACGCTGTACATATTAAAATTATCTAATAGTTCCAGAGCTGTATCTACAGAACTTGCCTTGTCGAGAAGATAGCGTACAGCAACTGTTGTCTGAATATTATTCTTGTTGGCATCTGTCTGTGCAGTTGTCTCATAATCACCTGCTTCAAGGATTGAAACGTAAAGGCCTTCTGTGTTCATGCCGTCCATCGGTACAAAGATCGTACCGACAATTATTGCATCTGTTTCAACATTATTTGTCGGAGTCCAGGTTCTATTACCTGTTAAAAAATATGGATAACTTGTTGAAACAGATTCATAACCGCCATCTGTGGGTTTTGTATGAACTACAACAGCTGTACCATTTGAATAGTCAAAGTTACGGCCAAAGATTTTTCCGCCTGCATTACCAGTGTTGTTTGCGGCAATTGAAGTACAGCCTGCGCCGGTAATTTTGACAGGTAATGACAGGCCTGCTCCTGCCGCTGTAATCCATGCAGGAACATTATTTGTTAAGTATGTTCTTAATTCTTCTTCTGTTGTTAAATTAGCCTGGGCTGCGCCTTCAATATCGTAATCCCCGGTAAACTCAAGAAAATAGACATCATCCATGTTCTTGAGTTCAACCTTTGTTGCAACCTCAGACAATTCTTTTGGTGTTTTGTCTTCTTCTGATTCTTTTGAACATGCTGCAAGGGCAAGGACCAGTGTTAATGCTGCAAGAATGTTTGTAAATTTTGCGATCTTTTTCATCTTGATAAACTCCTTCAGATAAAATTTTGATATATTTATGGTTATTATACAAAAAATCTGAAAAGGTTCAAATACAGTGAATGGGGCGGTGACGAAAGTCAGATGCGTCCTGCATCGTAGGGGCGATAGGACTTGCCTTTCAGTCAGATGCGTCCTGCATCTTCCTTCAAGGCGCCTTCATTCGCTTACGGCGCCATCCGTGGCGCCTTTTCCTCGCACCTGCTCGGCGCTCATTCCGGTTCAAGTCCTCATTTGAGCAAAAAAAAAGCACTCCCTGTGGGAGTGCTTTAAGTAGGGGCGATAGGACTTGAACCTATGACATACGGAATATGAGTCCGGTGTTCTACCAGCTGGACTACGCCCCCAGAAGGTTTTTATAATTTATCAAAATCAGCTTTTACTGTCAAGCGCTTGACGGCGGTAAAGTTAAAAAATTATTCGATTTTTAGCGGAATTTTGCATTCGGAATAAACTGCTTTGCGTGGTCCACGAGTTCCTGGATTTCGGC
>JAILFZ010000042.1 GCA_024697295.1 Treponema sp.
ATATTCGAGAAACTCTTCCAACTTATCTGATTTACTCAGACTTGCTGTCTTGTCTATCTTCCTTCCCTGTTTCTTTTCAAATATCGTCCCCGTTGAGCGGGTGAGAATGAATATATCATTAACCCCGCTTTTTCGTCAATAGTTATTTTTATTTTTTTTCACTTTTTTTGCTTTTTTTTCAAAAAAAATTGCAAAAAAAAGCAAAATCCATGAATTAACTGGCAAATTCCGCTTAAAATCGGGAAAATTCCGGTAAAACTGACTGATTTCAATCTGAAAATCGATTCTTTAGCCTGAAAATTTATTCAATTATAACAATAATTTATACAGTAAACCATATAATTCAAATAGAAGGGCCTACTTTCAGGACCTTTTTAAATTCAAAAAAGGAAGTGACTGTCAGTTTAAAAATTCAATTTATGCTTTATTATTAAAGAATCCGGCAGAAAATGAAAGGGTCTGATTCTATATCACACAATAAGGAAACCGACTAAAATCCTCTTTTCTGTCGAGGAGGCCGCCGGTAAGTTTTATCGGCGGCCTTTTTTTTATCTGTAATCATACTGGTGAGGCTCACCTGCAGATACTTGTTTATAAGTCGACTTGACTGTCAGGCGAAATGCGATTCAATTAAAGAAAACCGTCAAAACCAGGTTGTGCGTCTATCCATGACTTTTGGGGAACCAGATGAATTTTATCTCCTGCCTGATAATTTCCCACCAGAAATGGTGAATTAACATCGTGCTGAGCACTCAAAGCGGTTACCTTTTGTTTATCTGCGTTTGCATAACAATATCTGCAGAAATGGCGGCATGTACTGTATACTCCGATATCACAGGCAAGGTAGCACGCACACTGGGCTCGCACCCCTTTTACATTAGGTGGATTCAATTTTTTACCGATGGCCTTTTCGTAATCTTTTATTGTCATACAGCCACCGCAGTCAGCCCCAAATTGAACAAGTAATGTTCCTTCGGCACATGGTTTTACAGTCATCCCATGTTCGTGAGCAATGCGGATAATTTCTTTGCCAAGTTCAATCTGCTGTTCGGTGCTTACAGCCTTTGCCTGGGGAAAATTTCTTGCAACTTTAGGAAATAAATCAATAAAACTTATGACAACGGTCTGGGTATACCCCTCTAACTCACCGGCCATTGTTTCAAAGGCGCGCAGGTGGTATTCTTCGCTGTATTTGGGGCTGATAAAAATCGGATCGTATCTCCAGCCTATTGAATTAATTCCGACCATTTGAGAAAGTTTTTTGAATACTTCAAGCAGATGATGTTTGTCCGGAACATTGGGTTCAATATCCCTGCCATAAGGCGTAATTGTAACAAACCAGTACTGTCCGTAATCCTTTAAGAGATCCATGTATTTGAACATTGGTTCGGGATTTTTTGAACAAAAACCGATTACATCAACAACATCTGGGTTCAATATGTATTTATTCACCTGAGACGGGTTATAGGGGTTTCTGACGCAGACAAAACCTTCTCTAAGGCGCTGTGCAAACCAGTCCGAGTACCATGCAGGAATATCTGTTCTCTGCCCCGTGTTTATTATCATAGCCGGTTCATTATAAAAAACAAATCACTCATGGTAAACTGATTTTAAAAAGTCCTGAATGTTTTTAATACAAATCACTCAAGCCGTCTCCCCGTCAATTAAAAGAATTTTTTTTGAACCCAAATCGAGTTTTAGAAAACCATCTGCTTCGACCCTGAGCTTTTTTCGTGGCAATTTAGCATACGTTTTTGTATAAGGCGTCATAAGAAGAATTTCTTTGTCATTATAATAAAGTTCAGATTCGCCTTCTTCACCAATACAAAAATATTCAAGATTTTTTGGAAGTTTATCAGCGTTAATACTTTCTGTTTTGATGAGACCGGATTCAACTCCACGGTCGATAATTGATGAATAATACTCGATGATCTGATTTTGATTTTCCAGAGCAATCAAATCTTCTTCAAAAATCCAGCCCCTGCGTTCTTTACAATAACCGCTGATATCAACCCAATACCAGTGATATTCGGTACCGTGTTTTTTAACTGGTTTTATCGTCTTTGCTTTAGCTTCAAATCTTAATCCTTTCCAGGCGGGAATTTCAAATTCATCCTGTAAAGAAATGATTTTGGTGTAATCGTCGCTCTTATAATTATCCCAGTTGATTCTTGTAACTGGAATTGTAGGACTTTTAAAGTCAGGCAGTGTATAAATCAGGGCC
>JAILFZ010000043.1 GCA_024697295.1 Treponema sp.
TTTTCCGTTTATAATGTCGTCCGATGTCGGATATACCTGGTTTTGGTTTACATCAAAAATTATCTCAGCAGCAGGTTCAGCTTCAGACTCAGAAGATGAGCCAGCAGCAGATTTTGTCCCTCAAAATGCTCAATATGAGCAATATGGACTTGAGGAACGAAATCTATTCATTCGTCGAAAAAAATCCCGCTCTGGAAATAACGCGCGACATCGGTTTGGAAGGCGTTAAAACCGCACACGAAACAAACTACCAGAATGACGATACAAGAAGCATGTCGGTGTCCCAGTCTCAGCAGCTTGCAAGCGACAACTTTCAGGCCGCCCTCGAAGCCTCTCCTGATTCAAGAAAATCCCTTGCCGAGCACCTTGAACATCAGTTTTTGTCAGTTCAGCACACTCGCTCGGAAGAAGCGCTCGGACTCAAGCTGATTTACAATCTCGATTCAAAAGGTCATCACATTCTGGCGCCTGTCTCGCTTCTGGACAGTGCGGATTCAAACCAGAACGAAGAATTGTTGAATAATCTTATTTTTCAGATTAACCAGCTTGACCCGGTCGGATGCTGCTGTTCAGGTTTTGAAGAAAGCCTTTTGATTCAGGCAAAACTCCGCGGAGATGCAGGTGACGCCGTCCTTTTTATTCTTGACGGTCATTTTGAATTTTTAAACCCGCCCCAGCCTTCAAAAATCCTGAAAAAAATAAATGATTATCTTGCAAACGCCCGCCTGGAAGAGGGGAATTCAATCGACTTAAAAAAACTGAAATTCACAGAGAATCAGATTCAGGAAGCGCTCGAATACATCAAGACCCTCGATCCGTATCCTGCCCGCGAATACTCTGAGGACAACAACCGCTACATTCAGGCGGATGTAAATGTTGAAAAAGATGAAGAGACCGGTCTTTTTACGGTTAAAGACAATTTTGACTGCCTTCCGCAGGTCCGCCTTTCCAGAGATTTTGAAAATCTTGCCGCTGACAGAAGCCGTGTTACAAAGTCCACCGAAGAGTCAGAAAAAAAACGCTCCGAGCACCGCTTTGTCATGGAAAGTGTGCGTGACGCAAAACAATTTATGGAAAATCTTGAGTACAGAAAGCGCACCGTTCTCCTTGCATGCCGGGCAATCGTCGACGAACAGCAGGATTTTTTTGAAAAGGGAAAGCGTTACTTGAAGCCGCTGCGCCAGAAGGACATCGCCAAAAGAATCGGAGTTCATGAAGCAACGGTTTCGCGCATGGCAAACGGAAAGTATTTGAGATGCCCGCAGGGACTTTTTCCGATTTCATTTTTCTTCTCAAACGCTGTAAGCCAGGCTCCGGTCAATTCTTCCAAAACTGTTGAATCTGGCACGGCTTCTTCATCCCCGGCCTCCGCTTCAAATTCACCAAATTCAACTGAGGGCGCTCTTTCCAAGACTGCAATTATGGCAGAACTCCAGACAATCCTCGCCGAACACGCAAATGACAAAAAGGCCCTGAGTGATTCAAAACTCTGCGCCCTCCTCGAAGAAAGAAATATAAAAATCGCCCGCCGTACTGTCGCAAAATACCGCGCTCAGCTCAACATCGATTCGTCCTACACAAGAAAATTATAACAAAACGATTTAATTTGTTTATTCTGATTTTTCATAGTATAATTAAGGAGTAGGGTTCAGATTTTTGAGCCCTCCTTTTCCGTGATTTTATTGCGGATTTGAATTCCGGCCGCGGTTCTTCTTGAATTTTGCAGCCGATGACAACAGGGAGAAAATAATTATGACAAAAAATGTATCTGCCGTAGGCTTTGATTTTGATGAAAAACAGTCAGCAATGGTTGACAAAAAGCTGGACCGCATCAAGTATGCGGAAGATCTTATCGTAGACCTCATGGTTCGCGTAAAGCATGAAAAAGCATATGCTTTTGAAGCAACAGCAAACTTCCGCTGGGGTTCACAGGCTCACGTAAGTGCAGAAGATTTTGATTTTGGCGCTGCCCTCAACAAAATGATGGACACACTCGATGTTAAAATCAAAAAAGAAAAGGATAAAATTCAGCAGAAATAATTGTCAGGACTGAATTTTTAACGTCCCGTCTTTCAGAAGGAAGACGGGATTTTTTTATTTAAAAATTACTTGTCCGATATGCTTTTTGAATGTATAGTATTTATGTATGGCAGATAAACCGTTTACAGTTCTGGATTTACTCGATATGGACCTCAAGGGGTACAATGCCCTCAACCTTAAATGTATAGCAGGGCGCAAAGGACTTACCCGTGCGATTACGGTTCCGGATATTAACCGTCCGGGGCTCGAATTAAGCGGCTTTTACGAATCTTTTGCCTTTGAGCGCGTTCAGGTTTTTGGCCGTGGTGAATTTGCCTATCTTGCAAAACTCCACGCAGAAAACCGCACCGAAACTGTAGAAAAACTTTTTTCATACAATATCCCGTGTGCGGTTTTTACCCACAGTCTTGTTCCGGAAAGTTCCTTTATAGAAATTGCCGAAAAGACAGGATGCGCAATTTTGCAGACCGACCTTGAATCATCTGAGTTTTCAACCCGTCTGCTTCGTCTTTTTTCCAACGTTTTTGCGCCAAAAAAAATTATGCACGGTGTACTTGTAGAAGTTTACGGTGTCGGAGTTCTTCTTGCCGGACACTCAGGTGTCGGAAAATCAGAATGTGCCCTCGAATTAATCGAGCGCGGTCATCGTCTTGTTGCCGACGACAGTGTTGAAATCCGCTGTGTAAACGGTAACACCCTCGTAGGTCAGGGAGCAAATATCCTTATCAACCACCATATGGAAATCCGCGGACTCGGTATCATAAATATTTCCCAGCTCTACGGTGTAGGTTCAATCCGTGAACAGACCGAGCTCCAGCTCATCATCCGCCTGGAAGAATGGGATCAGAACAAAATCTACGACCGCCTCGGAACAGACCCTGCTGGCACAGATCTGCTCGGTGTAAGGGTTCCGACGATTGAAATCCCTGTCCGCCCCGGCCGTAACCTCCCGATTATCATCGAGGCTGCCGTTATGAATGAAAGACTTAAGTCCATGGGGTATAATTCTGCCCGTGACTTTAATCAGAATATCCTCAAATGGATTGAATCCGGCGAGGCTCAGGCTGCATATTACGGCAGCGAAGATCATTATTAAAACATTAAGACCAGTTTATCTGGCAAACGAGGTGATTATATGACAGAAAAAATTTTAACAGTATGCAACCGTTCCGGTATCCACGCTCGTCCGGCCGCATTGATTGCACAGACAGCAAATAAGTTTTCTTCGGAAGTAACTATGATTAAAGACGATGCAGAAATCAACGCAAAGTCAATCATGGGTGTTATTACAATGGCAGCCGGCTACAATACTCAAATCACCTTGCGTACCGAAGGTCCGGACGAAGTTGACTGTGCAAACGCAATTGTTCAGTTATTTGAGAATAAATTTGAGGAAGAAGAATAATGAGACAGCTAACAGACCGCCAGCAGGAAGTTTTAAGTTTTATTTCTGACTATACCAAAAATAATTCTTATCCTCCGACAGTCCGCGAGATTGCTGATTATTTTAAAATTTCACTTAAGGCTGTTCAGGACCACATTTCGGCCCTCCAGAAAAAGGATTATATTTCAATCAAGCCTAAGACTTCGCGTTCAATCCGCATTTTGCAGGATAAAAACGAAGAAACATTTATCGGACGCGTTCCCCTGCTTGGAACCGTGGCCGCCGGCAAACCTCTTCTTTCCGAAGAAAACCTTGACGGTTACGTAAACCTTACAGAGCCTTTTGTACGCCCTGGTAAAAACTACTTTGCGCTCCGTGTTCGCGGACAGAGTATGATTAACGCAGGAATTCTCGAAGGCGACCTTGCCGTTATTGAACAGACAGACAGCGCTGTTGACGGACAGATTGTCGTTGCCGTAATCGATGATGCAATCACCCTCAAACGCTATTATAAAGAGTCCGAACGCATCCGCCTCCAGCCGGAAAACCCGGCCTTTGAACCGATTTACTGCCGTAACGCACGTATTGTAGGTATTCTTTCAAATATAGTAAGGACTTATTAGTTCAATGGATGCGCCTCTCTATCTGTATGTGGGCCCGGAAATCGGGGAACGAAACGAACAGGTTACCAGAATAAAAGAAGAACTCAAAAAAAAGTACGGCTCAAGCGATGACTTTCTGTATTACGGCAATGATTTGGACATGAATGAGGTTGCCGGCCAGTTGATGACTGAGTCGCTTTTTACGCCTGCTACCTGTGTAGTAATCCGGAATGCCGAATTCATCAAAGATAAAAAAGATGTTGAATTAATCGCAAACTGGGCAGATAACGCGGCTAAAAAGGGTAGTGATACATCAATTCTTATTCTCGTTTCTGATGAGACAAAGATAGATGCCAAACTCGAAAAACTGGTTCCTTCATCTCACAAAAAAATCTTCTGGGAAATGTTTGAAGACCGGAAGGAACAGTGGCTTCATGACTTTTTCAGAAAAAACGGCTATGTGCTTGAAGAAGATGCTGCAGAACAAATTCTCGAAATGGTCGAAAACAACACTGAGCAGCTCAAAAATGAATGCAGCCGCTTTTTTATGTGCTTTCCAAAAGGACACAGCGTTTGTACCGGCGATGTTGAACAAATACTGGCCCATAACAGGGAAGAATCGGCATTTACATTGTTTGACGCAATGATTCAAAATCTACCGCCTGCTAAACGCCTTGAAAACTGTCTTTCCATCATGCAGAAAATCATGCTCGTAAAGGACAATAATCCGGTAAAGGTAATTGCGGGATTAACTTCATGTTTCCGCCGTCTTGCCTTGTGGAAGAGCCTTTATTCTTCCGGGGCAAATCCGGGCGAAGATACCCTGAAAAAATCTGGATTTTCTTCAAAAATTGCGCGCCGTCAGTACAGTGCGGCTTCGAGAGTGTGGTCTGCAGGTCAGGTTGCTGCAATCAACGCCCTGCTTTCCAAGACTGATATGTCTTTACGGCAGGACGGACAGACTTTTCAGGCAACCGCCATGTCGCTTTTAGTGTATGAGATTGTAATTAAGAACGGTTCCGCCTGTGCTCAGTACGAGGCTAGTTAATCCGGGCTTTTTCCAGTAATTCTTTAAGGGCTTTAACTTCTTCTGTCGTGAGTGTGATTCCCTTGCCCATCTTTGTGTGCTCAGGATCCCAGGCCCTGATGTCGTATTTTGCAGGACGACCGCCCCAGCTGACCTTGTTCAATTCAGTGGTCCAGCCGGACTTTGCAGTAGATAAAATTCCGCATTTTTCTGTGATTTCAAAAGAAAATTCATCTGCCATAACGTACCCCGTGATAAAATTTATTGTACTTTTTTCTAGAGTAATTAGACATATTATACCCTCAAAATTTTGATTTGGCATTAAAAATCGATTTTTGACCTGTAAAATGTTGCCCTACGAAGATTTCTACAATATAATTAAAAATATAAAAGTTTTTTTAAAAACGGAGGAAGAAATTGAAAAAATATTCCGTAGCAATTGCCAGTGCTATTGCAGTTCTTTTTCTGGCATCCTGCGGTTCAAAACCTGCACCGGAACCTGCACCGGAGCCGGCTTCAGAACCAGCAGTTCAAGAAGTTCCTGTTGAAACACCAGCAGATGATTTTTCGGCAGAAAACGCAAAACTTATCGCTTTGACTGAAGCAGCCCGCGAAAAGGCTGTTCTTGCTCAGGCAGAAACTTATTACCCGCAGCCATTTGCTTTTGCTGACCAGCAGTTAGAATCCCTTAAAAAGGATATGGCTGACAAACCGGCAGAAGATTATTCAGTAAGAATTAAAGATCTTACTTCACGCTATGAGTCACTTGCAGCAGCAAGCGAAGCGCAGGCTCTTAAAGCACGTGTAGAAAGCCTTGGATTTGCTTCACTTGACCAGAACGCATTCGACAATGCCGGAAAGGCACTTTCAGAATACGATGCACTGGGAACAGGTGCCAGCGGTGCCGACCTCCTTGCAAAGGCCAACGAAGCAAAAGACGGTTACAAAGATTTGATTAACAAAGGCTTTGTTGCAGCAGCCGGCCGCGAACGCCAGGCAGCCCTCAAGGCTAAAAAAGATGCAGACAGCGTAAAAGCCGGTGTTGCTCAGAAAGAAGTTTACACAAAAGCATCCGATACATTCAAAAAGGCTGACTCAGCTTACGTAACGGCAAACATCGAAGGCGCTTACGAAGGTTATAAATCTTCAAAAGAAACCTTTACAATGCTGTTCAACACAATTTCAGAAAAACGCGCTGCCGCACAGGCAATGATTGACCGTGCAAAGCAGAAGGTTACTGATTCGGCAAATTACGCAGAAGAAGCTGATACAATCGCTCCTCTCGCCGCAGAAGTTGCCGGAATCGAAAAGGAAGACGCAGTGCTCCTCGAAGAAGACCAGTTTGCAAATCCTGAAGAAGCAGTCATCAATGTAGAAGAAGGTATTACTGCAAAAACTGCAGAAAAAGCCGCAGAAGCCGCAATCGCTGTAGACAATGCAGTTGATCAGGCTGTAACAGACATCAAGTCGGAGGTTCAATAATGAAAAAACTTATCGCTCTTGTTTGTGCAATCGTTTCGGCTTCCCTTCTTTTTGCCGTAAGTTACAAAAACAATACTTATCAGAAACTTGCAAACGAATATACAAAAAAGGCTCAGAATGCCCTTGATGCAGGTGATTATGCACTTGCAGAAGAATACGCTGCAAAGGCAGAAGAAAACGCTGCCCTTTCAGAAGCCTTCATTAAAAAAATGCTCGCTAAGAGTGACGCAGACGCTGCAATGAAAGCTGCTTCTAAAAAGCTTGACTATGCAAAATCTGTAAAAGCAGACAAAAATTTCCCGATGGCATTCTCCGCAGCACAGAAGTCATACGCTTCTGCCCAGGAATCTTACGATGCAGAAGACTATGTAACAGCTTCCGCATACGCAAAACAGGTTCTTGACGCTCTTGCCGATGTAAAAGAAATTACTCCGCTTCCACAGTACTACATTGTTCGCCCATGGGCAGAAACAAAAGACTGTTACTGGAATATTTCCGGACGCAACTACGTTTACAACAACCCGCTGCTCTGGGAAAACCTGTATCAGGCAAACAAAAACAATATGCCAAAGCCAAATGATCCAAACCTCATTCTTCCTGGAATGAAGATGGAAATCCCAAGTATCACCGGTGAATACCGCGAAGGCGTTTACTCTCCTTCTAAAAAATACGACGGATACCAGGCTACAAAATAAGGTCATATGACAAAGGCCCCGTTTTATAACGGGGCTCTTTTTTTTACTTTGAATTTTTATATTGGCAGTAAAGATTAAGTGCTGCAGCCATCAGTGCATGCGGCATTTCTTTTGAAGACACTTTTTTCATAACTTCGTCGATCTTCATTTCAAATGAATCCAGATATTCGTCACTGTCCAGGTGTTTGCTTCCTGTCTGAACAAGGTCTTCTGCAACAAAAACATGGACGTGATTGCACATAAAGGCCGGGTTGGGGTTCATTTTTCCCAAAAAGGTAAGTTTGCTGGCGGTACAGCCTGTTTCTTCAAGAAGTTCGCGGCGGGCTCCCTGCTCAGGCGTTTCTCCGTCGTCGATGACACCGCCCGGAAACTCCGTACTGAGCGCCTTTTCGCCATGGCGCCACTGTTTTACCATAAGAAAGTTTCCGTTGTGCTCTGGAATCACAATTACCCAGTCGCGGCAGTCGATTACGATGTATTTGTGTTTTTGTCCGTCTGAGGCTGTACTGAGAGTTTCGCTGATTGTTGCGATTGGAGTGCGTAAAAGTTCATTTTTTGAATTTTCGGTCCAGATTAAATCTTTGTCATTCAACTTATTACCCATAAAGCCTCCGTAAAAATTCAAAACTTTACTTATCGCTGATTTGATTTTATTATAATAATATAAAGTTTAATTTATGTTAAACAAAAGTTTATCAAGGAAGGTGCCATGGCTATCGTTACAATTTCAAGACAATTAGCGTCTCTTGGCGATGAAGTCTGTGCACTTGCTGCCCAAAAATTGAATTATTCATTTTACGGCAAACGCGAACTTGAACAAAAAATTGTCCGGCTCGGCTTTCCCCAGGAAAAACTCAAAAAATACGACGAAAAACTTCCGGGCTTTTTTGCTTCCCTCAGCCGTGACCGCGACGAATATCTTGATTATCTTCAGACCGCAATTCTTGAACTTGCCCAGACAAACAACTGTATCTTTATCGGACGCGGTTCCTTTATCATTTTGAGCGAACTTTCAAATCATCTTTCCTTCAGAATTGTTTCTCCGCGCGACCTTCGTCTTGAGCGTCTCGTTCAGCAGAATGTTGAATTAAAAGCGGCCGAAAAACAGATTCAGTTTTCTGACAAACAGCGTCTTGGATTCCACAAGAGCTTTTTTAATTACAATATAGAAGATCCTTCCCTCTACCATGCCGTTCTGAACACTGGTCTTTTTAACGCTGAGCAGACGGCAGAATTGATAGTAAACACAGTTAATTCAACAATTTCCTCAGAAAACGAGCACGTATCAATGAGGCGCCTTGAGCAGATGTTGATTTGTCAGCGTATTGTAAATATGCTTGTTCTTGACTACGATTTGAACATCAATTTTATGCACGCAACGGCTTCGGGGCAGAAGATAACACTTCATGGCTATGCAGACAGTGCCCTTACCGCCGAACAGGCTCTGATTATCGCAAAAGCCGAGCTTCCGGATTACAGGGTTGAATCTGCAATCAGCGTTGCTCTTGAATATTAATTGAATTATAAAAAAATTGAGGAATTAAAATGAGTTTTTATTCATGCCTTGTTTTTGGAATTACAAGTATCTGCCTTGGAGCCCTTGCCGGCTGCCTTATCTGCGTTATCAGCGCAAAAATTACAAATAAAAAATATCTCCGCTCCCGTTTTGCCGTGAGCTGCGTGCTTTTGAGCGTTGCAGTTGCAATGTGTGCCGGCGGCTTTGTTTTAATCAAAGATATGGCTGCTCAGATGCAGTTTGTGTTGCAGAATATTGTTTATTTTGCAGCTCTTTTTGGAGGAGGGCTTTTGTGTTCGGTTTTCTGGCGCAGTGTGCTTCCCCTTTGCGTTCTCGTATATATTCTGGCAAGCGTAATCATGGGATTTAAACTTTATTCATTTTACGGCTCAAAAGCGGATTCAATTACTGTAACGGTAACCAGAAATTCAATTCAACTTGAACGCGATAACTGCCCGGTAGACGATTGCAAAAACAAAAGTGTCGTCGTAGAGGCACGCGTTCTTCCGGCTCGTTTTTTGTTCCCGCTTCCGAGAGTGTGGTACAGCACAATCGGCGTAATCGACAGTGCAGCTCAAGTTAGTGGGGGTGAAAACTTAAGATTTAACCACGCTTTTGCAGGTCCAGAGTCTGCCGTTAATCAAAGCCAGGAAAAATCCGGAGGTTTTGTAGAAAAAGTTCTTGGTCCGCGCAAAAATCTTTTGATAAAAATTCCGCCACAAGATGCGGTTCCGTCGATTTACACCTTGAATTTTAAAACACGCGGCGAAGTTCTTACATGTTCACTGAATAAGGATTTGTAAAATAAAAATCCTAGCCTTGACTTTTTGCTCCGTTGTTTAGATACTTAATATATATGAAAACTTCTAATAAATTTACACTTTCCCGTCTGATTTTTGCACCTGTTTTCTTTTTAATTTACAGTCTTCCACTCTGGACAGGAAATGATTTACTTGCAAAAATTTCGGCCTTCATTATGATTCCTTTACTGGCTGTTTTTGAATTGACTGATTATTTTGACGGACATTATGCCCGCAAGAATGGAGAAGTAAGCGATTTCGGCAAGCTCTTTGACCCGTTTGCTGATGTCATGTTGAACCTGACAGTTTTTGCATGTTCATTAAAATCAATCGACAGTTCAATGGGTTCTTACATTCCGCTGGTAATTTTTGTATTTATTATGTACCGCGAGTTTTCCCAGAGTTTTTTGCGTATGGTGGCAACACGCCAGGGAATCGCAATCGCAGCACGCAAAGGCGGCAAAATTAAAACCGTATTCTACATTATTTCAGGTTTTGCGTTTTTAACAGTTGAATCTGCAATCCGTCTTGGAATACTGGATTTTTCTCCATATTACACAATCGTTGGATATGTACTGACAGGCTTCTTTACGGTTTGTCTGCTTTTAAGCTATATCTCATTTATTGATTACCTTAAAAACTTTTCTTCTGTTTTTAAGAATGCGTAATTGAATTGAAGCTTTTTACAAAACTGCCTTAAAGGGGCAGTTTTTTTGTTTTAAAGTTATTTTCTTTTATTATATTGAATTAAGTTCTGTTGAATTGAATGAAAATAATGAATGAAAAAGTTTTTTGATTATAACAAATTATTTAAGAAAAATATTCAAAAAATCTTGAACGGCTTATTGACGAAAAAGCGGGGTTAATGATATATTCATTCTCACCCGCTCAACGGGGACGATATTTGAAAAGAAACAGGGAAGGAAGATAGACAAGACAGCAAGTCTGAGTAAATCAGATAAGTTGGAAGAGTTTCTCGAATAT
>JAILFZ010000145.1 GCA_024697295.1 Treponema sp.
ATTCCATGATTTTGCAGAATAAAAAGTTGTTCGCCAGGGTAAGGTTTTCCCAGCGGTCCGAGTAAGTTGATTTGTAGTCACTCATAGTTTTCTCCATTCAATTTCTTTTTCACGAGAGCAGACAAAACTCCCCATCATATATATAGGTGCTGAAATTCAAAAACCAGCAAAAAATGGAGAAAAAAAGTTAAAAATTCTGCAAAGAATTCGTGCTGTCCGGACAACCTCAGGCTTAGGGGGCGTTGCGGAAACACCACAGCGAAGCGAGGAGTTGCAGCAAGCACCCGACCCGCGCTTGCGCGGGGAGGCCCCAACCTTAAAAAACAGCACACTTTTTTTATTTGCCTATATTAATAAAAAGGTTTATTCTGAACTTACTATGAAAAAAACAATTCTTTCTGTATTTTTTGTTTTGATGGTTTTGCCTCTTGCTTTTGCAGGCGGTAAAAAAGACAAGGCTTCTGACGTTCCTGCACAGGAAACTGCAGATGTTCAGGAAGCGGCTCCTGTAGAAGAGGCTGTAAAGGAATCGCTCGTTGTTCATTCTGCCGTTCTTAACGGACCAACAGGTATCCCAAGCGCATACTTTTTTGAAAACAAGCCTGACCTCGGCGGCGCTGACCTGGAGATTGAAGTTTTGAACGGTGCCAACCTTGAACTTCCTAAACTTTTGAAGGGCGAAGTTCAGATTGGTGTATTGCCTGTAAACGTTGCCGCCAAGGCTTTCAATTCAAGCAAGGCTGTAACTGCACTCGCTGTTATCGGTTACGGAAATGTTTACCTGATTACAACTGATTCAAACTTTAAATCCCTTGCTGACCTTAAAGGAAAGGCTGTTGCTGTGGCAGGCCAGGGTGCAACTCCTGACTATATGTTCCAGTACATTCTTGGCAAAAACAATCTCAAGACAGGCGAAGACGCTGACTGTGTAAAGCTTGATTATTCAACTCCGAATGCTGAACTGGCAGCTGCCGTAATTTCGGGCAAGTTTCAGTACGCTGTAGTTCCGGAGCCTTTTGCAACTGTTGCAACTTCCAAGACGGCCTCTGTAAAACGCGCCCTCAACCTTTCCGATGAATACGGAAAATTCAACAGCGGAAAAAATTATCCCCTTTCACTTCTTGTTGCAAACGCAAAATTTGCTTCAGAAAACAAGGAAACTGTAAACGCATACATCGACGCATACGCACAGGCTGTTGAATGGACTAACAAAAATCCAAACAAGGCAGGCGTTCTCGTTCAGAAAAATACACTCGGCCTTATGGCTCCAATCGCCGCAAAAGCAATCCCAAACTGTGCATTTGTATGTCAGGAAATTGCCGGTGAACGTCAGTCAATCGAAGACTTTTTGAATATTTACCTTTCTTTTGCAGCTCAGGCAATCGGCGGTAAATTACCATCTGATGAATTTTATTACTCGCGTTAATTGGATTTAAAACGAATTAAACCTGCAGTAATATTTATTCTTTCTCTGCTCATAATTCTTTTTATCTGGCAGGCATTAAGTTTCATCGTAAAAAGTGAACTTATCCTGCCGGACTTTTTTACTGTGGTAAAGAGTTTTGCCGGTCTTTTTGAAGACAAAACTTTTTATCTGGCCGTAGGCGCAAGCTTTTGCCGTGTACTGGCCGCCTTTTTTCTGTCTGCCGCTGTCGGCCTTGCCCTGGGTGTTTTGTGCGGACTGTCCCGTGAAATTCAGCAATTGTTGAATTTTCCGATTTCTTTTATCCGCTCGACACCGGTTGTTTCTCTGATTTTAATTGCGGTTTTCTGGTTCCGCACAACTACGATTCCAGTCTTTGCTGCATTTTTGATGGCAACTCCTGTAATCATAAGTTCCGTGAGTCAGGGAATTATGAACACAAGTCCAAAACTTTTAGACATGGCTCAGGTTTACGGCTTTTCTAAAAAACAGAAGCTTTTATACATTTATTTTGACAGCCTCCGGCCGTTTTTTACCGGAAGTCTGATTTCTTCTTTCGGAATGTGCTGGAAGGTTGTTGCTGCGGGCGAAGTGCTCGTCTTTCCGCGCCAAGGACTTGGCACTCTGCTCCAGAGTGCACGCATTCATCTTGAAACTCAACGTGTCATGGCTTTGACTGCCTGCATTGTTGTTTTGAGCTTTATCTTTGAAAGGGTTCTTGCTTTTTTGCTGACTCATATTCATTTTTCATCAGCAAAAATACGCGGACGCACCGGTAATTTAATTCAACATGGAGAGGCCGGTGAGCCTGAGTGCCCTGCGATTACTGTCAAAAACCTTTTTATGGAACGCGGCGGAAAAGTTTTGTACCGCGATTTTGAAACAAAATTTGAAAGTTCTTCCGTTACTGCTTTGATTGCTTCCAGTGGAACCGGTAAAACCTCTCTGCTTGATTATATAAGTTCAATTTTAAAGACGGACGACAAAATCAACGGCACTGTCGAATTTGACAGACAGCCTGAGATTGCATATATCTTTCAGGACGGCAGACTCCTTGAAAACCTGACTGTGCTTCAAAACGTAATGATTCCGCTGGTAAACAAATTTGACGAAGCGACTGCAAAAAAACGCGCCGGGACTTTTATAAATAAATGCGGCTTGTCAGAAAAAGCGCAAAGTCCTGTAAAAAACCTGAGCGGCGGACAAAAACAGAGGGCGTGCCTTGCAAGGTCCTTTGCATACGGCTGCAACATACTGCTGATGGACGAACCTTTCAATTCGCTTGATTTACCGTCAAAAATAAATTTAATTCAATTATTAAAATCTCTTCTTAAAGACGACCCTAAAACCGTAATTTTTGTAAGCCACAATATCAGGGAAATTTCTCTTCTCTGCGATAAGGTAAAAGTGCTTTCCGGTTCTCCCCTGACACAAAAAGTGAATTCAAATACCGCTGATTTTGACGGGGTGGACGCGCTTGAAAGGGCTGTTTTACAAAACCTTTAGTCTTCATTTGTTGTAAAAATGCGCATTGTGCGGTAAAATGATAAAAATAAGGACAACAATATGATTAAAGAATTTTTACCATACGATCAGGTTCGTAACGACGCAATAAAACTTGGACATAAAATTCTGCAGGATGGATTTATTCCTGACATCATTTATTCTTCGCTTCGCGGCGGAGCCTACATGTCAAATGTCATCAGCGAGTATTTTAAACTTGCCCTAAAGGAAAAGAAGCCTGTTTTGTATGCGGCAGTTGTTGCCCGCTCTTATACTGATGTTCAGCAGCATGATGCCATCCGAATTGACGGCTGGACATACAGCCCTGAGTATCTGCGTCCGGGAGACAAAATCCTCCTCGTAGACGATATTTATGACTCAGGCCGCACTTTGAACTACCTTGTTGAAGTTCTTCTCCAAAAAGGAATTCCTCGCTCTGACATCAAGGTTGTAGTTCATGACTTTAAGAATTTTACTTTCAGAAAAACTCTTCCGATTAAGCCTGACTACTGGTGCCGTAAATTTGATATTACAAAACCGGAAGAAGACAGATGGATTCATTACATGAGCCACGAACTTGTCGGTTTGAAAAAAGAAGAACTCGAAGAATACTATTACAAACAGGACGGAGAACTCCGCGACATTCTTGGACCGTTCTTCAAGTAAGGATTAACAGAGAGATTTTTATGATAAAAAAGTTACTGATTGCTGTTTTAGCTTCCTTTTTAACCTCTGCAGTTTTTGCCCAGAGAATCATTTCTCCGGTTGCAGGAAACTTTTCTAACAAACAGACCCTCGTACTTGATACAAGCGACGGGGCAGAGTGTTTTTATTCATTTACGGGAAGTGATCCTTTAACTTCGGGTTTTGCATACGACGGCCCGGTTTTAATTGATGCAATCGGCCGGGTAACTGTCCGAATCGCCGTTGTTTTTGGCGAAAATCACTCGGAAGAAGCTGAAGTTATTTTTAATGTTCAGGAAAACAATCCTTACAACGAAGACTCCGCAGAAAGTTTTTTTATCAAAAATGTAGCCAATAAAGGAATTTTTACTTACACCGAAGACAACCCGTTGAAAATTCCAAATTCTTTTTCATACTTCCTCGGCGACGGCGAAAAACCTCAGATACAGGGTAAAACGCTTACAATGGACAGCGCAAACGTTTTGTCTCGCTTTGTAAGCTGCACTGTAGCCGAAGGAAACAACCAGTGGCGCTTTGTAATCTTTGTTCCGGGCGGGGCCGTTGGAGTTTTGTCAAAGCAGTCGGTTCCTTTCCAAATCCAGAACTGGAACACATTTATCTTTGAAGGCGAAAAATTAATTTATTCAATTGACGGCGGCGAATGGTCGGCTTCAAAAGTGCCTGTAACTCTCGACCGTTCTGTAAAACACAAGATTTCATGGCAGTCAGTTGCCTACGAAAAGGGAAACCCGGTACACAACTTTATTCTGCCGGTTGAACCAAAGCTTGTTTCGTCAAAAAACAGCCGCGGAGCCGCCACATTCCGGATTGATGGAGACGTACGCTACAGAATGAGCGTCGTGTCTTCAAACGCAGCCGGTACAAATTCAACAAACAAGGGACTTCTTTCCAGTGCAGTCTTTGACACCTTTGAAGGCGACAATATCCGTGGAGAAGCAGTATTTGAATTTTTCTGTGACGGTGTAAGCCAGGGACTAAAGCGCGCTTATTACGACGTAGACAGACAGCCGCCGCTTCCGCCAAAGTTCAATCCGTCCAACAGGGGATTTTACTCACGCGGCAAGGTTGAGCTGCAAATCAGCAGTGAGCGCGATACTCAGGTTTCCTATTCAATCAGCGCTCCTCTCAAAGTAAACGACACTGACTTTGAAGTACGCTCCCCGGAACTGGACAAGGTTCAGACCGGAAGTTTTGTTCCGTATACAGACACAATCACACTTTTGAGCAACAGCGAAACTCCTGTTTTTTACAAGGTAAAGGCTTTTGCAAAAGACAACGCCGGCAATACGAGCCTTGTGAGCGAGTACCGCGTTATCATTGATGAATTCAATTATTACCTGGATTCAAGTTCAACTTCTGTGGCACCTGACGGAAGCCGTAAAAATCCTTTCAACTCTTTTGAGCAGGCAGTCGGCATTATCAATCAGGGACGCTTTGCTCACTTCTTTGTAAAGGGCGAATTTATCCTTCCTGCCAAGGAGATTTTAATCAATTCAAACTGTGCTTTTACGGCAGAAGGTGAAAGTAAAATTATAATTCCTTCCCAGGGTTGCATTCTGCTGCGCGGAGCAAGCCTTGAAGCGCACAATTTGATAATTCAAAAAGAAAGAAGCCAGGCGTTTAATTCAAACACAAAGATGGTTACTCTGGAAAACGCAACTGCAAGTTTTTACGACTGCGAAATCATTTCTCTCTTTGATGAATCAGGAACTGCATTCTCGGCCCTCAATTCTGTAATCGAACTCAATTCAACCGGGCTTACCGGACAGGCTGATTCTTATATTTGTGCCGTAAGCGGTCAGGATTCAAAAGTATTCTGTAAAAACGGACGTGTTTCCTGCGTAGCTCAGACGGCCGTAAACTTCAGCGTAAACGGCGGTTTGTT
>JAILFZ010000185.1 GCA_024697295.1 Treponema sp.
CACAAATATGCAATATGTGATGTTACTTCAAGTAAAGGAAAAATCTGAAAGTGAGACCGTATTCAAGGCGATAAAACTTCCAGAATGTAAAGATACAGATACAACTTACTTATACAAAGTATTATCTTATTTTGCATTAAATAATTGGGTTCATTTATGTGGAGTTATACCATGTTTTGAATGTGGAAGTTTAACAGATGAAGAAATAAAATTCTGGAAATCCCATTTAGTAGAATACAATGAAATTATAAAAGAATAGAAAGAAATATTTTTTTCAAGTCAAACTTGCAAAAAAATATAAAAATTGAAGCATACGCTTCAAATAGTCGTACAGAATCTTCTTAAAGAGAAAAAGGATTTTAGATATATAGTTCTGTATAAGTAATAATTTTGTCATAACAAAGGTTCGTAGCCGACAGCGGGTCGAGCCCACTGCGGTACAACCAGTTGTTAGGTTGATGGCGCGCTGCGCCACTTATCGTTGATAAGGTAAATCTTCCAACAGATTTTCTCCGTAGTGGAAAAATCCAAGGAGGATTTTATTATGTTAATAGGCGGTATTATTTTATTAATACTCGGAATTGTAGGAAAAATTTTTTCATCAGTTACTCATATAACTGATTCAACCGCAAAAGCAATGGGATGGACTGCTTTAAATAAAATAGTCGGAATCTTAAGTTGGCTTTTTATGGTAGCAGGTGGTTTTCTTATTGTTATGTATTTATTGGAATAAAAATATAAAGTATTTTGAGGTTTATACATAATCAAATTCTTTGTATTGCTTCCAAAGGCGGGTCAAGCCCGCCTTATTTATTTAACAGTAGAAAAATTAAGTATATATGTTATAATAAAACCAACATTAGAAGTTACGGAGGTATTGTATGGAATATCCTGCTCTTGAAAAAAAATTAAAAACTCTTCCTCAGGCCGCAATTGATGAAGTTGCAACTTACATAGATTATATTTTTTATAAATTCACAACACCCGAAAAACAAAATCATACTGTTTCCAAGAAAAAAGGATTCGGTTGTTTAAAAGATATACCTTGTAAAATGTCTCCAGACTTTGACGAACCACTCGAAGAATTTGCGGAGTATATGTAATGTATTTGTTGGATACACATGCAATAATCTGGTATGTATCAGGCAGTAACGAACTCTCTTCAACTGCAAAAAATATCATGGAAACAAAAAGATGTTTTTTCAGTTTTGCATCTTTATGGGAAATTGCAATCAAACAGGCAAAAGGTACTTTACAGTTTAATATCGATATTCCAAAATTAAAAACAGTTCTCGAAGATGAAGAATTTATTTATCTACCTCCAACAGAATTTGATGCAGAAGCAATAAAAGTTTTACCAGATATTCATAAAGATCCTTTTGATAGATTATTAATTGCCCAGGCAATTGAAAACAATTTAACAATTGTAACGACTGACTCAAAAATTCCACAATACAATGTGAAAACAATCTGGTAAATAAAAATACAACCTAACACATATAAGGCCCCAGCTTGTCAATAAGAATCCTCAAAAAATAATTACTTAAGGCTGTCTTTTTCAGGCAGTCTTCTTTTTTTGAGAAAAGTAGAGCTTCCGTTCAAAATAAAAAAAGCAAAGCCTGAATCGCAATTCAGAAAAAGATTCCAGGAAAAGCGTCCTGAATCAAACACATATAGTCGGTCACGGCAAACCTGAAAAAACAGATTTCCGACCCGAAGTGTAACGAAGGGGTGCGCCCATATCTTTAAGATTGTTCCCACTTATTGAATTTATTTCTTCCCTTTTGCATATAAACTCAATCCCACTAAAAGGCAGCCTTGAATGTAGGGAAGATTGTTTTCTTTCAAATATGACAAAAGTTCTTCGCTTTCCGCTCCTGGTTGAATGACTATGCACTTGAAGGATTTTTTACATTCCTGAAGAAGTTTCAGTCCCTTTACTGCGTTTATGCATAAATCTATTATGTCGATTTCTTCGGGGATTTCGTTAAAACTAGAGAGTTCCTTTCCGACCCCATAAGCCTTGTAGCCACCTTCTTCTAGGCCTTTTTTGATTTTGCAGGCGTATTTTTCTTCGTTGAGGGTGTCTCCTGCAACAGCGAAAACTTTTTCTTTCATGATTTCTGCTAATTCCATTTTATGCCTCCGTTTTTATATTTATTGTAATCCATTATTCCTCCAATATTCCCTGATAAATTTCCAAATCTTTATTTCCAAAAACATTAAAGACGACTTTCTTCACAGACTTTTCCGGATTCTGAATCAGCCAGTCTTCCACGGTTTTGACCGCAATCTGGGCGGCACTTTCTGCGGGAAAGCGGAAAACTCCGGTGGAAATGCAGCAGAAGGCCACAGATTCAAGAGCATTTTCTGCGGCGGCTTCAAGACAGTTTCGGTAGCAGGAAGCAAGCAGAACTTTATCTCTGGGGGCTACAGAAGCCTGTATAATGGGGCCTACGGTGTGGAGGACATATCGGCAGGGCAGGTTAAAGGCCGGAGTTATTTTACAAAGACCAGTTCCTTCCGGTTTTCCCTGTTTTTGCATAAGTTCATTGCAGGCAAGACGAAGCTGAATTCCTGAAAAAGTGTGGATGCAGTTGTCAATGCAGGTGTGAAGGGGAGCGAAGCAGCCTAAAAGGGCAGAGTTTGCGGCGTTTACGATGGCATCAACTTTTAGTGTGGTGATGTCCCCCTGCCAGAGGTACAAATGAGAATTACGCGCTGACGGTTTTAAATCACAAACATCGGTACACCCTCGCTCCCTATTCACTTCCTGTAAATATTCATCCTGAATCTGCAAAAAATCTGCGCTTACAGGAAGGGGCTCCCTTACATTCATGAGGGCGCGGAGTAAATCCCTCTGTCCTTTTTCATCCCCTGGAATTTGGGCCGATTCATTTCTTTCTTTGAGAAGTTCTTCTATTAAATAAATGCGTCTTTCTTCCTGTGTCATTGTTTCCTCATTTTTATTCGGGCGTTGCGTCAGCTTCGCTGCCGCCGGGCTTTCCGCACTTCCGCGCTAACCGCGCTCCATACCGCAAGCGGTACTGCTCCGCAGGTGCTCCAATCCCTAACGTAATCCCATCAGCCATTCCGCATTTTTAAAAATTTTTCATTTTTGCGGAA
>JAILFZ010000050.1 GCA_024697295.1 Treponema sp.
GGCACGGGGTACAGCGATCATTTTCCTATTTCGTGCAAAATATCTTTTTAAGAATAAAAAAAACCGGACAATCCACGTTTCTTGCTCCATGGAAAATCCGGTTCTTTAGTTTAGGAAAAACCGTCGTAAAAGGGAGGAGAACGACAGTTAATATTTACAGAGCAGCGTGCGCCTGCCACTCTTTCATAATCCTAAAATGATTATATATTTGAAAACTCCCGTTGAAATTGAATTTTACCGTGGTGGTTTTGGTTAAAACCGTTAAAAATAGCATATCTTATATTTTCAACGCGAATTTTATCTAAAATAAGGCGATGAACTCCTGATATTATAAATTTATGCCCGTTATATTTTGTATGAATGTAAGTTTTTATATTCAGAATGGTAATATTTTATATAAAAAATATATAATAAATAAATTTTTTTGACTTTTTTTTATACTTTTAAAACTCCATTCATTTTGATATAGTGTTTTTATGACAAAAAAGTCTCCAAAAAACAAAACAATAGACTTTTCAGAAAAAGAAGGCAAAATTTATTTAGAGCGTTGTCTTTTTCCGGATGGCAGCACTTCTCTCGAACTTGATAAGATTACTGACAAAACTTTGTGCGCTGATTCCTTTAAGGTTCTGCCGCAGATGCCGGAAAAATCTTTTCAGTTGATTATCGCGGACCCTCCATATAATTTGTCAAAACAGTACGCCTCATCCAAGTTCAATTCAACTGACAACGAGCGCTATCTTGAATACACAAAAAACTGGATTCAATTAACTCTGCCGCTTCTGACTGACACAGGATCGATGTACATCTGCGTTGACTGGCAGAGCAGCATTGTTGTGGGTCAGGTTCTTGCAGAGCTGGAAAACGAAGGTGCTCTTTTTATCCGTAACAGGATTACCTGGGAACGCGAAAAGGGACGGGGTTCAAAAGCAAACTGGAAAAACTGCCACGAAGACATCTGGTTTATAACAAAAAGCGACAGATACACTTTTAACCTTGATGCTGTAAAAATGCGCCGTAAGGTTATCGCACCATACACCAAAGACGGAAAGCCAAAAGACTGGGAGACCGGAGAAGAGGGCGCTTACCGCGACACATGCCCGTCAAATTTCTGGGCCGACATTACGATTCCATTCTGGTCAATGGCAGAAAACACCGGGCATCCGACACAAAAAAGCGAAAAACTTCTTGCAAAACTCATACTCGCTTCTTCCTGCGGCGGCGACATCGTCTTTGATCCGTTCGGCGGTTCTATGAGCACGTCGGTTACTGCCAAAAAACTCGGGCGGCATTATTGTTCGATTGAACGGGAACGGCTCTTCTGCGCCTGGGGCGAATATCGCCTTGAACTTGCCGATGAAGACAAGTCGATTCAGGGATATGAAGACGGAATTTTCCGTATGCGCAATGAATAGGCTCTTTCTTTTTGATTCAAAGGCAGATGGTCGCGTAAAAGGTTTTATGGATTAGTATTGTTGACACTGCTAATCCAACATACTAATATGATAGGTAATAAGAGGTTTGAAACAAAACTTCTGGAGGTCACATGAGAAAAAATATATTAAAAAAAATCGTTTTGCTTCCGTTGGCCGCACTTTGTGCAGCAGCATTATTCAGTTCCTGCGCTAAAAAAGATCAGGAACTTCACATCTATTCAATTATTCACGATGAAGAAACAAAGGCGCTTACCGACCTTTTTACCGAAAAAACCGGCATAAAGGTTTCTTACCTCCGCGCGACCACCGGTGAACTTGTAAACCGCGTAATTGCAGAAAAAGATGATCCTCAGGCAGACATTCTTCTCGGAGGTGCGTCTTCTTATCATATCCAGGCGGCGGCCGCAGGCGCCCTTGAACCGTATAAATCGCCCCTTGCAAAGTCGATTCCTGATTATGCAAAGGACGCAGACGGCAACTGGACAGGCTTTTGTGTTCTGACACTCGGTATCGGAATCAACACCGCCCGCTATGAACAGAAATTCAGTTCAATTCCAAAGCCAAAGACCTGGGAAGATTTGCTCAACCCGGCTTACAAGGGCGAAGTTGTAATGACAAACCCTGTTGCAAGTTCAACAAGTTATCTGTTTGTTCAGAACCAGCTGCAGAGGCTCGGCTGGGACAAGGGCTGGGATTATCTGATTCAATTATCTCAGCTTGTAGGTCAGTTTCCAGACAGCGGAAGTGCGCCTCCAAAATTAATCGGTACAGGCGAATACGCAATCGGAATTGCTTACCTCCACGCGCTCACAAAATACAAGTCGCTCGGTTTTGACATTGCCCTCGTTGCACCTCCTCAGTCGGTTGGAGATGTGGACGCAATTGCAATTCTTAAAAACGCAAAGAATAAAGATGCGGCTAAAAAGTTTGTAGATTTTATGCTTTCAACTGATGCTCAGGAACTTATGAGTTCAATCGATTTTACAATCCCGGTAAACCCTAAAGCAAAACCTGCAAAGGGCTCTATTCCAATTGCAGATATCGATTTAATCAATTATGATACAGAAAAAGCTTCTTCTCAGCGTGAACAGGTTCTGGAACGCTGGACTAAAGAAGTAAAATAACACGGGTACAAGTTGAATCGCTTGCTTAAAGACAGCAGTAAATCTTTCCGTGGGGTCTGGTTTGCTGCTGTTATTTTTTTTGCAGTTTGTGTAATTTTTCCTCTTATCT
The DNA here is from genome assembly GCA_024697295.1 of Treponema sp. GTDB lineage: Bacteria > Spirochaetota > Spirochaetia > Treponematales > Treponemataceae > Treponema_D. Next base: position 2,670 of record JAILFZ010000050.1, read on the forward strand.
GCGCTTTTTTAACGCCGGATGCGGCTGACGTAAAATCTGTTTTTACTTCGGCAGTGCTGCGTACTGCAATGCGCAACACTGTAATTGAGTGTTTTGCTTCAACTTTTATTTCCGTAATAACCGGCTATTTGTATGCCTATGCCATAGCCCGGGTAAAAGTGCCTTTTAAAAAGTTTTTTGCGGTTCTGCCGGTTGTTCATCTGGTTACGCCTCCTTTTGTCGGCGGCCTTGCTTTCATTTTGCTTTTGGGACGTCAGGGCTTTATTACAAAAACTCTTCTTCACCTGGACGTGTCGCTGTACGGTTTTTGGGGACTTTTAATTGCCCAGGTCCTTTGTTTTTTTCCGGTCGCTTATTTAATCTGTCTCCAGACTTTGCGCGGAATTAATCCTGCCCTTGAGCAGGC
>JAILFZ010000053.1 GCA_024697295.1 Treponema sp.
CGATTATTTTTCACTTAAAAGGATTTTCTCGATATTTTTTTCATCATTTTCATAAAGTCTCAATTCTCCATGCTTATTAAAAAGTAAGAGTTTATTACAAAGATTATCTAAAATATACTGATCATGTGTGATACAGATACCGGTCTTGCCTTTAAGGTGTGCTTTTAGACTTTCACAAATGCGTTTCTTTAACAGTACATCCATCCCGGTAAGCGGTTCATCCAGAATATAGTATTTTTTATTCTTTAACTGATGTACAAATCTTGCCAATAATACTTTCTGTCTTTCTCCTCCGGAAATAAAACTTCCGCCGCTCCCAAATGTCCTGTCTGTCAGTTTTTCTAACTCAAATTCTTTTACCAATAAATCAAATTCTTTTTTATCAAATACATCTGAAAGAAAAATATTTTCCTGTAGATTTAAATTAAAGATTTCAGATGTTTGTAAAAGACATGCGATTTTTTGCACCGGTAAACATGAAGCTACATTCTGATTATCATTAAGGAATTTTATAACCCCGCTGTCTGGCTGTTCAAATCCTAAAACGGAATTTATAAAACATGACTTTCCACTACCGGAAGAACCTATTAAACCATAATTATTATTTTGTCCAAGCGTGATTGTAACATTACCAAAAATTATATTATTTTCGTAGGATTTATTTACATTTTCGAATTTTATAAAAAATACTTCATCCCCGGATAATTCCTTAAAACTTACTAATTTTTTCTCAGTAAAGCTAGTTAATGAATCTAGTGCTCCTGATGTATGAAATATCAAATCTGCAATTTTTTGAAAACTGTCAAAACCATTTTGTAAAATATTAAAATAAGTAATTATTAAAACAAAAGTTCCAAATGTCAGATTTCCAGTAATGACATTTTTTCCTAAAATTCCTATTACAATTACGTTTGAACAAGGCTGAATAAAACTGCCAAGAGTAGAGAAAATAAGTTCAAAACAATACTGTAATTTAAATTCAATCTTCTGTACCTGCTGTAAAATATCTGATACCCTTTTATGTGCAAAGTCCCGATATTCTTTTTCAGCAAGAAGAACTTTATTTCCCTTTATAAAATCATATATTTTAGAAACACTGTCACTATTTTTCTCGATAAATTGAATTAATATTGTTGAGAAAAGTTTATTATTCAACACAAAAGCAACGAAATATAATGAAAAAAGTAGAATTGCAATGATTCCAATTACGGTATTTTTATAAAATAAGATTCCAATAATTATAAAATTTTGGAAAATCTTAAAAAATACCGAAAGGCTGTTCGGGCTAAGAAGATTTAAAACTGTTTCTACAGATTCTTCCATCAGCGATGTAAAAAAACCTTCTCCATTTTTTCTTATTACGGTAGGATTTACAACTAATAAATCATCAAATATCGATAATTGCAATTGGACCTTTGCCCTAAGCTGTAATCTGCCATAAAACCAGACAATTACAGACTGTAATAAAAAAATCAGCAAATAGGAAACAACCAGCAGTAGCGGATAATATAAAGAGAAAACACCAATTTGTATCTGCTCAATAAACCTTTCAATTAAAAAAGGGAGCAAAATGGTACATAACGATATAAATTCGCATACAAAAGCCAGAAAGAATAGCAGCGATACAAGTTTTTTGCCTATACTCTCTTTCAAAAAGACAATTACTTTACCTATCATTTTATTTCACCTTTTAGCCTTATAAGCATCTGTCTGTTTGGCATCCTTAACGGGCCTGGATCCGTTATGTCACACATCTGCGGGACAACAACTTTTGTATAATAAATATACTTATTCCATTTTACTCTTAATCTTCTAATTGTATTATATACCTCAAAGCCGTTCTTTCTCAATTTTCTGAGAATTGTATTCAACATATCTTTTTGACCTGTCAGTTCTGTAAATTCAGAATATTTTTCATAGAGGGTACTTAATGGTTCTGTTTTCAGAACTTCAAGTTTTTTTAGAGCCGACTCCCAGACTTGAACAGGGGTCTCCTGTCGCAACTTCCTGTTGCTTCCTCCGACCCGTCTGCGCTCGCTTCCGGCGACCTCCCTGTCGCCTCTTCCTCGCCCCTGCTCGGCGTTCGCTCCGCTACTCAGTTCAAGTAGTCTGTTTAAGACAAAGAAGGGGCTGTCCCATACTTTTGGGACAGCCCCTTCTTTTAGCCGACTCCCAGACTTGAACTGGGGTCTCCTGTCGCAACTTCCTGTTACTCCCTCCGACCCGTCTGCGTTCGCTTCCGGCGACTTCCCTGTCGCCTCTTCCTCGCCCCTGCTCGGCGCTCTCTCCGCTACTCAGTTCAAGTTATCGCTTTAAAACAAAAAAACTTGCACCGATGTGCAAGTTTTTTTAAGCCGACTCCCAGACTTGAACTGAGTACCTGCTCGTTACGAGGGAGCTGCTCTACCAGGTGAGCTAAGTCGGCAAGTACAATTACCTTACCAAAAATTATGAACGTGCGCAATTGCTTTTTACACTAAAAAAAATGTAAGATTAACCATGTCTGTTTCAACTTCTTCCGTACAGGATAAAACACTCAACGACATGCTCAATAAGAACGTGGGTCCGCTTATCATCAAAATGGCTGTTCCTACAATAATCAGCATGATGGTTACAGCAATTTACAATATGGCAGATACTTTTTTTGTTTCAAAGCTCGGAACTTCTGCCAGCGGTGCGGTCGGAATCACATTTTCCATCATGGCTATAATTCAGGCATTTGGTTTTACTATCGGAATGGGAAGCGGCAGTATTTTGAGCCGTAAGCTTGGAGCCCGCAATACAAAAAGCGCCGACGAGTATTGTTCAACAGGAATTATCCTCGCCTTTGTCACTGGAACTCTAATTGCCCTTCTCGGGGTCAGATTCAACGGGTGGATTGTAACTCATCTTGGAGCGACTGCAACAATTGCTCCGTACGCGCGTGACTATGCACGCTTTATCCTGCTCGGAGCTCCGTTCATGGTTACCTCCTTTGTAATGAACAACCAGTTGAGGTTTCAGGGAAAGGCTGCTTTATCCATGGTAGGTCTTACTCTGGGCGGAATATTGAATATGATTCTGGACCCGATTTTTATCTTTGGCCTCAGGCTCGGAATCAGCGGGGCCGCAATCGCAACCTTAATCAGCCAGATTGTCAGTTTTTCGATTCTTCTTTCGTGGTTTTTGCGCAGAAAAACAAGCACTACCCTTTCTCCAAAAAATCTTTCTCACAATCCAAAAGTATACAGGGAAATTTTTAA
>JAILFZ010000055.1 GCA_024697295.1 Treponema sp.
TGTTGCAGATTGACCGGACAAATTAATCAGTTATAATACATCCGATGTAATTTTATTTTATATATAGAAATAGAGTGCATCGGATGTATTTTTTTTGAGAAAAAACTAAAACAAAAGCAGTTGTTTTGTCTCATTTTTTTCAATTCTTTTGCTTGCAGAATAACTGATAATGTTCTCATACTGCTTATCCGTTATCGTAATAATATCAACTTTACCTTCATCCGGCAAGTTTTGCTGTATAAGCCGATAATATTTTTCACAGGCATCCTTCCCTGAAAAAAGCTTGGTATAAATTGAATATTGCACCATTGCAAAACCATGATCAAGCAATAGATTTCTGAAATCTGTTGCTGCCTTTCGTTCTTTATTTTCAACCACAGGTAAATCAAATAAAACAAGCATCCACATAAGCTCATACCTGTTCAATTCCGGCATCACCATATTCATCTCCTGCCCACACAGGCAAATCAATGACAGGTTTTCCATCTTCCAATGCATGAACATAAGAAGCCGTCAAATATTGCATACTTTGAAATGCAGGAGAATTGCCTTCCGAAGTACGAACCTTTATCCACAATGTTTCCGTAAGTTTTGTTTTATATTCGGGAGTCAATTCAGAATCATCATTTATTCCAAGATGAAATACAACGCAGTCAACTAAAGGGCGGTAAATCTCAAATAAGTCGTCAGCAAGACAAAACTGATTAAGATTATTGTCATGGTGAAGTCCAAGCGAAGGAAGAAGTCCGCTGGCACAAACCGCCCGGGCCATAGAAGAGCGCATGATTGCGTAGCCGTAGTTCAAAAATGCATTTATACCTTCCTGCTCTTTATCACGAATAAATTCTTTTCCAAAAAGTGATTTCCAGTACATTCTCGCAGCATAAGCTTCTCTATTATCAGGGTCTCCTGATTTTACCATTGTTGCTATTTTTTCAATAAGCTTTGAATCTTTTTCTTTTCCGCAGATCTGCAAATTAAGGGCCTGATTCTTAATTTTATGGATGACAATCTGCTGCCAGATTCTTTTTTTAAGCGGAACAGAAGCTTCTATCTGCTTTTTAAGGATTTTTGCAAAAAGATAATGTGAATAAACGGGAAGAACCATGCTTTGTGGCGAATAGTTTTTTCCGCAAAGCACTGTAACGCAGCCTCGCTCGGCAAGTGCATTTAGAATATTTTTTGAAAAAGTTACGCTTTGAGCAGAAAGTAAGAGCACACCAATATCGTCAAGTGGTACACGCCCCAGTTCTTCCGAACCATGCTGAATGACGATAAAGCCGCGGCTAAGAGACAGATATCGATTTTCTTCATAAATCTCTAAAACTCTGTTCAGCATATTCTATGTATCGGCAAACCGAACAGAGTTCGCCATTATTTTCTGAAAACTCTGCCAATAGGATTTACCGTGATGAAGCGGGCCTGCTTTTCGCCAAACAGAACATTAACGGAGATGAAATTCTGTCCTTTTTGTGGTTTCCAATACCGTTCAATTTGATTTTCATTTGTTGAAATCAACCAATCTTTGCAATCAGTAACGGCACACAAAGGCCGTATATCTAATCGATTTGCAGCAGCTTGTAGTCCAGCTACACGACATTTATACCACTTTCCATTGTCGCTAAATTCAAGATAATCATTCTTGTGCAGAATTCCTAAATTTTTTGCAGCAGAATGATGTTTCTTTTTCCATGCTTCTATCACCGCAACTTTTGGTCTATTATCCTTTCCCACTTCCGTTCTGCGGATATACTGTGCTTCAAAAGTTGGTTTTGCTCCTTCTTTTTTTGGTGGAATCTGCCAGATAATCGCAGCAAAATAATCTTCCGGTGCAAGATAGCGTGGAACATCACCATTTATTACAATAGGTGTCTGGACACGGTTGATACAACGTACTTTCTTTATACCTGTCTGCTCACTAAAACGTTCCATCAGTTCTTCAAATTTTTCTCCTTTGTGGAGTGCAACAAAATCTTGCAACTTGTTACGGATTTTATCATCCACAATATCTTCGATGTTGCTTTCTTTCAAACTTGATATTGCAGTACGGGATGCAAAGAATTCCTTAAATACTTTTATCTGCGGATAGACATCTTTAAGCGCCTTACGAACTTGTTTTATATCCTTTGTTTCCGTAAATTTCTCTTCAAAATCTTTGCGAACCTTATCACTTTTTATAAGCAGTATATCAGATTCCTCAATTTTTGAAATTTCCAGCAATTCTTCACGCTTGATTTTACCAAGAAGCGTTTCTTTTGACAGTTTGCCTTCCGCACCGTGGTCCGGCTTGAAACTTACCACAATATTCTTAACCTTTTCCTGCAATTCCAGTCGTGGAACTGCCATAGGAGGAACTTCAATCCGATTCTTTTGAGAGCGTGCATTAAGCGTAGAAATTTCTTTTACAATTGAGCGGTCAATCAGAGCAATTACAGAAGCATCCAGGGCATGATGACGGTGGTCGTAGCGGTTCTTTTTGTATTCTCCGATCTGTTCATCTTTCAGACCAAAATGTACAATTTCCGTATCCCCAATTTTCCTTTTCAAAATTGAATCAATTTCCCATCGGTCACGAAGCAGTTTTGTCATACCGCCGTTCACTGACCAGATATTATCACACACAGACTTCAGGTATTTCATCGCCATTTTTGAAAGATATGCATTATCTGTCAGCTGCCGCGCAATAAAACCGCTGTCTTTTTCAAAACCTTCCATGGCATCAATGGCAAACCGTCTGCGTTTTGCGGGATTCTTAAGCTGATTTGCCCTCATGAGGATTTCTTCCCAATTAAAGCCTTTTGGATTTGAACCAAATGCTTCATAAGGAGAACGTTCTTTCTTAAAGGCATTGCAGCTTGAATGTGCCACAGTCAGATTCGATTCTGCATCAAGCAAAGTCCGGCTGAATGGGAGAATGTGCTCAATTTCAATATTTTTACTGAAAAGTTCAGCCCCGGAAATGGTTTTTCCGCAATAAAGACATTTTCTTGGTAATCCTTCTGCCCCAAGTTCTTCCCAAAGCCGATATTTCAACCGGTCATTACGATTAGGATATTGGATATTAGGATTCGCATCACGAATGTTAATATTTGTTATTTCATTTCGCTTTTTATTTTCGTTCTGTTTTTTCTGAATTGCATCTTTTGCTTCCCGACTTGCTTTTAAATCTCTTGAAAGTTCTATTGCAATTTGATCAGGTTTTCCATACTGCCTGATAAGTGCATTCACTACAACACGGGTCTGGTTTAATGCAACATGAACTGTCGGATTGCTGATTTTTCCATATTTATGCTCCGGCTTATTTTCATCGGCAGATGGATTTACACCCATTGTTGACCCAACAAGTACTTTTCCATAGTAGGGAAGTTCATCAAATTTTTCCACAGTCTGATCAGCATATTTATAACCAAGCGATTCAACAGCCGCCGTATAAGTATAGGCGCTATCAGACTCCATTTTATGAACAAGTTTTTCTGAAACTTCCTTACACAGCATGGTAGTACCTGTTTGAAGCTGCAATTTTAAAATGGAATCTTTTTGTTCTTCGGTAAGATTGTATTTTTCAAGAAGTGCAAGGATTTCAGAATCTTCGTCTGCCGTTATCAACTTTTCAATAATTAAATCCTGGTCCTCAAGGGAAAGGCTATCCCACAAATCACCGAAACGATTATTGTGACGCATTTTTACGGCAGTCGCATTTCCAAGCAAAAAATCCCGATTCTTCTCCAAATTGAATGTACAAGCTGAATTTAATTTCATAGCCTTTCTAAAAGCGTCAAAAGTCACCTTTTCTTTTGAATCCAGCAGAGAAAGAAGAATATCTTCCTGTTCCTCAGAAATCGGAAGTGTTTTTCCTTCTTCGTTCTGATAATTTAAATTTCTTATTTCCTGCAGAATCCTGAGTTTTTGAGCACAGGGCATAGACTTAAAAGTGCGCTTCTTATCGCTCATGAATTGGCAACATCCCCGCTCTTGAGACTGTAATTTTCTCTGGAAGAAAATTGAATTATAAATTCCTTCCCAGTCAATACTTTTGAAAAATGGTTCTTGAACGGCTCTGATTGCAAAGAACTCGTCTTCATACATTTTTCTTAAGGGATAATAACTCATTCGCCCCGGAACAAAACGGATTCCATGATTCTTTTCCTGGTTTTTCCATAAGAATTCGCCCAGTGTCCTGCAATTTGCCTCTTTTATTGCATTTGAGAGCATATCACTCATGTCTTTCTGAGATAATTTTTCCGAATTTGAAGAAGCCGCTGTTTCTTCATTTGAAGTGTCTTTTCTGTTACTTTTAAATCCCCTTCGCACTGAAAGGTTGAACAGAACACGGGCAAGTTCAGCAGGTTCAAGTTTTTCGTCCAAAGCCTTTACCCGCAATTCATAGGGGTTAAGTGTTTTTAATTTTTGAGTTTCATCTTTTGTTTTTGGAAATAACCCCTGCTCCTGTAAAAGACGGAAAGTTGCTTTTCGCCGAAGTTTTCTACGATAGATTATTTTTCTTTGCCCACGAGCAATCCGTCTGGAAACAGCAAGAGGTTCTTTTGTTTTTGGATCCCGTCCATCAGGAAAAATGCGGACTCCCATATCTTCAAGTTTCTGCGGTTCATTTTCATAATCCAAAGAATAAACCGCCCAACCAATTGAATTCGTTCCCAAATCAAGACCTAATCTATATTTCATAAAATCAGTATAACACTCCTCTTTTGATTTGTAAAAATTAAAGTTTGACAGGACTCTCATATTACATTATCATGAAATTACTGATTAATTTATCCGGTCAACCTGCTAACAAGGAGTCTTTTGACTCCGCAAAATGCTTTTATATTCTTTTTGAATATAAACAGACCACATGAAAAAAGGGAGCTACGGCTCTCTTTTTGTTTTTTTCCGATGTGACACGAATATGGATTTCGCTTTCACAGGGGGCCTTTTATGAAAATTGCTTTTTTTGATACCCACTCTTATGACAAAAAATCTTTTTTGTCTGCCAACGAGAGCTTTAACTACGATATTGATTTTAGAGATTACAAACTTAACGAAAATACAGCCCTTACTGCAAAGGGGTTTGATGTTGCCTGCGTTTTTGTGAACGACCTTGTCAATGAAACTGTAATCAATACCCTAAGTGACTGCGGTGTAAAGCTCATTGCCCTGCGCTGTGCCGGTTTTAACAATGTTGACCTTAAAGCGGCCGCCGCTAAAGGCATAAAAGTTGTCCGCGTTCCCGCATATTCTCCTTACGCAGTCGCTGAACACGGCGCCGCTCTTCTAATGTCCCTTACCCGCCATATTCCGCAGGCATATCTTCGCACAAAAACTGCTAATTTTAACATCGAAGGACTTACAGGACGAGATCTTCACGGCCTTACCGGCGGAATTTTAGGTACAGGAAAAATCGGCCAGATTATGGCGGACATTTTAAAAGGCTTTGGAATGAATATCATTGCATACGATCCTTTTCCAAACCAGAACTGGGCAAAGGAAAAAAATGCCGAATATGTAAGCCTGGACGATATTTTTAGACGAAGCGATGTCTTAAGCCTTCATTGTCCCCTTACAGAACAGACAAAGCACATCGTAAATCACGATTCCATGAAAATGATGAAAAAAGACGCTGTCATCATAAACACCGGCCGCGGTGCATTAATCGACTCAAAAGCCCTTGTACACGCATTAAAACACGGTCACATAGGCGGAATCGGCATGGATGTTTATGAAGAAGAAAGCGCTTACTTTTTCAGCGACTGGTCCACAGACATAATGACAGACGATGTTCTGGCACGACTTTTGACTTTTCCAAATGTAATCATAACTTCCCACCAGGCTTTTTTGACCACAAATGCACTCAAAAACCTTGCCGACACAACGCTGCAAAACATCCAGGCCTTTAAATCGGGTCAGGAACTTGTAAACGAAGTTAGTTCTTAAAAAATGAATTTTTTCTGTGCCTCTTTTAACAGCTGATCTTCTATACATCTGTTTATTTTTATTGAAACTTCAATATAATGTGATATTATTAAAATTATATTGAATTCTGTTAAGGGACATAATTTTTAATCTTTTTATAAAGGCGGATATATTATGAAAAACAAAAAACTTTTTAGTCTTCCTGCCATATTTTTGACCGCTTTATGCTTTTTCCTGATTTCAGGTTGCAGTGCATTTGATGACGGCTATATTGAATATAAAGCCAGCGGTAATGCCTATGATGATGGCGATGATTGCTTTGA
>JAILFZ010000080.1 GCA_024697295.1 Treponema sp.
ACAGTATAAAATGCCGGTGGCCATAGCGGAGAGGCAATACCCGTTCCCATTCCGAACACGGAAGTCAAGCTCTCTTGCGCCGATGATACTCCTAACGGGGGAAAGTAGGTAGCTGCCGGCTTTTTCTTTTTAAAGAAAAAAGCCGTATAGATTTCTTCATCCCCCGTTAGGAGTACTGACAGAATATTCGGGGGAAAGTAGGTAGGGAGCGACCCGTAGCGCTGGAAGGCGCGCAGGGACAAAACGCGACGCTTAGGAGCGGTTTGAGCGAGTCTCCGGAGCAGCTGCGCTGCGAAGGGCCGTTTTTTTCTTTTTAAAGAAAAAACCGGCAGCGGGCTGCGCGAGAAACAGAGTTTCTCGTTTGCTTTTTCTTTTTAAATCATCAATAAAAATAGCCGTATAGATTTGTTCTACCGCCCCCGTTAGGAGATAAGAAAAATCTCGGGGGACAGCAGGTAGGGAGCGACCCGCAGCGCTGGAAGGCGCGCAGGGGCAAAACGCGACGCCTGGGAGCGGTTTGAGCGAGTCTCGGCGTAGGCTGTGCCTTAAGCTGCGCGCGAGAAACGAAGTTTCTCGTTTGCTTTTTCTTTTTAAATTATCAAAAAAATAGCCCTATAGATTTGTTCTACCGCCCCCGTTAGGAGTACTGACAGAATATTCGGGGGACAGCAGGTAGGGAGCGACCCGCAGCGCTGGAAGGCGCGCAGGGGCAAAACGCGACGCCTGGGAGCGGTTTGAGCGAGTCTCGGCGTAGGCTGTGCCTTAAGCCGGGCCGGCGAAAAAGCGGCAGCGCCCTGCGCGAGAAACGAAGTTTCTCGTTTGCTTTTTTCTTTTTAAATAAAATCAGATAGCCGTATGGATTCTTCCCAACTCTGACCTTAATTCAAATATTATCAGCGTTAATTATTGAGATTTTCTATTTTTTCAACAGCTTCATCTTAGCTTTTAGTTCTGGACTGACGCGGAAGGATTCCTGCATTTTCTGGATGGCTTTATTGTAGGTCCAGGAATCTAGTTTATTTGAAGGACTTTTCATAAATTCATAAGTATGGCGCGGAAACTTTGCTTCACATGCTGCGGTGGCAACAGCCCAGGCGATTCCCATTTTTGCGTAGTAGCTTGCATTGTCTGTGCTTGTGTCTGTGTAAAGATTGTTGAGAACTTCAAAGACTCGCTCGATGTAAGTGTCGTTTAAAAAGTGTGTCATGAGCATTACGGCAACGACTCGTACCTCAAATTCTTTATGACTATCTTTATATTCCATTAAAAAATCCCAGACGGTTTTCTGATGCTTTTGTGCAATCTTGAAGGTCTGGCACAATATGTCATTTACTGCCCAGTCATGTATGTGCGGAATAAAGTCTTTAAGGTAATTCAGTATCAGATTGATGTCGGCCCTTGCGTAGCCTATTACCATTGCCTGAAGTGCCTGGTGTTCAAATGTTGTAAGCGGGTTTTGTTCAAGAAAGATTTGCCAGCCTGGTTTTTTGTTCTGTTCGTTTGTGTTGTCTTTAACTATCTTTTTTGCAAGTGTGCGTAAGTGTGGAGTTCGTACTCCAAGAATCGGGGAAGCGGTCGGGTTGATTGAAGAATTGAACTTTTTGTAATTGTCGTTTTGAACAAGCGATTTTAATTCGCCCTCAACTTCCTTTAGTGTCATGTCCCCTCCAGTAATAGATTCTACAATATTATATCATATGATTGATAATATCCGGACATAAAAAAAGCTCCTTTAAATGTTACCTGTGTAAACAATTAAAGGAGCTTGAACAAAGTTTTATTCGATTATATTAAACCTTGAACTTTCCGAGTTCGCCAACAACGTTATGGACGCTGTCTCTTGAATCCTGGGAAAGTGTATTGATTAACTGCATTGAACTGTTGAGTTCTCCGATACCTGTAGAAATCTCAGACATTGCAACGCTAATCTGGTTTGTAACTTCTGAAAGTTTGCTCATTTCACCGATGATGCGGTTAGAACCCTGTTCCATGACTTCGGCACTGCTTCTAACATCGCGGGTAACATCGTTGATCTGGTGAATTGCTTCAAGACTCTGTTTACTTCCGGCGCTCTGTTCATCCATAGCGCTCTTGATTACATTTTCCTGACGTTCAACAGTCTGTGTGTGTTCAAAAATGATATCGAACTGTTTCTGTGTTTCAAGGGCACCTTCGTTCATTTCTACGATCATTTCGCGGAGGTACTTCATGATATCATTGATCTTTTTACCCTGTTTGTTAGAGTCTTCGGCAAGTTTACGGATTTCGTCAGCAACTACGGCAAATCCGGCACCGGCTGTTCCTGCGTGGGCAGCTTCGATTGCGGCGTTCATAGCGAGCATGTTTGTCTGGTTCGCAATGTTACGGATGATAGCTGAAGTTTCGATCAAGGCGGCTGATTCCTCAGCAAACTTGTTTGTCATTTCTACTGACTTAACAACAACTGCGCGTCCGTTTTCTGCGGACTCTGAAAGCTTACGAACATTATCAGCGTTCTTATCGAGGATTTCTGTTACAGAGTTGATGTTTGCAACCATTTCTTCGATTGAAGAAGAAGACTGAGAAACGCTTTCTGCCTGAATCTGAATGTTTTGGTTCAACTTTTCGATGTTGTGCGCAATTTCTTCTACGCTGGAATTTGTTTTGTGTACACCGTCTGTCTGTGTCTTTATCTGTTCAGCAATAGAGTTTACGCTCTGGTTGATTTCTTCGATGGCAGATGCGGAAGAGTTCATGTTTGAACTCAAAAGTTCCGACTGTTCTTTCATGTTGGCAGTCTGGCTGATAATCGAAGACATTGCATTTGCAATCTTCTTGATTGTAAGGTTAAAGTAACCCGAAAGCCGGCCAAGTTCATCTTTTGAAGCAACTGGGATTTCAACTGTAAGGTCACCGTCACCCTGTGAAATATTTTTGAGGATTCCTGTAACCTGCTTGAGCGTTTTTGTAATGGAACGTGCGAGGATGAATGAAATAATTGCAGAAAGAACGAATGCTGCAAGAATTCCGACGATGATGATTTTGAGGACCGCGTTGGATGCGGCTTCTGTCAGTCTTCGTGGAATCAAGATTGCATAGTCTGCTTCATAAAGGTCGCTTTCCGATGGAAGAATACGTATTTCTGTGTCTTCATTATTGCGGTTACCGATTGTAACTCTTTCGCGGCTGATTTGATAGGAACCCGGGCTGTAAGATTCAAGAGCTGCAAGTCCCATTTCGTTTGCTGATTTAAAGGAAACCTGAATATCAAATGGATTGAGGATTACGTTACCGTTTCTGTCAATCAGGATAAACGCAATGTCACCCATTGCAGTTTCGTCTCCAAATACAACGATGAATGAAGTAATATCAAATTCAATTACTGCAACGCCAAGTTCTTCTTCTCCTTCTGTCAGGAGGATGGAACCTGCCATTACGATTTTTCCGTCCGGCTTTTCGTATATGGTAGAAAAATATGGAAGTCCGCCGTAGTTCTGTGCTTCCGCGTACCAGTTTTCTGCATCAGCTTCTGAAATATTTCCTTCCGGGTAGCAGCTGACTGACTGATCTGCGTAAACAATTCCGGCACTGATAAAGTGTTCATTACTGTTTACAAGTTTTTCTGAAATATCGGCGATTGAGTGTGGATCGATATTTCCTTCATTTTGGAGAAGGTTCAATTCTTTTCCGATTCCGTTAAGATAAGCATACAGTGTCTGATCCATTAAGTGCATTGTACTAGAAAGGCGGTCAGTAAACTGTTCTTCGATAGTAGATTTTACGGAACGGTAAATTAAGGCTCCAAGTCCGATTAAAATAACTGTAGTTAATGTCATGATACCGATGATGATACGTACTGCAATTGAATTTAATCGTGACTCGTCATTAGAATGTTCTGACATAAAGCACTCCTACATTAAAAAATAAGAAAATATGAATTTAATTATAACATATTTTTTTGAAATTACATAATTTTTTTAATGTGAAATTTAAATTTTATAAATTCTCTGACTTTTTCCTTTATTTGGCTAAAGTTGTGTTATAATATAATAATCATATTTTTATATTAAGTTTTGGAGGACGAAAACTTATGAAACTGACAAAAAAAATTATAATTATGGCAGCTACAATGTTTGTTGCTTCAAGTCTTTTCGCTGATGACGCTGCAGCTATTGCAAAAACAATGCTTGAACTTCCCGTACCTAACTACAGTTTTGCAACCCTGGTTCTTGATGTAATCGAAAAGAATGGTAAATCAGAACAGAGAACTATCAAAGAATATGGTGGTGGTGAAAACGGCCTTAAAAATGCTGTATTCGTATTTACCGCACCTGCTGCATACCGCGATACACGTATTTTGCAGAGTGAAAAAACAAACAAAGATGATGATAAATGGGTTTATCAGCCTTCTTTGAGAACTACCCGCCGTCTTGGTACTGGTGAACGTTCAAAATCATTTGTTGGTACTGAACTTACATACAATGATATGTCTACACGTAAAGTCGGCGAAGACACCCACGAAATGATTTCTGAAAATGAAACAGTAACCGTTACAAGCAAAGCTTTCGGTTCTGTAACTTACACCTGCTGGAAATTGAAAGAAACACCGATTAAGTCTAAGGCCCGCGATGTTGAATATGCATACCGCATGGTTTATGTTGATAAGGCAACATACCTTCCTGTTAAGTACGAAAACTACAATAAAGCAGGAAAACATGTTAAGACAATGGTTATCGAAAAAATCGAACAGATTCACGGAGAAGAACTGTATCAGCTCCGCCGCTCGGTAAACGTTGTTAACGAAGAAACTGGCCGCCAGACTCACGTTTATGTAAAAGACTTTACATTTGACAAAAAAATCAGTCCGGCTTACTTTACACAGCAGTTCCTTTCTACTGGTAAAGTAAACTAGTTTTTTATTAACTTATGGAATAAGCCCTGTACTTTGCTGTACGGGGCTTTTTTTGTATATTATAGATATGGCTAATCCTTCTGCATCTAGACATGCAATCATTCTCCAGCGAATGCGCGACGGCGACAAACTTTCTCTCTATGATCAGCTGATGCTCATTTTTAGTTTGAGCCTTCCGGCCGTTCTTGCACAGTTAAGTTCGATTGCAATGAGTTATATCGATGCTTCGATGGTCGGACACCTTGGCCAGCTTGAAGGGGCCGCTATTGGAATTGTAAGTTCGTCAACGTGGCTTATCTGGGGCCTTTCTTATTCGTGTGCGGTCGGTTTTACTGTCCAGACTGCACATCTGATCGGCGCAAAAAAGAATGATGAAGCCCGCTCGTTGATGAAGCTTGCCTTTTGTGTCAATTCAATTTTTACAGTTGTTTTTACAAGCGTAATCCTTGGAATCAGTCCTTTTGTTCCGCGCTGGCTCGGGGCAGGCAATTTGATTTACCGCGACGCCTTTCTGTATTTTTTTATCTTTGCTTTGAGCCTGCCAATAATTCAATTCAACAGTCTTGCGACGGGAATGCTGCAGTGTTCGGGCAACATGCGCTTTCCGAGCATTGTTCAGATTTTGATGGGCGTGCTGAATGTGGCATTCAATTACCTTTTTATTTATGTTTTTAATATGGGTGTAAAGGGTGCGGCGATTGCGACTTTACTTGCACGGCTCATTACGACTTTCCTGTTATTGTTCTATCTTCTTTTTAGGAGCGATGTTCTTGCGCTTAAATACGGCGGAAAGATGGCACGGGACAAGGTTTATCTTTTTAAGGCGTTTAAGATTGGTCTTCCTGTTGCGTTTGAGCAGGTGATTATGAGCGGAGGCCAGGTTGCATTCACCAGAATTGTCAGTCCTCTTGGTGAACTTGCACTTTCGGCCAATTCATTTGCGATTACTGCAGAAAGTCTGTGCTACATGCCTGCCTACGGTTTAAGTTCGGCCGCAACTACAATAACCGGTCAGTGCTACGGAAGCGGTCAAAAAAAACTTACCTGGCATCTTGGCTGGCTCACGACCTCCGTCGGAATTACCCTCCAGATTATAACCGGCGTCCTGATGTTTGTTTTTGCGCGTCAGATGATTGGTTTTATAAGCCCGGACCCTGCTATTATTGAACTTGGTGCGGCTGTCCTTATGATAGAAGCCTTCAGTGAACCATTATATGGGGCAAGCCTTGTTGCAAGCGGTGCACTCGCAGGTACAGGCGACACTCTTGTTCCGAGCTGCATAAAATTCTTTTCGATGTGGATGATTCGAATTCCACTTGCGTTATTTTTAAGATCGCGCTACGGACTGGAAGGCGTGTGGTTTGCAATGAGTTTTGAACTTTGTGTCAGGGGAATACTATTTTTATTGCGTCTCGGTGGAAAATCCTGGACTAATTAAGTATAATTTAAATCATATTATTGGAGTAATTATGAAAGGTCTTGTAATGGAAGGCGGTGCCATGCGCGGTATGTTTACTGCGGGTGTAATCGATGTTTTTATGGAAAACGGAATTACCTTTGACGGGGCGATTGGTGTAAGTGCCGGGGCAACCTTTGGCTGTAACATCAAATCCGCTCAGAAAGGACGTGCCCTCCGATACAACAAGCGTTTTATGAAGGACAAGAGATACTGTTCCCTTTCTTCCCTGATTAGAACCGGTGATTTGTTTAACGTTGATTTTTGCTACAACGTTCTGCCTAACGAACTTGATCCGTTTGACTACGAGGTTTTTGCAAAGAACCCGATTAAATTCTATGTAGTGGCAAGTGATTGTGTTACAGGTGAGCCGGTTTATAAAGAATTAAAAAATTGTCGTGGATCAGAGATGAAGTGGATGCAGGCGAGCGCAAGCATGCCTTTGTGTTCAAGAGTAGTCGAAGTTGACGGCTATAAACTGCTTGACGGCGGAATGACGGATTCAATTCCGTTAAAAGCCTTTGAAAACATGGGTTATAATAAGAATGTGGTTGTTTTGACTCAGCCTAAGGATTTTGTTAAAAAGCCTAATAAAATGATTGGGTTGATGAAACTTTTTCTGGGCAAATATCCGAAGTTGCTCAAGGCAATGGAAGAACGGCACATTGTTTATAACGAAGAGACGAAATATGTAAATCAAAAAGCTCAAAACGGAGAGGTTATTGTAATTCAACCGGCTGAGAGTCTGGGAATTAGCCGCGTTGAAAGTAATCCCGACGAACTTGAGCGCTGCTATCAGGAAGGGCGCCGTGCTGCGCTCGAAAAAATTGATGCTGTAAGAGGTTTTCTTGCAGGTTAAACAGCGGCCGTGGCCGGTACAGGAGGCATGATGAATAAGGTTGAAGTTTATAATTCTGATTACACAAAGTTGAATCACGCTTATATTGAAATATATCAGTCGTACGAAAAACTTATTGAATGCCGGGACGCTGATGATGAAATTCTGACCGTACTGGAAAGCATTCTCCGTGTTTTTAATCCGGCCCTCGATAAAATAAAAAGCGAAATGACTGTTAAAACACGCTATAAAGAAGAGCCTCAAATGGCAGTTTCCGGTGCTGATGGTGGTGCCGCCGCTTCTTCAGGCGGCTCTCATAAGAATGATGGTCCGAGAATTTTAAAAGGAAACTTTACAGGAGAATAAAAATGGACTCCAGGAAAAAGCATTTTCTAAGCTATCTGCCTGTGGTTTGCCTCGGTGCAACCTTATGCTGCTTTTTATGGGGCAGTGCGACACCTGCGATTAAAACCGGTTACAGATTGTTTTCCATTGCAAGCACTGATACTCCAAGCGTAATTTTATTTGCAGGCATACGTTTCTTTTTTGCAGGAATTTTTACAGCGCTTTTTGGTTCATTGATTCAAAAACAGGTGCTTGTTCCAAAATCTTCCGGGGCATGGCGCAAGGTTCTGGCGCTTGGAATGGTTCAGACCGTTTTGCAGTACTTTTTCTTTTACGGCGGGCTTACAAAGTGTCCGGGCGTAAAGTCGTCTGTAATTCTTGCGACAAATGTCTTTGCTTCCCTCTTGATTGCGGCTCTTCTTTTTAAACAGGAAAAACTTACCTTGGCCAAAATCCTTGGCTGTGTAATCGGCTTTATCGGAGTTGTGCTCATAACAGTAACCGGAAAGACAGTTGATTATCACGTTACTTTTGGCGGTGAAGGCTTTATCTTTTTGAGCAGTGTATGCTATGGATTCAGCGGGTGTATGGTAAAACTTTTCAGCAGGGAAGAAAACACTGTCATGCTTTCGGGCTGGCAGTTTATCTTTGGCGGAGCCGTAATGATTGCCGCAGGATTCTTTCTCGGCGGCAGAATAACGGGTTTTACAGGACAATCAGTTCTTCTTCTCTCATATCTCGTATTTATCAGCGCCGTAGCCTACACATTGTGGGGACTTTTGTTAAAGCACAATGATGTAAGCCGTGTCGTAATCTTTGG